>NZ_NXMA01000003.1 GCF_005406215.1 Campylobacter aviculae | reverse complement strand
TTTCAGGATCCTCATCCTTTGAAATTTTCAAATAATAATAACCCTTAGAATCCATTAGTGATGAAGAATAAGAAAATTCTTCATCATTTTTAACATAAATTCTTTCTTTAACTATCATTTGAGGTTTTAAAGCTTTTAATTTCTTATAAAACTCATAATCTTCTTTGGTAAAAATCATTTTAACCAGACAAAAATTTTCAGCTTTTGTATTTACTTTTTTTAATTCTTGTTTTAAAGAACTTTGGATTAAAAGTTGTAAATAGTCAATGTTGTAAGAGTAATACACTAATACATCACGCCAACCTCCTACGCGGGTTGCGATCTCTATGACGGATAGCTTGCATTTTTCGAAATCCCCCCCCCCGTCAGTTTCAAATTTCACTTCTATGTGGGAGGCTCCAAAGTTGATATCAAAGGCATTTAAGACTTTTATAATCTCATTTTCAATAAAATCCTTTTCACAATTAGTTACTCTAGCAGGAACTAAATGTTGCGTCTCTAAAAAGTCATCTGCAAATTCACCCTCTCTTAAATATTCCTCTGTAATGGTTACGATTTGATGTTTGCCATGAGAACTTATCGTTTCTACGCTAAATTGTTTGCCTTTTAAAACCTCTTCAGCCAAAACGATTTTATTGTAAGATAGTTCCTTAGCTTCATCTTAACGCTTTTTTAAATTCTCTTTATCAAATACCTTTACCACTCCTCTTCCAGCACTTCTATCGCTTGGTTTTATGATAATAGGAAATTGAGTGATTTGCTCTAAATCTTTTTCATCTTTGAGTATGAAGTATTTGGCATGATTGATATTATGTTTTTCAAACACTTTTTTCATCAAGCTTTTATCGGTAGTATTTTTAGCACATTCGTAAGAATTAGTTCCAAGATTGAGTTTTTCTCCGATATAACACACCGTTAAATTTCCAAGTTCTGTAGCAGCAGTAGCAACGCCTACGATATTAAATTTTATAGCGAGTTCTAGAATTTTTTCTTTATCTGCAATGGAAATAGGGTGAAAATAATCTGCTAAGTCTTTACAAAAACAATTTTCATTATAGTCAAAAACGTGGGTGATAAAATCTTTTTTTACACTCAAAACTAAGTCTGCTTGTAAATCACCACCACCGATAATAAAAAAATGTTTGTTTTTCATGAATTCTCCTAAAAAAATCCGTTAAAAGATTTTTACTAGGAGTTTAGAAGCGAAGATCTCCTTTTATATAGTTTTCAGGATCCTCATCCTTTGAAATTTTCAAATAATAATAACCCTTAGAATCCATTAGTGATGAAGAATAAGAAAATTCTTCATCATTTTTAACATAAATTCTTTCTTTAACTATCATTTGAGGTTTTAAAGCTTTTAATTTCTTATAAAACTCATAATCTTCTTTGGTAAAAATCATTTTAACCAGACAAAAATTTTCAGCTTTTGTATTTACTTTTTTTAATTCTTGTTTTAAAGAACTTTGGATTAAAAGTTGTAAATAGTCAATGTTGTAAGAGTAATACACTAATACATCACGCCAACCTCCTACGCGGGTTGCGATCTCTATGACGGATAGCTTGCATTTTTCGAAATCCCCCCCCCCGTCAGTTTCAAATTTCACTTCTATGTGGGAGGCTCCAAAGTTGATATCAAAGGCATTTAAGACTTTTATAATCTCATTTTCAATAAAATCCTTTTCACAATTAGTTACTCTAGCAGGAACTAAATGTTGCGTCTCTAAAAAGTCATCTGCAAATTCACCCTCTCTTAAATATTCCTCTGTAATGGTTACGATTTGATGTTTGCCATGAGAACTTATCGTTTCTACGCTAAATTGTTTGCCTTTTAAAACCTCTTCAGCCAAAACGATTTTATTGTAAGATAGTTCCTTAGCTTCATGATAACGCTTTTTTAAATTCTCTTTATCAAATACCTTTACCACTCCTCTTCCAGCACTTCTATCGCTTGGTTTTATGATAATAGGAAATTGAGTGATTTGCTCTAAATCTTTTTCATCTTTGAGTATGAAGTATTTGGCATGATTGATATTATGTTTTTCAAACACTTTTTTCATCAAGCTTTTATCGGTAGTATTTTTAGCACATTCGTAAGAATTAGTTCCAAGATTGAGTTTTTCTCCGATATAACACACCGTTAAATTTCCAAGTTCTGTAGCAGCAGTAGCAACGCCTACGATATTAAATTTTATAGCGAGTTCTAGAATTTTTTCTTTATCTGCAATGGAAATAGGGTGAAAATAATCTGCTAAGTCTTTACAAAAACAATTTTCATTATAGTCAAAAACGTGGGTGATAAAATCTTTTTTTACACTCAAAACTAAGTCTGCTTGTAAATCACCACCACCGATAATAAAAAAATGTTTGTTTTTCATGAATTCTCTTAGATTAGTTTAGCTTTATTATAGCAAAATATTAATAAAATAAAAATATAGACGATATTTAAGAATAATTTTTTTAAGGAAAGTGATGAAATTTTGCAAAAAGTGTGTAATGCCAGATACTAAACCTGATTTACATTTCGATGAAGAAGGGGTTTGCGATGCCTGTCGTTCTCAAGAAAGTAAAAATAGGGAAATCAATTGGCAAGAAAGAGAAAAAGAATTTTTAGAACTCATTAAAAAATATAAAAAACATCCTATTTATGATTGTGTAATAGGAGTGAGCGGGGGTAAAGACTCTACTTTTCAAGTGATTAAAATGCTTGAGCTTGGGCTAAATCCTTTGTGTGTTTGTTTTGAGCCAAGCATTCCTACTAAAATAGGACGTAAAAATTTAAAAAATCTTAATAATTTAGGCGTTGATCTCATCCACATCAAAAGAAATCCAAAAGTCTATAAAAAGCTTGCAAGAGAGGCTTTTATAAGAACAGGGGACAATGAATGGCAAAACCATTTGGGAATTTTTACTTCTGTACCAAGAATCGCAGTTAATTTTGATATCCCTTTGATTATATGGGGTGAAAGTCCGCAAATTGAGTATGGAGGCCCTGCAAGTAGTAAGGATAAAAATGTTTTAGGAAGAGAGTGGCTTGAGGAATTTGGTGGACTTTTGGGCAATCGTGCTTCAGATATGTTAGGAGTGGGTGGTATCAATGAAAAAGATTTGTATCTTTATACTTATCCAAGCGATGAAGAGCTTAAAAGAGTTGGTGTTACAGGATTATTTTTAGGATATTATTTTAAATGGGATTATAAAAACAATCTTGTAATTTCTCAAAAAAATGGTTTTAAGACAAGTGTTAAACCGGTTGAAACTACTTATGAAAATTTTGAAAATTTGGATTGTTATTCTAATCATGTGCATGATTATTTAAAATACTGCAAATATGGCTTTGGAAGAGCAACGGACAATGCGTGTTTGGATATTCGCTTAGGGTATATTACCAGAGAAGAGGGTGTGAGACTTGTACAAAAATACGATGGAAAGCCACCTAAAAAAGCCATTAAAAAATACCTAGAATTTAGCGGTTTTAGTGAGGAAGAATTTCAAAAAATCGTGGATTCTTTTACCAATAAAAAAATTTTTAAACGTAATGAAAAAGGCGAGTTTTTAAGAGATATTGATGGTTCTTTGGTTAGAAAAGAAGAGTATATTTTAAAATGATAGGCGTGATTGATTATAAGGCAGGAAATTTAAATTCAGTTTTAAAGGCTTTAGAAAAAATAGGAGCTAAAAGTTTTTTAATCCAAAAAAAAGAAGATTTTTCTAAAGCACAAAAACTTATTTTGCCAGGCGTTGGATCTTTTAAAGAGGCGATGAGGCATTTAGAAAAAATGGAATTTATAGAGCTTTTAAAAGAGGAAGTTTTACAAGCAAAAAAGCCTATTTTAGGAATTTGTCTTGGTATGCAACTTTTTTTAGAGAAAGGTTATGAGGGTGGAATTTGCAATGGTTTTGGTTTTTTAGAAGGCGAGGTTGTTCCTTTTGAAAAAACTGATTTAAAAATTCCTCACATGGGTTGGAATGATTTGGAAATTTTAAAGCAAGAGCCTTTGTATCAAGATATTCCCTTGCAAAGTGATTTTTATTTTGTGCATTCTTTTTATGTCAAATGCGATGAAAAATTCATCAGCGCAAAAGCACAATATGGCCATCAATTTACAGCGAGTATCCAAAAGGACAATGTTTTTGGTGTGCAGTTTCACCCTGAAAAAAGTCAGAATTTAGGCTTAAAACTTTTAGAGAATTTTACAAGGCTTTAAAATGCTAAAAACTAGAATCATTCCTTGTGTTTTACTAAAAAATGGACAACTAGTAAAAAGCATAGGATTTAAAGATTTTCGCACCATTGGCCATCTAACTTCAACGATGCGAATTTATAATGCACGTAATGTTGATGAGTTGATTATCTTAGACATTGACGCTTCTAAAACTGGAGAAATAGATTTTGAAAGCTTAGAAGATCTCGCTAAAGAATGTTTTATGCCCTTAACTATAGGAGGTGGGATCAAAACCATTGAGGATATACAAAAGATTTTAAATCTTGGAGCGGATAAAATCGCTATCAATTCTAAGGCTTTGGAAGATCCTAGTTTTATTGTTAAGGCGGCAAATCGTTTTGGATCGCAATGTATCGTTTGTTCCATTGATGTTAAAAGAAAAGATGATCGCTTTTGTGTTTATAGTAAAGGAGAATTATTAGACATTGATCCTTTAAAATTTGCTTTAGAGTATGAAAAACAAGGGGCGGGCGAAATTTTACTCACTTCAATAGATTTTGAAGGAAAGGCACAAGGGTATGATTTAGAACTTTTAAATCTTTTTAAAGATAAACTTCAAATTCCACTCATCATCAATGGAGGATTAGGAAAACCAAGTGATGCAAGCAAGGCTTTAAATTTGGGTGCAGATGCCCTAGCAGGCGCTTATATCTTCCACTTTTCTCAATACACCCCAAAAGATATCAAAGAAGAATTAGCTAAAGAGGGTTTTGCTGTAAGGATGAATTAGAAATTTGTTGCTATAGTTTGGTAAGCGTATGGATTAAAAAGTTTTTTAAAAATTGCTAACTTATAGAATTTCTTAATATTATATAGAAAAAATTTTCATCCTCTTTGTCAATTTGAAAATCATTTTTAAAATAAAGTTTCAATGCTTTTTTGTTTTGTTTTAAAACACAAGCTTTTAGCTTTTCAACTTTTAAAATTTCAAAGGCATATTTTTTAACTTCATCCATTAGAACTTGACCCATTCCTTTTAAATCAGGTTTTGCATAAAGTCCAAAATAACAATCTTGTTGATTGATGTGGATAAAATCAATCACTCCTATAGCTTCTTCATCATTAAAAACTAAAAAATATTTTTTAGTTTTATCTTGCTTTAAACTTTGAATAAAATTTTTATGCTTCTTAAGATCAAAATTTTTAGTATGCATAAACTGATTGACTCTTTTATCGTTTCTCCATTGCCAAACCAGTATCATTTCTTCATCATTAAGTTCAGTAAAATTTTTTAATCTAATCAAAATTTATACTCCACTTCATAGCCTTTTTTTGCAAGCCAATCAGCGGTTGGCCTTTGATTTTCGATGTAGCAAATCGCTTTAAATTTAGCTTTTAAAAGCAATGCTTCATTGATCAAAGAACTTGCACTGATGATGAGTTTTTCACTTTCGTTCATAAGTTTAGCTATATTGTCATGATCAATAAAAAGTTTGATATTGGGGTTTTCCTCGATCAGCTTTTGAAGTTTTTTGATATTTTTATTGGACGAACTTGTAGCGATGGCGATTTTTTTATCCTTTGGCAGATCACTTGCGATCTCCATAGAAAGATTTTTTATATCTGTTCCTCCTAAACAAATGAAAAAATCCCAAATTTTCTCTCTTTTTTCTTTAGCTTCAATATAAAATTCATCCCTAATCAAAGCGTAAGAAAAACCACATCTTAACTCGCATTTAAAAGGAACTAAACCCTCATAATCACTTGCCTTTGCACAAGCATTGACATTGAGTAAGATATCGCAATGGTGAGGATTTACTGTATCATCAAAGCTTAAAATTTTAATTTTTGTTTCAAGTTTGATGAGTTTCTCATCATCAGCTGTAATATCATAATGATCGATCACAAGTAAGTCAAATTTATGCTCTTTGATAAGATAGATAAGCTCATAAATACTAGCGCTTTGTAGTTCAAAAACAGGATAGGGAATTTCATCGATTAAAGAGCCTTCTAAAGGCAAACAAGCAAAACTGACATCATCATATTGTTTTGCTAAAACAAGATCACGTTTTATGTGGCCAAAACCTATTTGAGTGGAACTATCACTTCTAAATAAGACTTTCATTTTTTTTAATCACTTCTTTAAATTTTAATATCGGATTTTTTTCATTAAACATAAAATCTAAAATACCTAGATAAGCAATGAAGGTATTTCCTTGTTGAAAATAAACAGGATGTACAAAATCAAAATATTCGATATTGATATTTTGCTCTTCAAATAATTTTTTGGCATTTTCAAGGTAGTTCTTAGAACCTTCAGGAGACAAATAGTAATTTGCTTTTAAATTTTTGCAAATATTAAGCAGTAGTTTTTCTTTTTTTTCTAGGGTTATATCCATAGAAGAAGCTCTGTAAATAGGTGTTTGTATGTTTAGATCTTTGCAAATTTTTAAAATTAAATTGATATTAAAATCAACCAATTTTTTTTCTTGATAAAGACTTTGTTCTAAAAAATGATAGTATTTTTTAAAATTTATGCTTTTAGAATAGGCATGATATAAAGTTTTTAAAAATTTTTCTTTCCATTTTTGATCATTTTCTAAGAATATATCCGCTAAAGAAGTTTTTTGGGATGCTTTTTTTATGATTAAATTCAGCATAAAAATTTGATTTTGGAGTTTAATTCTATTTCTATTTTGCCATGATCTTCTTTCAAATTGGACATTGTCTAAAAATACAAAAGCATCTACTTTGTGTATCATATATATATATCCTAGCCATGGATTAAAAGTGGGTTGCATGATGGCTATTTTCATTTAATTTTTCCATAAATTACTATATCGCTATCAAGAATATTGATATCATTTTTCATTATATTATTAGCCTCATAATTTAAAACTTTAAAATCATATAAATTTAAATATTCTTTAAGATATTCCACCAGTTCGTATTCTTGATATAGAGTATTAATACAACCCAATTCCCCAGTTGTATCATCATCGGTAATTTTAAATGTATTGTGGGCTATTTTTTCTCCAAAGCCGTATCTAAAATCTTTAATACTTCTAGTTCTTAAAAAGAATAGAGCATTATCTTTATATGCTTGATATTTTTTACAATCTTTTAAAAGATTTAAAAAATCCTCCCTTCTTAGATAATTTACAATATTGGGTATTAAAAAAATATCTGCTTGAATATTGGGGTTTTTTTGACAAAAATTCAAAATATTTTCTTCAAAAAATTGAAATTGTTTTGCTTGAATAACATTTTCAAAATTATAATAAGCATTTTTAATATTATCAGGGTTAAAATCTACCCCAATACACTCATAGTCATAGTTTGCAAACAAGGAAAGATTATTTCCGTTTGAGCAGCCGAATTCTAAAACTTTTTTATGTGAATTTTGATGTAAATTGTTTTTGAAAAAAAATTGAATAATAGCTAAATCTGGAAATTTTAAACCTTTTAAATCTCTAATATACATTTACTCTCCTAGCAAATTTTTCCATAAATTATAATATCACTATCTTTAATGCAAACTTGATTTTTCATATTGATATTTTCACTACTTATAACTTCAAAATCATATAAATTTAGATATTTTTTTAAATATTCTACCAATTCATATTCTTGATAACAAGTACAAAGACAATTTTTTTCTCCGCTAAATTCATCTTTATCTAAGATAAAACTACCATTTTCTAGAGCATATCCTAATTTATAGCGATGATCTCTAATGCTTCTTGCTCTTAAAAAGAAAAAAGAAAAATACCCCGCCCCATACTTATAAAGATGATTATCTCTGCTATTTTTAAGCAAATTTTTAAATTCCTCTCTAGTGATAAAATTGATTACATTAGGTATTAAAAAAACATTAGCACAAATATCTTTAAAATTTTTGGCAAAATTTAACATATTATCATTAAAAAATTGAAATTTTTTATATTTTAAAACATGATTAAAATTATATTGTGCATTTTGGTAATGAAGCTCACTAAGTTCTACTCCAATACATTCATAGTCATAGTTTGCAAACAAGGAAAGATTATTACCATTGTGTGAAGCAAATTCTAAAACTTTACCATCTTTTAAATCATTTAATTTATTTTTAAAAAACCATCTGACAAGTTCCATATCAGGATATTTAAACCCTTTTATTTCTTTTATAAACATTTTTTTTCCTTGTAATTTACCCTATAAAGTATCTTTGCAAATTCTAAATCTTGAGGTGTGTCTATATCGCAAACCAAATTTCTTGGCAGTAAAAATACACTAGAATGCGGTCTAAACATAAAATCATTTTCAAGCCAAGCTTTGCTAGTACCAAAATAAAAAGCTCCCGCATCATGATAAGCTTTAGTAAGATCTTGAGAGCGGCTTTGGTAGTATTTTTCATCAAACATATAAACTTGTTTTTTTTCATCCAAATAAAAAGCTCTTTGTATAGGATAGTAAAATTCACAAGCGCTAAATAAAAATTGGCTTTTATTTTGTATAAAATTTTCAAAGGCTTGTTTTAAGATATCAGCGCTGATAAGCGGTGCTGTAGCATAAAGACAACAGACATGATCATAATTTTGCCCTTGTTTTTGCAAAATTTGTATCACATCTTGTATCACAGCAGTGCTTGAAGCATAATCATCGCTTAAATGAGCGGATCTTTTAAAAGGTGTTTTTGCGCCAAATTTTAAAGCTGTTTCAATGATTTCTTCATCATCGCTTGAAACGATAACTTCATCAAAAATTTGCGAATTTAAAGCACTTTCTATACTATAAGAGATTAAAGGTTTTCCTAAAAAATCTATGATATTTTTTCTAGGAATTCTTTTTGACCCTCCGCGCGCAGGTATAATGCAAAGATTTTTCATTTTTTGCCTTGAATTGATTTTAGGGTTTATTTTACCAAATTTTAAGTATAATCATCTTTAAAAATCCCAAAAGGTTATTAATGATCGTTGATAAAACTTATGAAATACCTTCTTGTGATGATGTAAAGCTTAATACCATAGGTGTTTTAAGCAACTTAACTTTAATGTGAGTTTGAGGAGATAGATGTAAATTCATCAAAAATGCAGAATAGGGTTTAAAAATAACAGATGGAACTTAAAAAAAGAACTTCTCTTGATATTTGAAGCTAAATTAATATTTCAAAGAAAGATCTATTTCTTATTTTTGCAAAAACAAAGCTTTTGAATTTAAAGATAGTAAATAAATTTATATTGGAAATTCTTTAATTTCTATAAAAGTTTGTAGCATTTTAAAATCAATATGTAAAGCTATTATATTAAAGATAATTCCGGCTCCATAACTTGAAAGGATATATTTATTCCCCCCCCCCTTTTTTTTGTGAAGCTGTGCCTATTTTATCGTTTTGTTTGTAAAGACATAATTCTATAGGCAAATTGCTTATTTTACAATCCCCATATGTTCTAAATACCTGATGGAAGCATGGAAAATTATTTAAACATAAGTTTTCTAACATTTTTTGAAGAAAAAATTCATTTGGAGTGTGAAAAAAGAAGTTTGCTATTTGTGTTTTATCTATGTCAAAATATTCAAAAAAATCATCAAAAAATTCAGGATAATTTTTTGATGCAAAATCAAAAAATAAACCATTGTTGATATATAAATATTCATTAAAATTGGTATTATAAGCATTTAATGGCAATGTTTCTTCTAATGCATATTGGCTATATATATTTTGAGAGAAAAAAGTTTTTTGTGATGTGTCTTGAGATTTTTCGATTAAAATTGCACACGCACAATCACTATGTGTAAGGTAAGATATTTTATCATTTTTTATATCGATTTTTTTACTTTTTACAAGACTTGTAAGTATGACTATTTTGTGAATATTAGGATTATCTAACATCAGGAAAGCTTGCATCAGTGTTTGCAAAAAACCGGAACAAAATGCTGTTGTATCTATACATATAGTTTTTTTATTTAAATTCAATTTTTTATGTATAATGCTTGATGTTTGAGGTGCAAAAAAATCAGGAGTGTGTGTAGCAAGAAATATAACATCTAATTCTTCTTTTGATAACACATCATTTTTTAGCAATGTGTCTAAAGCTTCAATAGCTAAATCGCTAGCAAACGTATTTTCATTGGCTATATAGTGTGATGAAAAATTACAAGTTTTTTGAAAAAGATTAAATTTAGTTTGAGTTAATCCACACAATTGTAATTCTTCATCTATTAGATCGGTTATTCTTTGGAAAAATGACGCTGATAGCTTTGATAGTATGAGAATTTAACACTAGTTTCATATTTATAAAATCCTTAAATAATTTTATATTATAATAGCATAGATTTTTATTTTTTAAGGTAGAAAATGATAGCGTATTTACATATTGGCAATCCCAAAACAGGTAGTACTGCGATACAAAGTTTTTTTGCTCAAAATGAAAAAAAACTCTTAGAAAAAGGTTATATTTATCCAAAAAGCCTTAGAGTAGCAAATAGACACTAGATTTTAGTGGATATAGTTTTAGAATTGATCAATAAAGAAAAGTTAGACCAAGATATTCTAAAGGATTTAAGTGATGAAAAATTATTAGGTGCTATAGAAATTTTTAAAGCTGAAAGTGCTTTGCATAAAGATAAAAAATTCATTTTTTCAGCTGAAGGTATAGTTTGGGATTTTTCTACTAAAAAACATGTTGAAATTTTAGAAAAAATTATGAGAGAATTGGGCTTTACTCAAATTTATATTATCGTATATTTAAGAGATACTTTGGGGTATTTGAATTCGCATTGTTCTCAAGATCATAAAACAATATAGGTTATTATTCCGCTGATTTTACGCCTTTTAATCATCCTAGAAAGTATATTTTTGATTATAAATGGATTTGTCAAACTTACGCAGAGGTTTTTGGAGAGGAAAATTTGATCGTGAGGCTTTTAAATGAAGATTATGTTGGTGGAACTTTACTGAAGGATTTTGCGTATCACTTAGGGCTTGAGTGGGATGAGGATTTTATTTTAAAACAAACCAAGAATGAAAGTTTTAATCTTTTGGGAATGGAGCTTATGTCAAGGCTTAATCAAAAAGATTTACAGCAAGATAATTTAAATTCTTTGCTTTTTATGGCAAGAAGGAAATTTGAAGGTGCTCAAGAAAAAAGATTAAAATTTGCGGTTCAAAAAGATATAGCTAAGGCTTATGTGGATTATTTTTCACCCTCTTTAGAGTGGGTAAAGCAAAAATATTTTCCACACAAAAGCACTCTTTTTGCTCCTATAAATTGGGACGAATATCAAGAAAATTATACCTTAAGGGATATTAAAAAAGAAGATTGGGATAATATAGTCGATTTTATAGCTCAAATCATCGTTTCTAAAAATAAAATCATTCAATCTTTGAAAGAGAATTAAGACAAGTTTTTAACTTCTCTTAATCCTTCATAGCAAGTTCTAGCATTTTTTTGATGCTTTCAAAACTTTCAAAGTTTTCAGGAGTTATAAATTCAGCCTTCAAAGGTTTTTTATAATATTTTTCTATTTCGGCAACTAAGGCTATGATGTCTATACTATCAATAAGATCTCCACTGACTAAATTTGTCATCTTTTCATCTATATCAGTTCTTTCTATGTTTATAAAAAATTGTTTAACAATTTGCATTATTTTCCTTTGTAATTTTCAAAATCGTATTATCACTTAAATTTAAAATTAAGTCAAATTCATTGATTTGATAAAGTAAAATTTCTTTTTCTGTGCCAAGAATTTTGATTTTAGCCTTTGTCAATCCGCCACAATCTAAAGCTCTTAAAAAGCGATCAATTTTTTCTATATCCCAAGAGAGTTCCAAAAAGCACTCGTTGGGAAATTCCGATTTTTTGTGATACCCCCCCCCATAGCTAGTTTGAATTTTAAATCGTTTATTTTTTAAATTTTGCAAAGCTTTCTTAAAAGAATCAATGGCGAGTTCGTGTTGCTTTTGTAAAAGTTTAAGAGCTGTAAAATGACGCTCTATTTTTAATTTCTTTTGGATTAAAATGGCACCTGTGTCTATATTTTCATCCACTAAATGCCAAGAAAT
Source organism: Campylobacter aviculae (assembly GCF_005406215.1). Classification (GTDB taxonomy): domain Bacteria; phylum Campylobacterota; class Campylobacteria; order Campylobacterales; family Campylobacteraceae; genus Campylobacter_D; species Campylobacter_D aviculae. Next base: position 149,709 of record NZ_NXMA01000003.1, on the reverse strand, counting down.
TCCACTCTCATCATCATTTTCCCAAATACTCCAAAGGTGTGCATTGCATCCTTTGTGTTTTGGCAATAAGGCGTTGTGATAGTTAATGATGGTATTGTTTAATACGCATTCTTTTTTAAAAATGTAAAAATTATTAGCACTTATTATAAGACAATCTTTTAAATGCTTGAAAAAATCATCTAAATTCTGATTATAGGGTATCAAAATGATCTCTTGATCAAAAAAATCCCAAGCGATTTTTTGGCACATTTTAGCAACCCTGCCTGTGCCTAAAATGTAAATGTTTGCATACTGCATTAAAAATTCCTGTAAAATTTTAAAATTGTATCATTGAAACTAAACCCAGATCTTTTATAAAATTTGATGGCTTTTTCATTTTTTTCATCTACGAAAAGTTTCAATAAGGGATGTTTTGAATTTGTTATGTAATTTAAAAGTAGAGCAAAGGCTATATTTTTATATTTTAAATCAGACTTTATGGCTAAAAATTCTAAAAAATTTACACTAAAAGAATCACGGTAAATCAAGGCACCACAAATTTTGTTCTGTTCTTTGTAGATGAATATATTTTGTTTTAAATTTTCTAATTCTTTAGCATCAAATAAAAATAAATAATTTGGATCAAAAAAATGCTTAAAAAAAGCTATGATTTCATCCATATCTTGTAACTTAGCTTGTGAAATAAAATCACAATTTATTTTTTTCAAAGTTCCAATCCCCCCCCCCTAGACATTTGCAAAAAATTTTGGTGAATTTTAAAATTATTTTTTTCTAAAAATTCTTGATATTTTATAAGGGTTCGATCGTTTTTGATGATTATCCCTGTATAGCTTGGCTTTAGATTGAATTTTTTATTGTTTTGGATGAAAAAATAAAGCTTTTGATTTTCATAAAAGAAAAAATTATTTTCATCTTTTTGAAGAAGCATTTTGCCATGGTTTAATTTTTTTTCTAAAGAGAAAATATCATCATAATAATTATGAAGCCAAAAGCCTTTTTGGTATTCTTGTTGAAAATTTTCAAACCAGTTCATTTAAATAACCCCTATCAATCTTACCATTTTGATTGAGTTTAAAACTATCTATTCTTTTAAAATGTTTAGGTATCATATAAAGAGGTAATTTATCTTTTAAAAACATTCTAAAATCAATTTCTTCTTTACTCTCATAAAAACAAATGATCTCTTCTTTAAAAATACAAGCAGAGTTTCTTACTTTATCATGAGAATTAATAATACTTTCTATTTCTCCTAGTTCTATTCTATGACCCATGTATTTGATCTGATTATCTGCTCTTCCATAACACAATAATTCTTCAAATTTATTATAAGCAACGATGTCTCCTGTTTTATAGACTAAGTCTAAATAATTATCATGTAAAGGATTTTGTAGAAAAGCTTTTTTAGTTTTTTCTTTATCATTGTAATATCCTAAAGATAAAGAAGTTCCTCTTATATATAATTCTCCTTTTTTGCCTATTTCTTTAGGACTTATAAAATTCATATCTTCATCAAAGACTAAAAGTTCTGTATTTTTACAAGCTTTACCTATAGGTAAGAGTTCATCATCTTTGAAAGGGCGGTTGATGATGTAGTAGGTGCAAACATCTGTGATTTCAGTAGGGCCATAAAGATTGGCAAATAAACTTTGAGGTAAATGCTTTCTCCAAAGGTTTAATTGTTTATTGGGCATGATTTCACCACAAAAGAGTATTTTTTTGAGCTTTTTCAAAGAAAAATCATCCAAAGCTTGAGTGTTTGCAAAATAAATCAACACTGAAGGCACCCAAAAGATCGTGCTTACTTTTTCTTGTTCTAAGTATTGTAATACTTTAGCAGGAAAAGCAAAAAGATGATTGGGGATGATGTGTAAGCTTGCGCCTACTTTTATACTTGAAAAAATATCTAAGATACTATTGTCAAAATAAAATGGAGCTTGATTGGCTAGAATTTCATTCTCATCAAAATGAAAGGTTTTGCATACCCAAAAGGTATAATCCACCACACTCTTATGAGCTATACTTACTCCTTTAGGAATTCCAGTGCTCCCACTGGTAAAAAGTACATAAAGTAAATTGGTATCGATATGGTTTTCTTTAGCTTTAGTGATTAGATTTTCATCGATATTAAAATTTTGAAAATCTTGTGTATGAAGAGTGGGTAAATTTAAGTCTAATTTTAATTCTTTAGAAGTGATTAGAAGTTTTGGTTTTAAAACTTCTATAACTTTTTCTATTCTTTCTTTAGGACTTTTTTCATCTAAGAGCGTATAAAAGTTTCCACTTAAGGCTACACCAAAAAAAGAAATCAAACAATCAATGCCTTTAGGTAATATAATAAGAATGGCTTTTTGTAAAGGTAGGGTATCATTATTTAAAGTTCTTAAAATTTCACTAGCAACTTTTTTAGAATAAAGATCAAATTCTTTATAAGTAATTTCCTTTCTTCCCTCTTTAGCAAAGGGTTCAACAAAGGCTATTTTTTCACTAAAGTTTTCAACACTTTTTTCTAAGAAGTCATAGATGTGGGTGAGCAAAAAAATCCTTTATGGTGAAATCAAAAAATGATTATACCCCCCCCCAGTTAATGTAGGCTTAAAAAACAATAATTTAGATTCACTAAGTATAATTAATATTGATAATTTAAATTAAGTTTAATTAGTTAGATTTACAATATAGAAGATATGATTTGGTATAATGTATAAAAAGAGTTTTTTAATGGTTGCGAAGGGAAGATTTGAACTTCCGACCTTCGGGTTATGAGCCCGACGAGCTAACCACTGCTCTACTTCGCGATAAGTAAATTATGGATGGGGTAAAGGGATTCGAACCCCTGAATGACAGGACCAAAACCTGTTGCCTTACCGCTTGGCGATACCCCAGTGTGCTTTGAATGTGTATTTTTATAAAGATTTTTAAGAAAGAGATTATATTAAAATTTAATTTATTTGTCAAGCAAATAAAGTTATAATTTTCGTAATTTTAATATTGTATGGAGAAAATATGAAATTTATAGACATCGAGCAAGCTATTGAGGACTTAAAACAAGGCAAAATGCTTGTAATGGTGGATGCAGAGGATAGGGAAAATGAAGGAGATTTAATTTTTCCTGCCCAATTTAGCACAAAAGAAAAAGTTAATTTTATGATTAAAGAGGCAAGAGGTGTTGTTTGTGTAGCACTTGGAGAAGAACTTGCAAAAAAATTTGAACTCCCTTTGATGGTGCCAAAAAATACTTCCAATCACGAAACAGCTTTTACAATAACCGTTGATGCAAAAAATGCTACAACTGGAGTGAGTGCTTATGAACGTGATATGACTATAAAAATTTTTGCTGATGAGAATGCAAAGGCAAGTGATTTTGTTCGTCCAGGACATATTAATCCTTTGATTGCTAAGAGCGGAGGGGTATTAGAAAGAACGGGTCATACAGAAGGAACGGTGGATCTTTGTCGTTTGGCAGGCCTTAAAGAAGCTTGTGTGATTTGTGAAATCGTTAAAGATGATGGAGATATGGCTAGAAGAAATGATTTGGAAGAATTTTGTCAAAAACACGATTTAAATATGATAGCGGTTTCTGATATTATAGAATATAGATTAAAGCATGAAAGTCTTATTAAGCTACAGGATAAAAGTGATAGTTTTTTGGCAGGTTTTAAGGCTCAAAAATTTATTTTTCTTGATCATAATAATACACAGCATGTTGTTTTTTCTTTTGGAGAAATTCAAAAATGCACCAATGTAAAATTTTACATTGGTGGAAATGATTTTGAGCTTTTAACTTCAGATAAATTTTCAAAACTTTTAGAACAAATTGAATTTTTATATAAAAATGGTGGAGTTATAATTTTTATGCAAGGCGAGAAAACGAGCGTGACTCAATTTAAAAATTATGGCATAGGGGCACAAATTTTAAGGTATTTTAAAATAGAAGAGATTAAGCTTTTATCTCAAAGTTGCGATAAAGATTATATAGGTTTAGAAGGTTTTGGTTTAAATCTTAAAGCTTGTAATTTCAATTAATTAAGGATAGAAAATGACACTTAAAGAACAAATTTTAAATGATATTAAAGAATCGATGAAACAAAAAGACGATTTCAAACGAGATGTTTTAAGGACTTTAAATGCTGCATTGAAACAAGTTGAAGTGGATGAAAGAATCATTCTTGATAATGAAAGAATTTATAAGATTATATTAAGCGAAATAAAAAAGAGAAAGGATGCGGCAGAACTTTATATTAAGGGCGGAAGAGAAGATTTGGCTCAAAAAGAAAATGATGAAATTGCTATTCTTGAAGTTTATTTACCAAAACAATTAAGTGATGAAGAATTAAAATCAGCATTAAAAAACTTGATTGAGAAACTAGGGGTAAGCTCTTTAAAAGATCAGGGACTTGTTATGAAAGAAGCAAAAGAGCAATTTGGAGCAAGGGTTGATGGGAAAAGATTGAATACAATTTTAAGGGAAATCTTGCATTGATTTTTAAGATTACATAGAAAAAGTTAATTTTTAGAAAGATTATCGTGATATGATTTTAATGATTGATTTATCTATAAAATTAAATTATTACAATTTTTTACGAGGAATAAAATGAAATTAAAAGAAATAGCGGAATTTTTAAGTTTAGAATATAACGGAGAAGATATTGAAATCACTGCTTTAAATTCTCTATTGAGGGCAAATTTTACAGAGCTCACATATTGTGATGGAGAAAAAAATGCTAAAGATATTCCTAATACTGGAGCCGCTGCGATATTAGTAACTAAAGAATATGAAAATTTGGTTCCAAAAGATACAAAAGTGTTGATCACTCAAAACCCACACTTAAGTTTTGCTTTTTTAAGTAAGCTTTTTGCAAAGCCTTTGTTTGAACAAGTTAAAGAAAAAAAGCAAAATATTGCTAAGAGTGCTAAAATTATGCCTAATGTTTATATAGGCAATAATGTTGATATTGGGGAAAATGTAGTCATTATGGCTGGTGCTTATATCGGGGATAATGTCAGCATTGGAGATGAGAGTATCATCCATCCTAATGTAGTGATTTATAATGATACTAAAATTGGAAAAAAATGCCATCTTTTAGCAAATTGTGTTATAGGAAGTGATGGTTTTGGTTATGCCCACAATAAAAACGGAGAACATTATAAAATTTATCACAATGGTAATGTTATTTTGGAAGATTTCGTAGAAATTGGAGCTTGTACGACAATCGATAGAGCGGTATTTGATAGTACAATTATTAAAGCAGGAACTAAAGTAGATAATCTTGTTCAAATAGGACATAATTGCGATATCGGACAAAATTGTATTATTGTGGCGCAAACTGGTATTTCAGGTTCAAGTCAATTAGGAAGAAATGTGGTTATGGGCGGTCAAAGTGCTACAAGTGGGCATTTGAAAATAGGGGATTTTAGCACAATAGCCGCACGAGGTGGAGTGAGTAAAAACCTTGAAGGAGGTAGAGTATATGGAGGTTTTCCTATCATGCTTCAAAAAGATTGGCTTAAGCTTCAAGCTAAAATTGCTATGAAATTTAAAGAGTAGCTATAAAATAAGCATAGCATCGCCATAAGAGTAAAATCGATATTTTTCTTTTATGGCTAATTCATAAAGTTTTAAGCATTGCTCTCTGCCTATAAAAGATGAAACAAGCATAATAAGAGTTGATTTAGGTAGGTGAAAATTAGTTAAAAGATAATTTTGTCTTATGGGTGGATTATTAGGATGTAAAAATAAATCACAAAATCCACTTTCTTTATGCGTTCTTGCATAGTATTCTATAGTTCTTGTAACGGTGGTTCCAATACCTAAAATAGGTTTTTTTGAGTCAATAATTTCACAAGCTTTTTTTGGAATATTAAAAAATTCGCTATGCATTTTATGTTCTTGTATATTTTCGCATTCTACATTTTTAAAAGTGCCTGCACCTACGTGTAAGGTTAGATGATAGATTTCGTGTTTTTTATTAAGATCATTAATCATATCTTCGCTAAAATGCAAACTTGCCGTAGGAGCTGCCACTGCGCCTAAATTTTTAGCAAATATGCTTTGATAATCCTTAATATCATCGGTATTATCTGTTCTTTTGATATAAGGAGGCAAGGGAATATGTCCTATTTGATCAAGAAGTTTGTAAAGTTTATTTGTATCTAAAATTTTATCATTTTGATAAAAACAAACTTTACGCATTCCATCTTCTAGAATTTCAATAATTTCTGCTGTTAAGTTTTTTTCAAAATATAAAATTTCATTGATTTTTACACGCCCTTTAATCTGAACCATAAAGTTTGGTTTTTCTGAATTTAAAAAAGGTTGATGTAAAAAAAGTTCTATTTTACCACCGCTTGATTTTTTTCCATAAATTCTTGCTTTAATCACCTTTGTATCATTAAAAAAGATAGCACAATCGGGTAAAATATCTTTTAAATTTGCAAAGGTTGTGTGAAAAATTTTTTGACTTTTTCTTTCATAAACTAAAAGTTTAGCATTTTCTTTAGGATTTACTGGATAATTTGCTATAAGTTCTTGTGGTAAAATATAATCATAGTATGAAAGAATAAGATCTTCATTTATCACTTTTCATCTTCTTTAGGAGCTGGATTGACTTTTTGAACGATTAAAATAGAAAGTCCATAGAGTCCGCAAAGTGGTCCTGCCATTAAAAATTGGGATAAAAAATCAGGTGGCGTCATAAAGGCAGAAAAAATAAAAATAACTAAAACAGCGATGCGAAAATGACGCTTTAAAAACGCATCATCAATCAAACCTATTTTAGCAAAGAAAAAAGCAATAACGGGCATTTCAAAAGCTAATCCAAAAGCGATGATAACTTTAATAAAAAAATCAACATAAGTCCCTAAAGTAATGACAGGATTAAAACCTTCATTAAGGCTAAAATTGATTAAAAATTTAAAAGCCAAAGGTACAACGATAAAATAACAAAAACAAGCACCCAAAGCAAACATAATACTTGCAAAACTTACAAAAGGAATTACAAGACGTTTTTCATTATCATAAAGTCCAGGGGAGACAAATTTCCAAAATTGCCAAAAGATAATAGGAATACCAAAAACAAAGGCAGCAAAAAAACTCACTTTAATAGTTGTAAATAAACCTTCTTGCATTTCTATAACGTTGATGTGTTTTGAAAATTCAGGTAAAACTTCCACAAGAGGGGTTTTTAAAATTTCTAAAATATAATTACGAAAGCCAAAACATATTAAAAATAATACGATAATAGCAACAACGCTGATAAAAAGACGTTTTCTAAGTTCTATTAAATGGGGTTTTAATTCTTCAAACATTTATTTTTCCGTTTTTTCTTCTAATGAAGTTAGATTAGGTTTTTCATTGGGGGTTAAATTTTGCCCACTAAGATTATTTGAGGAGCTATTTTCTCTACTATCAAAAGTTAAATCCACCTTAGTTTTTTCAAGTATATCTTTTTTTAAGTCATCAAATTCTTCAAAACTAAGTTTTTTACGTATATTTTCATTGCTTGAAGAAAATTCATCTTTATATTTTTTAGCTTCTTCTTTGAGTTCATTGATACGAATTTCTTTTTCTATGCTTGATTTTGCATCATCTATATTTTTCTTTAAAGCCTTTAAAATTTTAGCTATTTGCATAATAGCTTCAGGAAGTTTATCAGGACCTAAAACTAAAATTGCTACGATTAAAATGATTATAATTTCACCAAAACTCATTTATAACTTCTTTATTTTAAGGAATGAAAAAGAATTTTACATTAATTTTAATTACTTTAAAATTAATTGCGTTAAAATATTTAGAAAATAGAGTAAGGATTAAGAAAATATGATTATTTTAAGACCTTTTGAGTCTAAGGATTTACATCATTTGCATGATTTATTAAGCAATGAAAGAGTTAATAAATATTTACCTTGGTTTGTTTTTGAAAGTATGGAACAAACTCACAATCATTTGGAGCAATTTTATCTTAAAGCAGATAAGCAAAAATCCAAATATCGTCTCGCAATATGCTTAAAAGAAAATGATGAAATGTTAGGTTATATACACTTAAATCTTGAAAATCAAGCTAATGATCTAGGTTATGCCTTAAGAGAAAAATTTCATAAGCAAGGCATTGTAACTTCTGCTTGTAAAATGTTTTTAGAGTATCTGAAAAAAGAAGGTGAAATTGACTACATAACAGCTACGCATGATATAAATAATATTGCTAGCGGTAGGGTAATGCAGAAAATAGGTATGACTTATCAATACAGCTATCATGAGTTTTGGACTCCTAAAAATATAGAAGTGATTTTTAGAATGTATCAATTCAATTTTAAAGAAGGACAAAAAATTTACGAGGCTTATAAGGATAATCATAAGCATTTTTATGAAGATTTAAAAGTATAGAGCAAGTTCGTCGCTGATTAAAAAATTATGGTTATGGTATTTTCCTTTTTTAAATTCAAGTTTTTTTTCTTTTACAAGCAAATCAGCTTTTTGTTTTTGAGCTAAACTTAATTTTTTTTCTTCAATGCCTACTATACTTCTAAGTCCTAAAAATAGATGTTCTAAATTTAAATCTTGCGGACTTAGTTTTTCTATATTTCTAAAAGTAGGATTTTCTATATAGGATTTTAAATTTTTAGCCGTATAAAAACGTTGATTTTTATGAAATCCTACCGCACTCAAGCCACAGCCTATATAATCTTTACCTTTCCAGTAGCTAAGGTTGTGCTTGCACATTGAGTTTTTATTTTTAGAAAAATTACTGATTTCATATTGAAAAAAGCCAAGTTGTATTATTTCTTGAATAAAAAATTTCATTAGATTAGGGGCATTTTTTTTAAAATGTTCTTTTTTGGCAAAAGCAGTTTTTGATTCTATAGTGAGATTGTAAGCACTTAAATGGGTGATCAAGGGTTTTATTTTTTTTAAATTTAAAAGTTCAAATTCAAGCATTTTTTTATCATCCATTTTAGTATCATAGATCAGATCTAAATTAATATTGGTAAATCCTGCTTTATGCGAGTTTTCTAAAGCTTTAAAAATCATTTTTTGATCGTGAATTCTTCCAAGAAATTTTAATTTTTCAGAATGAAAGCTTTGTGCCCCAAAAGAAATGCGATTAACCCCTATATTTTTCATGGCTTTAAGCCAATTTAAGGTCGCTGAATTTGGATTAGCCTCACATGAAATTTCAGCATTTTTGGCTAAATAAGGATGTAAAATTTCAAAGATATATTCATAGTTGCTTGTATGGATACAACTTGGAGTTCCGCCACCTATAAACAGCGTTTTTATTTGATTGTGATGGATTTTAAATTTTTTAAGATGAAAATTTATGTCACGACTTAAAGCTTTAAAATAAGATTTTTCATAATTTTCTTTTTTTAAACTTGTAAAAGCGCAGTAATGACATTTGCTCTCACAAAATGGAATATGAATATAAAAATGCATAAAAACCTTAAAACATTTTGATTAAAATTAGTAAATTTTAATCAAAAATTGATTTGATTTTGGTTAAAATTATTTTCCTTGAGTAGGTTAAGGAAAGAAAGTGGAAAAAGAAAAAAAATATAGACCAAATGTAGCTGCTATCATTTTATCAAATACTTATCCTTTAAAATGTGAGCTTTTTATAGCAAAAAGAAGTGATATGGATAATATTTGGCAATTTCCACAAGGAGGTATTGATGAGGGTGAAGATACTAAAAGCGCTTTATTAAGAGAATTAAAAGAAGAAATTGGTACAGATGAGGTTGAAATCATCGCTGAATATCCAGAATGGTTAAGTTACGATTTTCCTGAAAGAGTTGCTAAGAAAATGTATCCTTACGATGGACAAATTCAAAAATATTTTTTAGTCCGCTTAAAGGATAATTCTAAGATTAATATACAAACAAAACATCCCGAATTCAGTGCTTATCAATTTGCTAGTGTAAAGCAAATTTTTGAAATGATCCATCATTTTAAAAGAAATATCTATATTAAAGTGATTAAGTATTTTAAAGAGAAAGGTTATATCTAGATGCTTATAGTTCAAAAATATGGTGGAACAAGTGTTGGTAGCTTAGAACGCATTGAAGCGGTTGCAAATCGTGTTATAGAAAGTGTAAAACAAGGACATAAGCTTGTTGTCATAGTTTCTGCAATGAGTGGAGTTACAAATACTTTAATAGAGCAAGCACAATACTTTAGCAAAAATCCAAATGGTAAAGATATGGATATGCTTTTAAGTAGTGGAGAACGTGTTACAAGTGCCTTACTTTCTATTGCTTTAAATGAAAAAGGATTTAATGCTGTTTCGTTTTCAGGAAGAAAAGCAGGCATTGTCACTGATAATATTTTTACCAAGGCAAAAATTTCTTATATTGATTCTAAAGCTATAAAAGAAGCCTTAAATGAAGGAAAAATTGTCGTTGTAGCAGGTTTTCAAGGAGTTGATGAGGAAGGAAATGTAACTACGCTAGGGCGCGGTGGAAGTGATTTGAGTGCTGTTGCAGTAGCTGGAGCTTTAAATGCGGATTTGTGTGAAATTTATACTGATGTTGATGGAGTATATACGACAGATCCGCGTATAGAACCTAAGGCTAAAAAGCTTGATAGAATTTCTTATGAGGAAATGCTTGAGCTTGCAAGCTTGGGTGCTAAGGTTTTACAAAATCGTTCAGTTGAACTTGCTAAGAAATTAAATGTAAATTTAGTCACTAGAAGTAGTTTTAATAACAATCAAGGAACAATCATTACAGAAGAGGATAAAATGGAACAAGCTTTAGTTAGCGGTATTGCTTTAGATAAAAATCAAGCAAGAATAACTTTAAGAAATGTAGAAGATAAACCAGGAATTGCAGCTGAAATTTTTTCTGTTTTAGCAGATGAAAATATCAATGTAGATATGATTATTCAAAATGTGGGAGTAGATGGAGCGACTAATTTGGGCTTTACTGTACCTCAAAATGAATTAGAATTGGCACAGAATGCTATGAAAAAAATTTTACACGCAGATACTATAGTAGAAAGCGATAGTGCTGTAGTAAAAGTATCTATAGTAGGTGTTGGAATGAAATCGCATTCCGGTGTGGCAAGTAAGGCTTTTAAAGCTTTAGCAGATGAAAATATCAATATAGGTATGATTTCTACAAGTGAAATTAAAATTTCTATGATAGTACATGAAAAATACGGTGAACTTGCTGTAAGAGCACTTCATGAGTGTTATGGACTTGATAAATGAGTGATTTTTTAAGTTTTACACTCGAAAATATCCGTAATGGCGGAACTTTTATGGCATGGATGGAGTCACGTCGTTTAGAATGGGCACCTTTGATGCAAGTAAAGCTTAAATATTTACTAGAAGGACGCACTTTTGTGTTGATGTGTGATGAACAAAGATCTTGGTATGAAGAATATTTTTTAAAAAACATTAATGCAAAAGCAAATCGTCCTATGTTGCCTTTTGTTTCTTTAAATGCTTTATGTAAAAAAAAGGTACAAAAAGTAGAAGAGATTGCTTTGCTTAATGATTTGCTTGATATCACTTTTCCTAATGGTTATGTTTATTTTTATATAGGTTCTACTATGGATGAAAAAGCTTTAATCGCTAAATCTAAAAATGATAGTTTATTATGGCTTTTTGATGAACAATTACAAAATAGCTTTTTTCTTAATTCTAAAGATAAAGATCTTGATGCTAAGCTGATTACTCTTTACAAACTCTTAGATTTAAGTTTGGATGCGATTTTATTTTCTAAGGTTCATTTAGGATAAATTTTGTTTGTCAGTAAAATTATAATCAGTGAAGATTTTGAGTCCATCAAAGAAGAAATGATAGAACAATATGGAAATAATAATCTAAGATTTATTCCAAAAATTCCTGTAAATGAATTTTTACTTGATGATGCAAGAGCGGTTGAAAAAGAGAGTTATATAGCTGAAACAAATGAAAAAATTATAGTATTAATGGCACAAAACTACAGGATAGAGGCGCAAAATTTTTTGTTAAAACTTCTTGAGGAGCCACCAAGCAATATAAAATTTGCAATCGTTGTCCCTTCTAAAAATTTGCTTTTACCCACGATAAAATCGCGTCTTATATGTGAAAAACGCAATATACAAAAGTCCAAAAATAGCTTAAATTTAAAACTAGATAAAATGGATTTGAAAATATTGTTTGAATTTTTACAAAAAAATGAAAATTTAGACAAAAATGAACTTATAGAAAAAATCACTCTTTTAGCAGAACAAATGATCAAAATAAAAGATTTTAATGCTAAAGAACTTGAATTTTTTTATGAAGCTTATGAGTTAGCAAAGCTTAATGCTAAAAGTTCTTTGATTTTAACCACTCTTTTGCTTAATTTTTATACAAAGAAATAAAATGAAATTTTATAAAATCAATCCTGATACAGATTTTAAGATAATTTGCTCTTTTATTAACCCTCATCAATTTGGGCAAAAAATCATGAGTCAAAAGACACGAATTCATTTTGTTTTGATAAAAAATTTAAGCACAGCAGCCGCAAATATCTTAAAACAAGATGCTTTAAGAGTGGGGGCGGAGTTAGTAACTCACAAAGAGGTTATTACAGCAAAAATAACTCATTCTAATGCTCTTTTAATGGCGACAAAAGAACAAATTCAAAAATTAATATCAAAAGAAAAACTGCAAGATTTTGGGCTTAAAAAATTAGCTCTTTTTTTAGAAAAAGACTTTTTAAAGCCTAAAAAAGTAGAACTTATGGCGGTTATGAATATCAATGAAGATAGCTTTCATGTCAATAGCCGCGTTAGTGAAGATGAGTTTGAAAAAAAACTCAATGAAATTTTAGCTTTAAATCCTGATTATATAGATATCGGTGCGGTAAGTTCAAGACCGGGGAGTTATTATTGTGGTAAAGAGGAAGAATTTAAAAGGCTTAAAAATATTCTTGATTTAATTCATACAAAAAAATATTATGAAAAAAGTATTTTTAGCTTGGATAGCTTTGATGAGTATTGTTTAAAATATGCCTTAGATAGAGGTTTTAGACTGATTAATGATATTACAGGCTTAAAAAATGAAAATTTAGCCAAACTTGCAAGTGAATATAAGGCAAAATATTGTTTGATGCATATACAAAAAGATCCAAGTATTATGCAGGATAATCCTTATTATGAAGATGTGCTTGATGAAATCAGTTTGTTTTTTGAGGAAAAGCTTGAAATTTTAGATAAATATGGAGTAAAAGAAAGCATTTTAGATGTGGGTATTGGTTTTGGAAAAAGTGCGGATCATAATATGATTTTAATCAAGCATTTGGAGCATTTTTTGCAATTTAAAAAACCTTTGCTGATAGGGGCAAGTCGAAAAAGTGTGATTAATGCTTATTTTACAAGTGAGATTAAGGATCGTTTAGCAGGGACTTTGTATTTACATTTAAAAGCTTTTGAAAATGGAGCAAGTATTATAAGAGTGCATGATCTGTATGAACATCAACAGCTTTTTGCCTTGGCAAATGCTATGAGAAATATAGGAGTTTAAGATGACTAAAGAAGAATATTTAAGAAAAGTAGCCTTGGCTAATGAGTGGATGAGGGCATATTATGAAAAAGATGAGCCTTTGGCAAGTGATGAGGAATATGATGCTTTGATTAGAGAATTAAGAGCTTTTGAAAGTCAAAATGAAAATGACATTTCACCTAATTCACCAACACAAAAAATAGCTCCTACTATACAGAGTGAGTTTAAAAAAATCACTCATTTAAGCCGCATGTGGTCTATGGAAGATGTTTTTGATGAGGAGGAATTAAGAGCTTGGGCAAAACGTGCAAAGTGTGAAAATAATTTTTTTATAGAGCCAAAATTTGATGGAGCGAGTTTAAATTTGCTTTATGAAAATGGTAAATTAATCAGTGGTGCTACAAGAGGTGATGGCGAGGTAGGCGAGGATATTACATTAAATGTTTTTGAGATTGATAATATTCCAAAAACCATTTCTTATAAAGAAAAAATCGAGATTCGTGGCGAAGTTGTGATTTTAAAAGATGATTTTGAAAAAATCAATGAAAAAAGAGCGCAGTTAAATCAAAGTTTATTTGCTAATCCAAGAAATGCGGCCAGCGGAAGCCTAAGACAACTTGATACAAGAATTACTAAAGAAAGGAATTTAAAATTTTATCCTTGGGGAGTTGGAGAAAATTCTTTAAATTTTAAAAAACATAGTGAAGTAATGAATTTTATCAGAGAGCTCGGTTTTTTAAAAGATGATTTTGTAAAACTTTGTAAAGACTTAGATGAGGTTTTATTATCCTATAAAGAGCTTTTATCTTTAAGAGATCAAAAACCTATGATGATGGATGGTATGGTAGTTAGAGTTGATGATCTAGCACTTTGTAAAGAGCTTGGTTATACGGTTAAATTTCCAAAATTTATGGTGGCTTTTAAATTTCCAGCGCTTGAAAAAACAACGCGTTTAATTGGGGTTAATTTACAAGTGGGAAGAAGTGGAGTGATCACTCCTGTTGCTGTTTTAGAACCTGTAAATTTAGATGGGGTTGTGGTAAAATCTGCTACTTTGCATAATTTTGATGAAATTGAAAGATTGGATGTAAAAATCAATGATTTTGTTAGCGTTATAAGAAGTGGAGATGTGATACCTAAAATCACTAAAGTGTTTAAGGAAAGACGCGATGGTTTAGAATTTGATATCTTGCGTCCTAAGTTTTGTCCTACCTGTCAAAGTGAGCTTTTAGATGAAGGAACGCTTATAAAATGTCAAAATATAGATTGCACCGATAGGCTTTTAAATTCAATCATACATTTTGTTTCTAAAAAGTGTTTAAATATAGATGGACTTGGTGAAAATATAGTTGAGCTTTTATATAAAAATAAAAAAATCAGTACAATTGAAAATATTTTTTCTTTAAAATACGAAGATTTTGAAGATTTAGAAGGTTTTAAGGAAAAGAAAATCAATAATATTTTAAATGCTATAGAAAATGCAAGAGAGTGTGAATTATTTCGTTTTATCACAGCTTTAGGAATTGAGCATATCGGAGAGGTAGCAGCTAAAAAACTAAGTTCGAGTTTTGGTCTAGATTGGCATAAGCAAAATTTTGAATCTTATGCGAATTTAGAGGGTTTTGGTGAGCAAATGGCGGCAAGTTTATGCGAGTTTACTCGTGTGAATGAAAGCCGAATTTGTGAGTTTTATCATATTTTAAAATTAAAAGTGGAGCGTTTAGAGATTAAAAGCGATAGTTCTATTTTAGGAAAAACTTTTGTAATTACTGGAACACTTTCTAAGCCAAGAGATCATTTTAAGACCTTAATAGAAAAATTAGGTGGAAAGGTCAGTGGTTCAGTTTCTAAAAAAACAGATTTTGTACTCTTTGGAGAAGAAGCAGGTTCTAAACTAAACAAAGCAAAGGAACTTGGTGTTAAATGTATCAATGAAAGTGATTTTCAAGAGTTGATAAAATGATCGCTTTATTGGCTTTATTTGCTTTTATTTTAACATGGCAGTTTTTTAGCTATGCTTTTATTTTTTTAATTTTTATTTTTTATGCCTTTTTAAAGGAATTTTTTGGTTTTTTAAATTTTAGAAAAAGTATCATAAAAGAGGCAGTATTGATTAAAAATAGTTTAGCCTATAAAATAACTTCTAGAAATTTATACATTTATATTGTGAGTTTTTTTGTAGCTTTATTTGCTATTTTTTCTTTATCTTTAAATTTATTAGCCTCTCAAAGACAAGATTATATTTTTTTATTTATAATCTTACCTTTATTGTTGGTTTTTTTCAAAAAAAAACTTTATTTTCAACTTGTCAATAATGCTTATACTGATTTTATTATCATCCTTATATCGAGTTTTTTTACGGCACTTTTTTATAGCATTTTTGATCTTTTTTTTAATGTTAAAACTATATTTAATTTATATGATTTTCATCAAAATATAGTTTATTATAAAAATTCAAGTTTTTTATTTTTTGACTTAATTTCTCAATTTTTAGCAATTATAAATGCTTTGAAAGAATACTTTTTATCTTATTTTGGAATTTTTTGGTTTAGAATTTTTAACTTTGTTTTTGATTTTTTTAATTTTTTTGTATTTTCTTTTTTTGTTGCTTATCTTTATAATTTTGCTTTTAAAAGAAACAAAATTTATATTTTTGCCAGTTCTTTTATAATTTTAATTGCTTTATTTCTTTCCAAAGAAAGTAAAAACCAAAACATAAAACCTTACCATAAAGAAATTTTAACGATGATGGATAATTTTTCTTTACTAAGGGAACAAAATTTAAGTACTTTAAAAGAAGATAAAATCAAATGGGATAAAAATTTAAAACAAGTCAGGGAAATTTTAAATAAAAATGCTTTTGAAATTGGCATATGGTGGTTTTCCAAAGAAAAAGAAGATTTGCAAAAGTCTCTCAATGAAAGCTTAAAATGAGATACGATCTTTTTGTAGCAAAGCGATTGAATATCAGTAGAAATAAAGCTTTAGAGCTTATAGAAAATGAAGAAATTTTGCTCAATTTTAAAAAATTTAAACCCTCTTTCGATGTCAAAAATTTGCTCAATCAAGAATTATCTCAAGAAGAAATTTTATTTTCTAAAGAATTGAATTTAGAACTTTTAAATAAAACTTATGTTTCAAGGGCTGCTTTTAAATTAAAGAGTTTTTTAGAGGATAAAGATATAAATATATCAAATAAAATTTGTTTAGACGTAGGTTCTAGCACGGGTGGATTTGTACAAATTTTATTAGAAAAACAAGCTTTAAAAATCGTTGCTTTGGATGTGGGGGATAATCAACTTCATCCAAGTTTGAGAAATAATGCTAAAATAAAAATCGTTGAAAATACGGATCTAAGAGTATTTAAAAGTGAAGAAAAATTTGAAATTATCACTTGTGATGTGAGTTTTATTTCTTTACATCACTTGATATTTTATATTGATCAGTTAGCCTTAAAGGATATAATCTTACTTTTTAAGCCTCAGTTTGAGGTTGGAAAGAATGCAAAAAGAAATAAAAAAGGTGTTGTTAAAGATGAAAAAGAAATTCAAAAAGCAAGAAAAGAATTTGAAAAAGCTTGTATTCGTTTGGGGTGGATTTTAAAAATTTGTGAAGAGTCTAAGATAAAAGGAAAAGAGGGCAATGTTGAATATTTTTACCACTATAGCAAAAAATAAAATCAAATCTTTAGCCATCGGTTCTTTTGATGGCTTACATTTGGGACATCAAAAGCTTATTAATTTATTGGACGACTTTGGTGCGATTTTAATCGTAGATAAATTTCAAGGTAGAAAACTTTGCACCCATAAAGAAAAGCAAATTCTATCAAATAAACAAATCATAGAGCTTGATTTTGAAAGTATTAAAAATTTAGATGGAAAAGAATTTTTAGATTTTTTAAAAAAAGAATTTGTTTCTTTAGAATGCATTATTGTTGGTTATGATTTTTGTTTTGGTAAAAATAAAGCTTATAAAGCCAAAGATATAGAAAATCTAAGCGGGATAAAAACGATCATAGTGGATGAGTTTTGTATCAATGGAATGAGTGTTCATACAAGCTTGATTAAGGAATTTTTAGCCAAAGGTGAAATTGAAAAAGCAAATCTTCTTTTAGGAAGAAATTATTCTATAAAAGGCAAACATGTTAAAGGGCAGGGGCTTGGATCAAAAGAGCTTTACGCAACTTTAAATTTACAATGCGATGATTATGTTTTACCCAAAGAAGGTGTTTATGCCACTTTCACCCAAATAAAAGATACAATTTATAAAAGTGTGAGTTTTTTAGGATTGCGTTCCAGTGATGGAAAATTTGCCATAGAAAGCCATATTTTAGAAAAATTTGATCAAGATATAAATTGCAAAGATATGATAGAAATTCAATTTATATCTTTTTTAAGAGAAAATTACAAATTTGAAGATTTGACACAATTAAAAAAGCAAATTTCTCAAGATATACAAATAGCTCAAGATCGTTTAAAGGATTTGAAATGAAAGATGAAATTTTTAAAGAAAGTCCAAAAAAACAGTTTGAATTTGATAAAAATGTAGCCAGTGTTTTTGATGATATGATTAATCGTTCTGTGCCTTTTTATAAAGAAAATTTAGAACTTTGTGCTAAGTTGATCGCTAAGATTGCAAATGATGGTGCTAAAGTTTGCGATTTGGGTTGTTCTAGTGCTAATTTTTTGATTTTTTTATCTAGCCTAAGAAAGGATTTTCGCTTTTTTGGAGTGGATAATTCTTTACCTATGCTTGAAATAGCAAAATCAAAAGCCAATGCATACGGCTTAAATATAGAATTTATTGAAGGTAATTTATGCGAATTTGATTTTTTTAATAACGATGTTTTTATTGCAAATTATACTTTACAATTTATAAGACCTCCAAAAAGACAAGAGCTTGTAAATCAAATTTATAAAAATTTGAATAAAAATGGTATTTTTATAATGAGTGAAAAAATACTTTTTGAGGATGCATTTTTATCTAAAAATGTGATTGAAATTTATGCTGATTATAAGCAAAGTCAAGGATATTCTAAATTTGAGATAGCTGCTAAAAGAGAGGCTTTAGAGAATGTTTTGATCCCTTATAGCGAGAAAGAAAATATTTCTATGCTTGAAAATGCTGGATTTGAAAAAATAGAAAGTATTTTTAAATGGGCAAATTTTGAAAGCTTTATAGCTTTTAAATAAAATTTAATTTTTCAAGCTTTCATTATCCTCCCAATCCTCTTTAGGAATAGCCACGCTAAAAGCATTGACACAATCTTGACTGATGATGGATTTAAGCCTGCATTCATCACTTCTTTCTTTAGCTTCTTGTGGATGAGTTTTATAGTATTCCACGCTTTTTGTTTGCTCGCAAGCACTAAATATCATACCTATAGTTAATAAAAATAGCATTTGATTAAAAAATTTCATTGTTAAACCTATATTTTTTATTCATTATATAAAAATAAAACTAAAATTTTTAATATTTTTTGTTTTATTTTTATCCTTTTTCGTTATAAGAAAATATTGGTAAAGACCATTGGAATTTTATAGCTAAAAGTCTCATTAAAACACCTATAAATAGGGTAACTAAGGTACAAATTAAAATATGAATTTCCAACCAAATTGCTGAAATGTAATAGATTGCACCTGCTATAATTGCAACACCTGCATAAATTTCTTTTTGAAATACAAGAGGAATTCTCATACATAAAATATCTCTTAAAATTCCGCCAAAAACACCTGTAATTACAGCTGCTGAAACAGCAATAATAAAGCCATAGTCTAATTTCATAGCAACTTGTGCTCCAAGTATGCTAAAGACGACAAGTCCTATAGCATCTAGGGTCAAAAATAGATGCTCTAATCTCGTAACTACCTTTGGAATTCTAGTAGCTACAAGGGCACAAAAGCAAATCAAAAGAACATATTCTGGATGTTTTACCCAAGTGAGCGGATAATGTCCTAAAACCACATCGCGTATACTTCCTCCACCAATAGCAGTAACCAAAGCGATAAATATCACTCCAAAGAGATCCATTTTATGTCTTCCTGCTGCTAAAGCTCCCGTCATACCTTCTGCTGAAATTCCTACAATATAAAGTACAGTGATTGTAAATTCACTCAGATCCATCTTTATCCTTTAAAATTGATCACAAGAAATTTTATAGCGATTGATTTTTTCATCTTCTACCTCATGATTTGGCACCTGATAGCATTCTTTAAATTTTGAGGTTTGGATGATTTTGATATAAGAACTAGGTATAGCAATATTATTTTTTATGCGTTTTGGATTTTTATCATAAAGAACAAGATTTAAAACCTCCACGCTTTGAAATTTTAAAGCCAACTTTCTTTCTCTTTGTTCGATTTCATTCCAAACTTTAGCATTGATCTGCTCATTTTGCGGAGTCATATTGCTCATTAAAAAAACCGAATTTTGAGCGGCTTTGCTAAAGCGAAATGAAGCATTAGACGCTGTATGGCCGCGAGTGTATCCACTGTGTTTGTAATCACTCCAAGTGGTGCGATATTTTTTAGGAATATTGGTATCATCTTCAAAACGCGGTCGTTTTTTAATTTGTTTCATTTTTAAATTGGAGGCTTCAACTTTGTAAGCAACTGCCTTTGTGCCCTTTAAAGAGTAATCATAGCAATTGATATAAAAAAATTTATTTAAAACTTGAGAACAATTAAAAGAATTAAAATAGGAGAAAAAATCTTTATTGGGTTTGTAACCTTCAAGGGCAAATATATTTAAAGAAAATAATAATAAAAAAGCCAAAAATTTCATATAATTTCCTTATCTTTACTTGTGCAAAGATGATTTAAAAAACATTCTTTACATAGGGGTTTTTTTGCTTTACAAGTATATCTTCCAAAAAGCACCATGGCTTGATGAAGATAGTTAAGATTGTCTTTAAAAATACGTGTTAAATCTTCTTCTGTAGCTTCGGGAGTTTTTGCTTTGCTGAGATTTAGGCGATGAGAAACTCTAAAAACGTGAGTATCTACAGCCATAAAATTAGCTCCGCACCATTCTATCAATACAACATGGGCAGTTTTTTGTCCCACACCTGCTAAGGATTTTAAATCTTTCTCGTTTAAAGGAATTTCGCCATCAAAATTTTCACAAACAGCTTTTGCCATTTTGATAAGATTTTGTGCTTTATTATTAAAAAAAGAACAGCTTTGAATATAACTTTTTAAACTTGATAAATTAGCTTTAGCAAGACTTTTAATATCTGGATAGGCTTTAAAAAGATCAGGAGTAATAAGATTAACCCTTTTGTCAGTGCATTGAGCTGAAAGCATCACGCAAACTATAAGCTCATAAAGATTTTTAAATTTTAATTCTGTTGTAGGTTTTTCAAAATTTTTTAAAAATAATTCTTTGATTTTTAAATTTCTTTTCATTTTTTTATTTTAGTTAATTTGCTTTAAACCAAGTTGAGATATAATTAATTTTGTATTAAAATATTTCAATTTATAAAGGAAAACCAATGAAAAAAATTTCTTTAGTTGCAGCAGCTTTAGTTTTTGGTGTAGCTTTAAATGTAAATGCGGCTACAATAGCTACCGTTAATGGAAAAAGTATTAGTGATACTGAAGTAAATGATTTTTTTGCTCCTATGCTTAGAGGGCAAGATTTTAAAACTTTACCAGAGAATCAAAAAAAAGTGCTTGTACAACAATATATCATTCAAGATCTAATTTTACAGGATGCTAAAAAACAGAATTTGGAAAAAGATCCACTTTATAAAAAAGAGCTTGATCGTGCGAAAGAAAATATATTAGTAAATGTATATCAAGAGAAAATTTTAAATTCGATTAAAGTTGATTCAGCTAAAGTAAAAGCTTTTTATGATCAAAATAAAGATAAGTATATAAGACCTGCATCAGTTCAAGCTAAACACATTTTAGTTTCTAGTGAAAAAGAAGCTAAAGAAATTATTAATGAATTAAAAAATTTAAAAGGTAAAGCTTTGGATAATAAATTCAGTGAAATTGCTAAAGCAAAATCTATAGATCCAGGTTCAAGAAATCAAGGTGGAGAACTTGGTTGGTTTGATCAATCAACTATGGTAAAACCTTTTACAGATGCAGCTTTCGCACTTAAAAATGGCACGATTACAACCACTCCAGTAAAAACAAATTTCGGCTATCACATTATTTTAAAAGAAAATTCTCGTGCGAGAGAACAAATTAAATTTAATGATGTTAAAAAAGGTATCGAGAATGGACTTAAATTTGAAGAGTTTAAGAAAATTATTAACCAAAAGGGTCAAGAACTTTTAAATAACGCTAAAGTGGAGTACAAATAATGGGTGTTTTAAATATCGTTAAACCCGGAGTTGTAAGCGGTGATGAGCTTAATAAGGTTTACGAATATGCTAAGACGGAGGGATTTGCAATCCCTGCTGTTAATGTTGTAGGAACAAATTCTATTAATGCTGTTTTGGAAACTGCTAAAAAAATAAATTCTCCTGTCATTATCCAATTTTCTAACGGCGGTGCAAAATTTTATGCCGGTAAAAACTGCCCTAATAGCGATGTTTTAGGAGCTGTTAGCGGTGCTCAACATGTGCATTTACTTGCTAAAGCTTATGGTATTCCAGTTATTTTACACACTGATCATGCTGCTAGAAAATTGTTACCTTGGATAGATGGCTTGATCGCAGCAAATGAAGAATTTAAGAAAAATCACGGACAAGCGTTATTTAGTTCTCACATGCTTGATCTTAGCGAAGAAAGTTTAGAGGAAAATTTAAGCACTTGTGAAGAATATCTGAAAAAACTTGATGCTTTAGGAATTTGCCTTGAACTTGAACTTGGATGTACGGGCGGGGAAGAAGATGGTGTTGATAATACAGGCATTGATAATGCTAAGCTTTATACTCAACCTGAAGATGTAGCTCTTGCCTATGAAAGACTTGGAAAAATCAGTGATAAATTTTCAATTGCAGCAAGTTTTGGGAATGTGCACGGAGTTTATAAACCTGGTAATGTGAGCTTACAACCTGAAATTTTAAAAAATTCTCAAAAATTTATAAAAGAAAAATTCGGACTAAGTAGTGATAAGCCTATTAATTTTGTTTTTCATGGCGGAAGCGGAAGTGAACTAAAAGATATTAAAGATGCGGTGAGTTATGGTGTGATTAAAATGAATATTGATACAGATACTCAATGGGCTTTTTGGGACGGAGTTCGTGAATATGAAGCTAAAAACCGTGCTTATTTGCAAGGACAAATTGGAAATCCAGAGGGGGATGATAAGCCAAATAAAAAATACTATGATCCGCGTGTATGGTTAAGAGCCGGAGAAGAAAGTATGATTAAGCGCTTAGAAACCGCTTTTGAAGATTTGAATTGTATTAATAAAAACTAAGCCTTGTGCTTAGTTTTTATTTTACTTTAAAGATTATTTTATTAATAATTTTTAAAGTGAAATTTTTATTTTTTAGGGATTGTTTACATGGAAGTAAAGTCAGAAGAGATTGCAGAACTTATTCTGCCAGAGAGTAAAGAAAGGAAAGGTTATTTAGTTTATTTAAAAATTATTTTTATTCCTGCTTTGCTTTATATTTTAATTTTGTTAGGCTATTTTAATATTATAAATTTCGAAGTTGAATTACATACCGTGATTATGACAGGTATTATTTTTTTTACAGCACTTATTTTTGCACGACATAATTCAGAATATGCTTATAGTATTTTTGAGCAACAAAAGGATGAATTTAAACAAGCTTTAAAAAGACATATTATGAAGCATTTTCTTGCAATAGGGAAAGAGACAAAATCCAATGCTAATTTCGATGATTTTGCTTATAGCTATATCAAAGAAACTAGAAATGAGAATTTTGCTAGTATAGGATCAGCGATTTTTCCTATGATGGGAATTTTAGGAACTTTTATTAGCATTGCAATCTCCATGCCTAATTTTAATTCCAATAATACAGCTGCTTTAGAGCAAGAAA
Organism: Campylobacter aviculae; assembly: GCF_005406215.1. Taxonomy (GTDB): domain Bacteria; phylum Campylobacterota; class Campylobacteria; order Campylobacterales; family Campylobacteraceae; genus Campylobacter_D; species Campylobacter_D aviculae. The sequence continues at coordinate 126,276 of NZ_NXMA01000003.1, read as the reverse complement.
TTGCAAATTTATTAAGTGGAGTAGGAACTGCTTTTTATGTTTCAATTTATGGTATTTTTTTGGCTCTTTGGTGGATATTTTTTGAAAAATTTGGTAAGAGTAAAATTGAACGTTTGTTAAATCGCCAAAAAAATTCTACAAGTGGATTTTTTTGGACTAAAGAAGAGTTAGATCAGAGGTATTTAAAGGAAAGTTTGCAGCATTTTGAAAAAATTAGTGCAATTTTTAAGCAAGTAAGTAATCAGGATTTTTTTGCAGAGCTTGATCATGCTATCGATAGAAAATTTCAAATGTTTCAAGACATGCTTAATGTTGAGGAAAAAGCTATAAGATTAAGTGGAGAGCATATAAAGCAAACTATGGGAGAATTAAGCAGAGCTCAAAGAGATCATCGTGATCTTGGTAAAATGTATGGAGAAATGTTAAATGGAATAGGGGTATTAAATCAAAGTTTGAAAGAAATTAATACACGCATATCGGAGCAATATAATCGTTTATTGGATATTAGCAATGAAAAAATTCAGCATTTTGATAAAACATTAGACACTTTTAGTGATAAAGTAGAACGTTTTGGTCAAAATTTTGAGCTATATGAAAAAGCAATGCTTGAAAGTCAAGAAAAAGTCTTTGAAGGATTTAAGGCAAGTCTTTTTGAGGGTATGCATAAATTTAAAGAAGTTTATGAAGAAGAAAAAAATATAGATGAAAAAATTAAAATGATGGACGATTTAAAGCAGGAAATTAAAGATTTAAATAAAGAAACTGACAAAATGATAAAAAAAATAGGAAAAACAACTCAAGAAAAAACAGATTTTATAAATGAAAATGAGGATTCGCAAGATAAAGCAAATTATAAACAAGAGGTTGAAAAAAAGAAAGAAGATTCAGAGTTAAACAATTCAAATCTAAATGAAGAAAATAAATCATGAAAAATGATTCAAAAGAAGATAATAATTTTTGGATAGCTTATGCTGATTTGATGGCAGGCTTGCTTTTTGTTTTTATTTTGCTTATAGGTGCTATTGTGGTTAAGTATGTTTTAACTCAAAGCGATTTAAGAGAAATAAAAGATAATCTTAATAAACAAGAACAACGTTTGCAAGAAAGCAAAGAAGAGTTAAAAAATAAAGAAGCTATAGTTTTTAAATTGAGCTCAGATTTAAATAATGCTTCAAATGCCTTAAGTCTTGCAAATTTACAAAAAGCAGAACTTGAGGCAAATATGACTAGCTATAAACAATTAAGCAAAGATTTGAATTTAACTCTTGACAATAAAGACAAACAAATTCTTATTTTGCTTGGACAGCTTGAAAAAAAAGATGAAGAATTGACTAATTTGCAAGAAGAATTTAAAAAGGCTAAAGAAAAAATTCAAAATTTAGGACTTATACGTCAAAATTTAAGCAAAGAATTGCAAAAAAAACTTGATAGTAATATTACAATTAATGATAAAACGGGAGCAATTTCTTTACCTGCTGAAGTTTTATTTGATAAAGATTCTTATGTTTTAAAAAGCGAAGCAAAAGCAAGTTTGAGAAAAATTTTAAGCGAATATTTTAATGCAATCATGAATGATCCAAAAATTTTATCTAATATTGAAAATATTATTATTGAAGGACATACGGATAGCGATGGATCTTATATTTATAATTTGGATTTATCTCAAAAACGAGCTTATGAAGTGATGAATTTTATTTATAGTTTTTATAAGGATCCAAGACTTCAAAAACTTTTGATGGCTAGTGGACGTTCTTTTTCTGATCCTATTATGAGCAATGGAGTGGAAGATAAAGATAAGAGTCGTCGTATAGAAATAAAATTTAGCATTAAAAATGATAATGCCCTAAAAGATATAGAAAATTTTTTTGAATTTCATTAAAATTTTGCAAAATGCTAAAATCTACCATTGAAAAAGTCTGCTTTAAAGAATTTGAATTTTATGTAAAACGCGATGATTTACTAGGTGAGATTAATGGCAATAAGGCTAGAAAACTTGCTTTTTATTTTTCTCAAAATTATTCTAAAAATCAACGTTTTATAAGCTACGGCGGTGTGCAAAGTAATGCGCTTGGTTCGCTGAGTATTTTTTGCTTAAAAAAAAATATAAAATTTATTTTTATTTGTAAAAAAATTCCATCTTATCTTAAAGAAAATCCTTGTGGAAATTACGCTTTGGCTTTAAAAAATAAGGTTGAATTTTTAGAGGTAAATAATACGAGTTTAAAAGAATATGCGCTTTCCTTATGTTGTAAAGATGATATTTTTATCGAGCAAGGTATAGCAAATTTAAATGCAGAGCAAGGTTATAAAGAATTAGCAGATGAAATTAAAAAGCAAAGTATTAATTTAAATTTAGAATTTGATATTTTTTTACCATCTGGAACTGGAACTTCCGCTGCTTTTTTAGCTAGACATTCTAAATTCAAAGTTTTTACTTGCGCATGTGTTGGTGATGAGGATTATTTAAAAAAGCAAATCTTAGAATTAATACAAGATTATGATTTTAAAAATTTACAAATTTTACAAAAAAATCAAAAATATCATTTTGGAAAACCTTATAAAGAAATTCATCAACTTTATAAAGAATTAAAACAAGAATGTTTTATAGAATTTGACTTGCTTTATGATATGATAGGCCTAAGCGTTGCTTTAAAAAGAAAATGGGAGAAGCCTTTGCTTTATATACATCAAGGAGGCATTTTAGGTAATGCTTCCATGCTGCAAAGATATGCTTTTAAGGGTTTTAAATAATTTTTATTTTCTTAAATATGTTAAGAGGTTTTTACAAGCTAAAGAAATGATTTGATATGTTTCATCGAAATTTCCACTATACCAAGGATCAGGGACTTCATCATAGTCTAACTCAGAAGCAAAATCAGTCATTTTTAAAAGTTTATTTTGAGTATTATTAAATTTTTTTAAAACATTATTGAAATTAGAATTATCCATAGTGATTAAAAAATCACTTTCATCGCAAAGCTTTTGAGTGAGTTTTTTACTCTTGAAATTTCGATGTTCAATATTAAGATTTTCAAGTTTAGTTTTTGTGCCAAAATGCATTCCTTCGCCATCGTGTTCCCCTGATGTACCCGCACTAGTAACAAAAAAAAGTTTTTCTAGATTATTTTTTTTAATTAAATCTTTCATAACGAATTCAGCCATAGGAGAACGGCATATATTTCCTAAACATATAAAGGTTATTTTTTTCATAATTTTTATCCTTATATTTTAATCAAAAATTATAAAAAGTATCATACAATAAAACTATGGAAAATTTCAATAAAACTTTATGGATATGCTGGTTTGGAGTTTTTACGACAAGCATGGGACTCAGTCAGATTGCTCCTATTTTGCCCTTATATATAAAACAGCTAGGGCATATTAATCCTAATGAAATTGCATTTTATTCAGGACTTGCATTTGGTGTGACTCCATTAGCAATGGCTATTTTTTCACCTCTTTGGGCTTTTTTGGGTGCAAAATATGGTTATAAAAAGATGTTACTTCGTGCAAGTTTAGGAATGTCAATTTTAACCTTATGGCTTAGCTTTGCTCATAGCGCTACAGAAGTAGTTCTCATACGCGCTTTAACAGGTATAGTTTCTGGTTTTACTTCAGCAGCTGTTGTTTTTATAGCAGTGATTGCTCCTAAAGAAAAAATAGCTTACGCTCTAGGTACTCTTTCGACGGCTTCGGTGAGTGGTAGTTTGATAGGGCCTTTGTTTGGTGGATTTGTGGCAGAATTTTTTAAAATCAATGCTGTATTTGAATTTGTAGCATTTTTAATCGCTTGTTCTTTTGTGACGATTTATTTTTTTGTTCGTGAAGATAAAAAAAATAAAGAAGTTCAACAATATACTCATAATAAAAAAGAAAATAAAATTCTCATTATAGTTCTTTTTATTACAACTTTTATAATTCAATTTGGAACTTTTGGGGTTATGCCTATTTTAAGTATCTTTGTAGAAAAAATACATCAATATGGAAATTTAGCTCTTTGGTCTGGAATCGTTGTAGCTTCAAGTGGAATTAGTAATCTTTTTTTTTGCACCTAGAATTGGAAAATTTGCAGATAAAGTAGGCCCTAGTAAAATTATTTTTGTTTCTTTGTTATTTTGTGGAGCTTGTTTTTATTTACAATCTTTAGCTACAAATGTTTATATGCTAATCATTGTTCGTTTGCTCATAGGGATAGGACTTGGCGGTCTTTTGCCTTGTGTGAATGCTTTGCTTAAAAAAAGTGTTGATGCAAAGAATTTAAGCATTGTGTTTGGATTAAATCAAACTTGTCAGTTTTTAGGCAATTTTTGTGGATCTTTTGGAGGAGGAATTATTGCAGCTTATTTTAGAATAGAATTTGTTTTTGCTTTTGTATGTTTTGTTTTTGTAATCAATGCTTTATTTTTTTTAATATTTGAAAAAAAATATATTTTTTCAAATGCAGGTTTATAATTTAAAATAAAATTTTTTAATTGTGTAGAAAATTTTTAATTTTACTATATTCACATAAGAGTTGATCGAAAGAAAAATTTAAATTTGCCGGAGAAGTCGATGGTAAAGCAATAGCATCTAAATTAGGATAAAATTTCTTAAAAAAACGATGAGCACTTTTTCCTGTAGTAAAGATGTGTTCTATTCTAGCATGATTAAAGATAATGCTTAAATCATTTGCTTTAGCATAGCTGATGGTTTTATCATCTGAATTTTTTATTTTACAACTTTTAAGTATATCCCAAAGGGCAATTTGTTTTTCTTTTAAAAAGTTTTTTTGTTGTTCTATGTTGGATAGTTTTACAGAAAATAAGGTTTCGAAAATAAGCCAAAATCGATTTCTTGGATGCTGATAGTAAAATCCATCTTTTCTTGATTGAATCGACGGAAAAGAACCTAGAATTAGAATTTTGGAATCCTTATTAAAAAATGGGTTTAAGGGATGAGTGAGAATTTCACTCATTCACATAAGTCCACAGAGATTTTTCCATTCTTGATTTCACTTACTTTCACTCTTAAGATATCTTGTTCTTTGATATTTAAATGTTTGATTTTGGAATGATGAATCAAACCATCTATATTATTTTTAAGCTCCACAAAGGCTCCAAATTGAGTGATTTTTTTAACTACTCCTTCAAATTCTTGTCCTAGTTCAAAATCAGATAAATTTTTATCTTTTGAGAATTTTTTATGGTTTTTTTGTGAATTTGTAATGTTTTTGATATAATCTTTTGCAGCCATTATTTGTTCATTATTACAACCTGAAATTTTAACCTCACCTTTATCACGATCCAAATCGATAGATACATTAAATTTCTCTATAATTTCTTTGATGGTTTTACCCCCTTGACCTATAATATCTACAATTTTAGATGGATCAATATTAAACAATTCTATTTTTGGTAATATTTCTTCATTGACAATAATTTCTTTTGCTGCTTTTTCCATAATATCTAAAATATGGAGTCTTCCTTCTTTGGCTTGATAAAGAGCAATTTTTAATTTTTCTTGATCGATCCCACCGAGTTTAATATCCATTTGCAAGGCGGTGATACCTTTTTTACTTCCAGCAACTTTAAAATCCATATCTCCATCGTGATCTTCAAGTCCCATAATATCGGTTAAAACTGCAAATTGATCATTTTCAAAAATCAAACCCATTGCAACTCCAGCAATCAGATCTAGGCTAGGAACTCCGGCTGCACGTAAAGCTAAAGAGCCTCCACAAACTGTTGCCATAGAACTTGATCCATTACTTTCTAAAATTTCACTGACTAAGCGGATAACATAAGGATAATCTTGTGGCACACTTGGATATAGAGCTCTTTTTCCTAAATTTCCATGTCCTAATTCTCTTCTGCTTGGTGCTTTAATAGGGCTAGCTTCGCCTACTGAAAAACCTGGAAAATTATAATTTACCATAAAACGTTCGCTTACAGGATTTTTTTCATTGAGTAAATCTATCATTTGGGCGTCATTATCCCCGCCTAAAGTTGCTACAACTAAAGCTTGAGTTTGACCCCGTGTAAAAAGACAAGATCCATGGGCGTTAGGGAGTATATTTGTTTCTATGCTAATAGGTCTTACTTCTTTTAAACCTCTGCCATCAGCTCTTTTTCCCTCATTTAGAATTTGAGAGCGTATGATATTGCGTTTAATCTTGTTTAAAGTATCGAGTATGCTATCTTCATCCCATTCTTTAGCAATTTCTAGTTTTAAAATTTCTTTAGCAATTTTATTTAATTCGCTAGCTCTCTCACTTTTTGCCATTTGATTGATAGCTTGTTTAATATCATTATAAAAGTTATTTTCTACAAAGGTAAAAATTTCTGGATATTCAATTTCATTTTTTAATTCTACAGGATTATTTTTTTTGTGTTTTGTGAAAGTTTTTTCGTAGATACTCGATCCTTCTAAGATGGCTTTTTGGGCTAAGCTTAGAGCTTCTAAAGTTTCATCTTCGTTTAGCTCATTCATAGCTTGAGTATTTTCTGGTACGATTTGAATAGGTGGTTGATCATCTGGAAATTTGATTTCTATCATTGCAAATTCATCACTTGGTAAAGCTCTCATTTCTATCATTAAAAGTTCATCTTTTACTCCAGAAACATAAAGATCCAAAGTGCTTTTTTTAAGCTCTTCATTGGTAGGATTTAAGATAAAGTTACCATCTATGCGTCCGATACGAACTCCACAAACTGGAGCTTTTATAGGAATATCACTTAAATAAAGTGCTACACTAGCTGCGTTTAAACTCATTACTTGTAAATCTGTTTGAGGATCTACTGAAAGAACCATAACGACAATTTGAGTAGGATAAGCATAACCTTTTGGAAAGAGTGGACGTAAAGATCTATCTATAATTCTAGCCGTTAAAGTTTCAGCATCACTTGGTTTGGTTTCTCTTTTAACATAACCTCCTGGAATTTTACCTGCAGCGTAAGCTTTTTCTATATATTGAACAGTTAAAGGCAAAAAGTCTTCTTCAACGGGTTTCTCTTCTCTTGTAACCGTCGCTAATATAACGCTTTTTCCTTGTCTCATTAAAACAGCACCTGAGGCTTGTTTTGCCACTTTGTCGATATCAAAGATTTCTATATTTTTATTAATTTGTATTTCGTATTGCATAGTTTGTCCTTTTTTTCCAGATAATAAATGGGTTAGATTTTTAAAAATATTAAACAAATGTCCTTCCTTTAAATTTTATTTTCAGTCTCGGCTAGTGAAAAATCATATTTAATTCCACCTAGTGGATAAAAATTAAATACAAAATAAACTCCGCTTTGATTTTTAGCAGTGATCCCAGCGCTTGTGAGTTGTGGGTCAATTCTTTCTCTATACATTAAAGAATAATTCCAACATTTGCGTTGAAAAGTATAACCTAATTCCCACATATTTGCATGAGATCTTTGGGTATCAAACCAAATTCCTCCAAATAAATTATAATTTGGTGTTGCGATATAGTTTGCACGTGTGCCTATAAAATTATATTTACCGTATTCGTTATTTTGATAGGCGTGCGAAAAATTCCAATTGAAATTAGAATTTGTATTGAATTCTATTTGGTTGATTATATTTGTAAAATGTTGTTGGATATAAGAATAAATGATTTCGCTATTAAAATCAATATTTTCACTATAATAGTAAGTGAATAAATTTTTTAACTCATCAAAATTATTTTTTTCTTTTAAATATTCAAGATTAATTTTATGCTTTATTTTTTTTTGCCCGGAAGTATTATAAAAATATTGTGTAGTATAAAAATTAATATGATCATCTTTTTGGGTAGATTCTTCAAGATAATTTTCACTAATATTACCTGATTTTGCTCCAAGTAGTAAATATTCCAATCCGAAATTTAAAGTATGAAAAAAACTATCATATCTTTTAGAAAGATCTGTATAAAAATTAAAGCTATGAGTATTTTGAAAATAATGCTCGTGTTTTTTTTCTGGAACTTTGGTATAGTTTATAAAGGAAGCAAATAAATTTTCTGTAAAAGTAAAATGCAATAAATCTCCAAAAAAAGCATTATGATATGAAATAGGCAATTCTAAATTAATTTGATTTGCATAAGGACCTACCGGGCGATAAAAATTATGAAAAGATGCATCAAAAGAATAATGCAAACGTTCATCAAATAAATTATTTAAAAAATGATGATATTGAAAACTTGGATATTCTTGCAAGGTTGTATTATTATTTAATTTAGAGGTATCAATATAATATTTTGCGTAAGCACCATAGTAGTTGTTCTCATCAGCTAAAAAATAATTTACTCTAGAAGTGACTAGGGAATTTAAATCACGATAGTTATTGCTACTAAGATTAAAATAATCAATATCGTTAAGATAAGTTGCATCTATCCATAAGCCTTCTTGAAAATTATCATTAAGTAAAGATTTAATTAAATCATCTCTAGCATATTTTAATTCAGCACCTATATGTGTGTGGTTTTTTAGATTTTCTTTATGATAATAAGATGAATTGTCCTTAAATCCACCAAAATTAAGCTCACCCATAGAATAGGGTGAATCTACAAATCTTAAAGTAGAATAAAGTCCAAAACCTCTATCAGTTCTAATTTGAGGATTTAATTGCAAATCCCAATTTTCATCTGTTGCAAAGTAAATAGGTTGTTCATAATATAAGCCTTCATCTCTTTTTAAAACAATCTTAGGGATTAAAAGACCACTTTGTCGATGCGTGTCCGCACTAAAACCAAAATAGGGTAAATAAAAGATTGGAAAATCTTTTACGTATAATCTTGCATTATATAAATGAACAAAATTGTTTTTTCTATTAAGCCAACCTTTAGAAAATCGAATTTCCCAATCCGGATCTTCAACATTACAACTCGAAACTGAAGAAATTTTACTTTCAAAAATTTCATTATTTAAATAACTTGTTTTGCTCTGAAACCATACTTCTAGATTATTATTAGAAAAGAAAAAGTTATTAAAACTAGCTTCATTTAAATTGAGATTAATTTTTGCATAATTTGAATGAGAACGTTCATTTTGTCCTCTTAAAATGTTAACATCACCAAAAAGCTCTATATCTCCGCTTTTTTCATTATAGATGGCTTTATCGGCGGTGATAAAATAAAAATCTGAAAATATAACAACGTCATTATTTGCAGTAAGAATATCCCCTTCCTTTTTCGCATTAAGTGCATAAATATCAACTTGAGTTGCATTTAAAAAAACATTTATGCAAAGCAATAGGAAGAGTTTACGCCACATCAACTACTATCGTCCTTGCCAAATAATCTTCCCAAGTTTTACGTAAATCATTGCCTAATGCCCAGGCAAAACCTAACATAAATGCCATATCACTTAACTGCCTAATAGCTGATCTAATGCAACTTTGCATTAAATTGGGTTTATCTAAAAGACTTTCATCTAGAATGATAATTTTGCATACTATTTTTCCTAAACTAGCGCCATATAAATACGTAAAAATTGTTTGATAAGTAAAATGAAGTAAAATGAACCCTAGGTAAAAATTACCTAATATTTGCGTTGTTTCTAGTAAATTTTTTGATTGAAGCAATTGATCATAAAAAATCACACAGACAATTAAAGAAAGTATAAAATTATCTATAAAATAAGCCAACACTCTTTTCCCAAAACTAGCAATACTTAAATTTTCACGCTCTAGACGCGTCATTAAATCTTCATTCATTGAATAACCTGATGTGCAATATCTTTTCTAAATTGTTTGCCTGCAAACTCTATATTTTCACAAAGCTTATAAGCATTCGCTTGTGCCTCTTTTATATCTTTACCTATACCAACGCAAACTAAAATACGCCCTCCATCTGCCATTAATTTACCATTGTCTAGACTAACTCCGGCATAAGATATATGTGTATTTTCTGGAATATTTTTTATAGAAATTTCTGTTTTTTTAGAGTTTTTATATGGATAATTTTCACTAGCACAAACAACCCCTACGGCATATTCTTTTTTTATCTCAATTTTTGTGTTTTTTAAGCGTTTTTGGGTAGCTGCTAAAATAAGATCTAAAGGATTTTCAATTAAAGGCATTAAAACTTCACATTCTGGATCTCCAAATCTTACATTAAATTCTAAAACATAAGGTTCTTGCTCTACAACCATAATTCCTATAAACAAAACCCCACTAAATTCGCTGCCTTCTTTTTTCATTCCAGCTAAAGTAGGAATAATGATATCTTTTTTGATTTTTTCAAGTAAGTTTTCATTAGCCAAAGAACTTGGTGCATAAGCCCCCATCCCACCTGTGTTTGGACCTAGATCGTTGTCAAGTAGTTTTTTATGATCTTGTGCTGCAGGTAATAAAATGAAATCGTCTCCATCACAGACTGCAAAAACACTAAGTTCAAATCCATCTAAAAATTCTTCTATGACTATAAATTTTCCTGCATCCCCAAAACTTTCTCCGCTAAGCATTTTAGAAGCCGATTCTATAGCCTGTTCATGAGTTTGTGCTATAATTACACCTTTTCCAGCACATAATCCATCAGCTTTTACAACTATAGGTGGTATTAAATTTAAAATAAACTCTTTGGCTTTTTCTAGATCATTTGTATTTAAAAATTTAGCCGTTTTAATTTGGTATTTTTGAAGAAAATTTTTCATAAAAGATTTTGAAGTTTCAAGCATAGCCGCTGCTTTAGTAGGACCAAATATAGCAAGATTGTGTTGTTTAAAAATATCTACAATGCCTTGAGCTAAAAAATTTTCACTACCTACTATACAAAGATCAATTTCATTTTCTTTTGCGTAATTTGCTAATTCTAAAGGTTCTTTAAGATCAATATTGGTGCCAAGATTTTGAGTAGCACCATTTCCAGGCGAAAAATAGAATTTTAAATTTTCATTTGTATTTTTCAAAGCTAAAGCGATAGAATATTCGCGAGCACCGCTACCTAAAATCATTATTTTCATTCATTCTCCTCTTAAACCCAAGCAGTCGTTTGCAAAAGTTGACCCCAAAAAGTCAAAGGAAACCGTTAGGCAATTTTTAAAGGCTGCAACTTCTCATTTCTTTCGAAATTCAAACGATGCCACAGACACGGTAAATTGCACATCACAGTAAGAAAGTATGTGTTGGATCACTTAAAATACGTACCGCCTAGGCAAGTAATTATAGCCTTATTTAGCTTAAAATTCTATGTTTTAGATAAGCTTAAATTTGGTTTTTCCTGTTTTATCAAAATGTTTTCCTTGCAAGATTATATCTGCTACACTTTCCCAGACATGTTTTTCATCAATATAGACTATATCGAAAGTATTATCACGCATTAAAGATTGATAATTAACTTTTTTAGGGGCATATTTTACAAGATAATAAGGATTTTGGGCAAAATTTTCAATTTTTAGTTTGCAAAGTAAATCAAGATCAGAGGTCACAACTAAAAATTTCCTTCTTTGTTCCTTGGTAATTTTTTGAATATAAATGGAAAGCTTTTGATCAAAAGGATTTAAGGCAGATTTATTCAATCTGCTTAAATAATGTTCTGCAAATGAAAGAGAACAAAAGGAATTTTCTATATTACTCATTGTAAAGTATGAATTTTTAACGCCTGAAGATTTTAAAGATAGGTGCCAAATTTTAGTATCCATAATAGTAGCACATAAATTAAGCCCTGTTACAATTTTTTTAAAAAGTTTCTCGCGTGAAAGTTTAAAGGCATTTTCGAAAATATTATAATTTTTTTTATAAAAATCCTCTTGTAGGGCTCCAAGTCTTTTAAGAGTAGTTTTATAGTTTTCTGCTTCTTTTTGGAGTTTTTCTAATTTTTCCTGTTTAGCTTTGATTTTTTCCGGATCCACATTAGCTGCATTAGCTTTAAGATTGATTTCAGATTGTAAAGTTTTCATTTGTGCTTCAAGAGAGGCAAGTCTATTTTTTCTCGTATCTATAGTCGCTACAAGGGCTTGATAATGACATTGTAAAGATAAGAAAGTTTCATTAAAAATTTTAGTTATATTAGGTTTGCGATCTGCAACTATTTGTTTGTATGAATTTTCTAAGTGCATCATAATACTTTTTAAAGCATTAAATTGAGTTTGATCAATACTATTGTCCATAAAAATTAGAGTATCATAAGCTTTAAATAAAAATCTTTTAATGATAACATAATCTAAAACACATGGAATATCTTTTTCATCTTCTAAATTCGATTGTAAAGTTTCTACAGATAAAATTTCATGGGCAAAATATTTTTGTATAGCCTGAGGAATAGTAAGAGATAAAGGTATTTTTTCAATAGAATCAAAGTCTATAGTTCTATAAAGTTCTGCAACATAAGCACTTCTTCTAGAATTTTGCAAATCTTCTAATTCATCATCATTATCTGTTTTCCAAAAATCATTTTCTGTGATAAAATCACCTTCTTTAAATTCTTGAAATTTAGAAGGTCTTATACCAGTAATCGTTTTACTAACAGGAGCCTGAGATCCATCTTCATTTTTTGTTTCCACAGAAAGTGTTCTAAATTCTACAAGCATTCCAACTGTTGGCATACTTTTTTTATCATTCCAAATTTGACGATTAAAATCAAAAAAAGTATTTGCCGAATTTGTAACGGTTCCTCGTCCAGTAGAATCCATATAAATGGCTATTTTTCCGTGCATATTTCATCCTTGAAATGTTTTAAAAGAATAATTTTAACTTTATTTTTATAAAATTTTAATAATAGTTTTTAGTTTTTAGTTTTAAAATTCACATTGACTTCATTTAGTATTTTTATAATTATATTTTTTATAAAGATATTAAATCTTTAAAATTGAGGAAAAATGCTGTGTTTTTTTATTATTATTTAAAAAATCCTAAACAAGTAGGGGCTTTGTGTCCTAGTTCTAAAAAACTAAGAAAAACCATTACTCAAAATATAGGCTTAGAAAGTGTTAAAAATATAGTTGAAATAGGACCAGGAACAGGAGCATTTACAGAAGCTATACTTCAAAGAAAACATAAGGATGCTAAGTTTTTTGCGATAGAAATTAATGATCAAATGGCGCAGAAACTTTCTAAAAAATATGAAAATTTAGATTTACAAATTGGAAATGCTGAAAATCTAGAGCATTTTTTACATCAAAGAGCTATGCCAAATGTGGATATTATAGTTTCTGGAATTCCTTGGGCTTTACTTAAAAATAACGAACAAGAAAGACTTTTAACAGTAATTCATAAAAATTTGTCTAAAGGCGGATATTTTACAACCTTTGCTTATATACTTCCAAGCCCTTCTAGTAAAGCTTTTCGTTTAAAAATTTTTGAACTTTTTAGCGAGGTAAAAATTTCAAAAATAGTTTGGCAAAATATCCCACCGGCTATAGTGTATTATTGTAAGAAATAATCACTCCCATTCTATTGTTGCAGGTGGTTTGCTCGATATATCATACACTACGCGATTGATTCCTTTTACTTCATTGATGATGCGACGGCTGATATTTTCTAAAATTTCATAAGGTAGATGTGAAAAAGTTGCAGTCATTCCATCGCTTGCATCCACAACACGTATGCAAATGGTATTATCATACGTGCGATTATCTCCCATAACGCCGACACTTTTTACATTTAAGAGTACGCAAAATGCTTGCCAAGTTTTATCATACCAACCAGTACTTTTTAACTCTTCAAGTAAAATAACATCTGCTTGTCTGAGTAATTCCAAGCTAGGGCGATTCACTTCACCCATAATGCGTATAGCAAGGCCAGGTCCTGGAAAAGGATGACGATAAACAACTTCTTTGCTTAAGCCTAGTTCTAAACCCAAGACTCTCACTTCGTCTTTAAAAATTTCTTTTAAAGGCTCGATGAGTTTTAAATTCATTTTTTCAGGTAAGCCTCCGACGTTGTGATGACTTTTAATAGTCTTACTAGCGCCGATGACTGAACTTTCAATGATATCGGTATAAAGAGTGCCTTGAGCGAGATATTTAACATCGCTATGTTTTTTTGCTTCTTGTTCAAAAACTTCTATAAAGGTATTTCCTATGATTTTTCTTTTTTGTTCAGGATCGATCACTCCGGCTAAACGACTTAGAAAAATTTCACTCGCATCAATGCTTATAAGATCTGTTTTTAGTGTGTTTTTAAACATAAATTCGACCTGCTCGCGTTCGTTGGCACGTAACAAGCCATTATCTACAAAAACAACGATGACTTGTTTTTTAATCGCACTTGATAAAAGCGCTGCCACAACACTACTATCAACCCCACCACTTACAGCACATAAAACTTTATCACTTCCGACTTCTTCGCGAATTTTTTCTGTTTGAGTTTTAGCAAAAGAGCCCATATTCCAAACACTTTCGCAATTACAAGCGTATTTGGCAAAATTTTTCAAAATATTTTTACCAAATTCGCTGTGCTGAACTTCTGGGTGAAATTGCAAAGCAAAGAATTTTTTTTCTTCATTAGCAAAGACGCAAAAAGGACTATTTTCACTCGTTGCTAAAACTTCAAAGCCTTGAGGTAAATTTTCTACTTTATCAGAATGACTCATCCATACGGTTTGTTTTTTAGGTAAATTTTTAAACAATGCACTATCTTTTTGAATTTCTATAGTCGCTTTTCCATATTCTTTGTGTCCTGCTGGAGCAACACTAGCACTAAAATGATGCGCCATAAGTTGCATACCATAACAAATTCCAAGAATAGGCAAACCTAAATCAAAAACACCTTTGTCGCAAAAATAAGCATCTCTTGCATAAACACTTGCTGGACCACCACTTAATATAATTCCTTTAGGTTCTTTTGCCTTAATATCAGCTAAGCTTACATTAAAGGGTAAAATTTCCGCATAAACCCCTTGTTCTCTTAATCTTCTAGCGATTAATTGTGTGTATTGAGAGCCAAAATCTAAAACTAAAATATCTGCTTTTTTCATTATATCACCACCTATTGAGTTGTTCATATTTTTTAATGCTTTTTATTGAGCCATTTTGTTCATAAGTTGTGTATTGCGGATCGCCTTTATATCCACAAGAGCACAAAAAAATTAAGAAAAAAAATGATAAAATTATTTTATGATAAAAATTCAAAATCAAAAAATGATTAAAAATGTTAGTGCTATTGTTAATGATTTGATGAGTAAATCTCATTATAAACCTTTAAAAACTTTGTTTTTTTGTAAGGATTTTTTAAATTCTTTACCACCTACAAAGCAACGTTTAATAGCTAGGATTTATATAAAAAATGATATTTTAAATATCATTACTTCGCATCCTGCAGGCTTTCAAGAATTAAACCATGATAATAGCAAAATTTATATTAAAATTCTCATAAAAAAATACGCCCAAGTATATCCTTTAAGCGGTTTTTCAAATATTAAAGATATTAAAGTTTTTACGCAAAGATATAACTACGCCCAAAATAAGAATGAAAATTTCATAAGCAAAAAACCTTACATTGAGTTAAGTTTTGGTCGGTTTAAAAATACTTTTGAAAATAAAGTGTTAGCAAATAAATTTGAAGAATTAAGGCAAATTATAAAAAATGCTTGAAAAATCATCTAAAAATATTTTAGAAAAAGAATTGCAAACCTTACCTCAAAAAGCAGGCGTTTATCAGTATTTTGATCAAAATGGAAAACTTTTATATGTGGGCAAGGCGAAGAATTTAAAAAATAGAGTCAGGAGTTATTTCACTTTTCGTCCTAAATTGTGTGCAAATAGTAAAAATTCTTTAAGAATACAAAAAATGATAGAAGAGGCGGTGCATTTAGAATTTATCACAACCAATTCAGAAGCTGATGCTTTAATTTTGGAAAATTCTTTTATCAAGCAATTGCATCCAAAATACAATATACTTTTAAGAGATGATAAAACTTACCCTTATATCTATGTTGATTTTAATGAAGATTTTCCACGTTTTCAAAGCACAAGAAAACTTATAAAAAAAACCAAAATCAGATATTTTGGCCCTTTTTTTAAAGGAGCTAAAGAGCTTTTAAATGCTCTTTATTTGTATTATCCTTTGAAACAAAAAGCAAATTGTAAAAATCCTTGTATTTTTTATCAAATTCATCGTTGTTTAGCACCTTGTGATAATGGAGTTACTCAGGAAGAATATAAAAAAATCCTAGATAGTGCCATTAATGCACTTTTAAATCCTAGCATTTTAATTAAAAATTTAGAAAAACAAATGCTTAGTCTGGCTCAAAATGAAAATTATGAAGAAGCAGCTAAGGTAAGAGATCAAATTGCTACCATTAAAGATTTGGAGGTAAAAATTCAAATTGATATTGCTAAATTGGAGGATTTTGAGATTTTTGCGGTTGCTTTTAAAGATTCTATGCTTTCAACGATTCGTTTTGTGGTGCAAAATGGAAAGATTATCAGTGTAAATTCTAAAACAACCCTTTTAAAAAATGCTTTAAGTTTTGAAAAAAATGAAATTTATAAACAACTTATTTTAGAGAATTTTAATACCGATACGCCTTTAATAGCTAATACTATTTATACTTATGAAGAATTTGATGATAGAGAGCTTTTAGAGGAAATTTTAAGCAAACGCTTTGAGAAAAAAATCAGTATCAAGATGCCAAAAATAGGAGAAAAAAGAAAAATTTGTGATCTTGCTTTTGAAAATGCACTTTTAAATATAGAAAAAGAACAAAAAAATAGCAATTTTAAAATACAAAAAGAGATTCAAGAGTATTTTGAACTTGAAAATTTTCCAAATCATATTGAAATTTTTGATAATTCTCATTTACAAGGGATTGCAAATGTCGGAGCCATGGTGGTTTATAAATTTGGAGCATGGGATAAAAATTCATATAGAAAATTTCATCTTGAATATAAAAATGATTATGAGCAGATGCGAGAAGTTTTAACGCGTAGGGCTTTGGATTTTCAAAACAATACCCCGCCTGATTTATGGCTTATAGATGGTGGAAAAGCTTTATTGGAACTAGCAAAAGATATTGTTTTAAGTAGTGGTGCTAATATAGATATTTTAGCCATTTCTAAAGAAAAAATTGATGCAAAAGCGCATAGAGCTAAAGGAGGCGCTAAAGATAAAATTCATTCTTTTAGTGGCGAGTTTTCTTTGAGTGTGGATGATAAAAAATTGCAATTTTTGCAAAAATTAAGAGATGAAGCACATCGTTTTGCTATAAGTTTTCATCAAAAAACAAAGAAAAAACAAGATTTAGAAAGTTCCAAATTGGTTAAATTGGGTTTAAGTACAGGAGTAATACATAAACTTTTAGCTTATTATGGGAATTTTGAATCCATCTATGAAGCAAATTTTGATGAACTTTGCACTCTTGTAGGTAAAAAGGCGGCACAAAAATTAAAAGATATAAAATGAAATCAAGCTTTGTAAAATTGGATACCTGCAAGATCAATGATTTTTACTTCATTTTTTTGGATTAATTCTTGCAAAAGAATTTTAGAACTTTCATTAAAAGTGTGTTCTATATCGATTTGACTTTGCGCCCTTAAATGAAGAAATTTTAGCAATTCTTCTTTGTTTAAATCAAGTTTTTGTTCTTTATAGTTTCTTTTTGCTAAAAAAACTGGCGCGCAGGTGATTAATTTTGAAAGCTCATAAAGTTTTTCTTCGTCAATTGATTTGACTGGATAAGCCGGAGGTCGATCAATAGTGCTTAGGTCAATTCTTGTTGGCGATATTTTGGCTAAAGCGTTATTAAGGGCTATAAATTCTTCTTTATTGTCATTTAGATCTTTAACCACTAAAATTTCCATCACAAGATCGCCTTGAAATTTTGTTTTAAATTCTGCCATTTTTTGTATCATTAATTCTAAATTGATATTTTTTAAAGCTCTATCTATACGATAAAAAGTTTTAGAAATGGCGCTATCTAGGCTGAATTTAACCACATCAAGTTTCAATAAACTTTGAAATTTATTGTAATCAAGTACGGCCGTGCCGTTGCTTAAAATAAGAAGTTTTTTATTTTTAACGATTTGACGCAAAGAATTAATTAATTTATCTAAATGAGGATAAAGACTTGGTTCACCATTAGCAGTTAGTGTAAGAAAGTCAAATTCAATACCTTTATCAATAATCATTTGAACTTCTGAAATGATTTGTGCAACTTCTATAATTTCATCTTGTTTTTCTTGCACTTTTTTAGCTTCAAGTTCGCAATAGACGCAATCAAAATTACACTGTTTTTTACTCGGGCTTAAATCAATTCCTAAAGATCTTCCAAAGCGTCTAGAACTTACAGGTCCGAAAACAACTTTCATTTAGCCGAGCTTTCTTGAACGAGCTTGATAAAATATTTAGCATTTTCAACAGGGATATCCGGTAGAATTCCATGTCCTAAATTGAAAATATGGGCTTTATTTTTCATAATTTGCAGAATTTGATCCACACTTTCTTTAATAGAGTTTTTATTGTATAATCTGCAAGGTTCCATATTGCCTTGAAGAGTATATTTGTGTGATAATTTATCTCGTGCTAATTCTAAAGGAGTGCTCCAATCAACCCCAAAAACATCAAAATTTCCATCGATTTTATCTAAATAGCCACTGATTCCTTTGGGGAATAAAATGACAGGTATATTAGGATATTTATTTTTAATAAAATTAGAAATTTCAAGCATATATTTAAAAGAGAAATTAAAAAATTCACTATATTCTAAAGCGCTTGCCCAGCTATCAAAAATTTGCACAGCATTAGCTCCTGCTTTGATTTGTTCTTCTAAATATAGTTTTAAAACTTCTGTAAGATTTGATAAAATCAAATGCAAAAGTTCTGGGTTTTGATAAAGCATTTTTTTACATTTTGCGTAGTTTTTGCTTCCGCCACCTTCTATCATATAAGTGGCTATAGTCCAAGGACTTCCGCAAAATCCTATAAGTGCTTTATCTTTTGGAAGTTTTTCTCGAGTAAGTTTTAAGGCATCATAAACATAATTTAATTTTTGATGAGCTTTTTGAGTATCTAGTTTTTTTAAATCTTCTATGCTAGAAATTGGATCATCAAATACAGGTCCCTCTCCTTTTTCAAAATGCAAATTCATTCCCATTTCAAGAGGAACGACTAAAATATCTGAAAAAATAATCGCTGCATCCACTCCTAAAATTTCTACAGGTTGCAAACTCACTTCAGATGCTTTTTTGTAATCTTTGCATAAAGAAAGAAAATCTCCTGCTTGCTCACGGACTTGCATATACTCAGGTAAATAGCGTCCAGCTTGACGCATCATCCAAATAGGAGTATAGGGCGTTGGTTTTTTTAAACAAGCATCAATGAAAATCATAATTTTCCTTTATTTTTTGTAAAATTATAACAAAAATTATTGAAAAATTAAATCGCTAATTACTTTATACAGAAGATCCCGCAGGGGCTGAAAAAGTATTGAATAAATTTTTATTATTTTCTTCTTGTTTTTTGCTAAATATAGAATTATTGTTTGCGTAATATTTTTCTTGAGCTTGCATTTGCATGTAGCTTATATTTTCTTTGGTTTTGATATTTTGGTTGTTATTTATTGAGACTTGTTTTTCTAGTTCGGTACTAAGTTTTTGATTTATCTTTTCATTTACTTGAGTGCTTATTTTTTCTTTAGTTTGTTCTTCAAGTTTTAGCCTTAAATGTTTTTTGTATGCTTCTTCATCTAAAACCTTTTTCTTTTCATATTTTCCAGTTTTTTTATTTAAGACAAGCTCTTCTTTGTATTTTTTCATTTTAGAACCGACAAATTCTTCCACCTCTTTAAGTAAAGTTTTAAACGAAACGTCCCATAAAGAACTTTCATTTTGTTCGGTGGTTTTAGAATTTTGACGAGAATTATTGAAATTCTCGTTTATATAATTTGTTGAATTTATTTTCATAATTTTAAATCTTTTTACTCACAGCATTTCCTGCATCTATGGTTGCAAAAAGTTTATTGAGTAAAGTTTCCTCATTTTTTTTGTATTGATCCTCTCTCATTTTTTGCCATGCATAAGATCTAAAATCTTCTCTGATGGCTCCAAGATCTAAATCTTTATTATTTAATTCATTAGAACTTGTTTTTTCTTTATCTTCTTTTTTTTCTTTATTTTTCACTTCATTTAGACTGGCTTGAAATTCGTCTGCTGAACTTGTTTTTTCTTTAATTTTGGTGGTTGAACTAAAAGTAAAGTCGGATGTTTTTTTGTTTTCTATAGTCATTGTATTTCCTTAGTATTTGATTTATTAACTAAGAAAGCAAATTTCGTTCCACTTTTATTTTTTAATTCTTTTAAGATGCTTGAAACTGATTTTATCCTTTGCAAATATAAGTGAAAAAATCAAAGCAGGTAAGACAAAAAGTGATGAAAAAATAGCATTAAATTCTATACCTATATTTGTTAAAACAAGACCTCCTATAAAACTTGCCAAAGCTATGCCAACATTAAAAGCTGCCTCATTTACGCTAATGGTACTATCTATCATTTTTTGAGTATAACGTTTGGCTTTTGCAATGCTTAACATTTTTAGAGCCGGTATAGTGGAGAAAGAAAAAAAACCCATTAAGGCTATATTTAAAACAATTAAAATTTGAATGTGCATGGTGAATAAAAAGCTTAAAAATACTAAGATTTGAGTGCTTAAGATCAATCTTAATGAAAAAATAGCACCTTTTTTATCGACCATCTTTCCACCCCATAAGTTACCACAAATCGCACATATTCCATATAAAAGTAAGATATAAGCTGTGCTTTGCACCTTAAAACCACTGATATCTACAAGTAATTTTTGTAAATAAGTATAAAGAATAAATTGCGCACCGCAACTACAAAGAGTGATGGTATAAGTTTTAAGTAAATTTTGATGAGAAAATGCTGGAATAAGATTTTTAATATTTGTAGGATTTGGATATAAATTTTTGGGCATCATATGCCAAACTCCAAGAAAAGCAAACATTGTAATAATAAAAATCAGCAAAAAGATAAATTTAAAACCAAAATAATGCCCAACAAAAGTTCCTAAAGGAACACCTGTAACAAGAGCAACAGTAAGTCCTGTCACCATAATAGCTAAAGCAGTTGATTTTTTTTCATTGGGAACAATAGTAGAAACCGCAAGTGTAGCAATAACAAAAAATACACCGTGTTGAGTTCCAGCAATAAAACGAGCCAAGGCTGTGAGATAAAAATTATCACTGAAGAAGATGGTTAAATTAGCTAAAGCGAAAATTCCAAGATTGATTAAAAGCTGTATGTGTCTATAAAAATGACTTAATATAATAGTAATAAGAGGAGCTCCTATAACAACTCCTATAGCGTATAAGGTTGTAAGATAGCCAGCAGTTTTTGCATCAATTTTAAAATAATGTTGCACATCAATTAAAACTCCCGCCATAACAAATTCAGTTACTCCCATACAAAAAGCACTTAAGGCTAAAGCAAATAAAGCTTTTTTATAATTTTGCATTTTTAGACTCTTTATCAAATTTAATTTGGTGGTATCGTATGCTAAATCTAGCAGCTTCAAAGTAGCTTTGAGTGTTAATTTTCATATTTTTATAGGCTTTATCAAATGCGGTTCCATGATCAACACTAACACGAACGATGGGTAAATTCAAACTTACATTGATACTCTTTTCAAAATATAAAGCTTTTAAAGGAGCTAAGGCAAGATCGTGATACATGGCAATTAAACGATTGCATTTTTTTAAACTTGATCGAGTAAAAGCCGTATCGGCAACTAAAGGATAAGGTAGGTAGATTTCTTTTCCTTTAAAATTTTGAGTCAATTCTTTTTGTAATTTTTCATCTTTTAAAGCTTGATAAAAAAATTTCTCATCTCGTTTTGATTGTAAATAAGCATTGATAAAACTGATGGCTTTGATCATAATTTCTTCTTCTTTTCCACCTATAACTCCATAATCTCCAGCGTGAGGGTTAAAACCTAAAATTCCTATTTTCTTAAAATGAGTTTGTTCATAAAAATTCTTTAAAAAGATACTTAATTTTTTAAAAGTGATTTTTTGACTTACTTTTGCTAGTGGAATATGCTCAGTAAATAATCCCACAAAGAGTTTATCGCAACCTAACATCATAATAGCATCTTTTTTAAAAAAAGATCTTAAAGCGTCTGTGTGCCCTTTATAGTTTATTTTCGCTAATTCCCAAGCTTTTTTATGTATAGGTAGAGTTAGTAGAGTATGTGCATATTTTTTAAAGGTGAAATAACTTGCAGCTTTAAAACTTAAAAAGGAGTAGAGCCCACTTTTAGAATCAATCACTCCGGGTTTTATTGCAAAATCTTCATCAACTTTAAAACCTAAGGGCAAAGAAAAGCAATAAATTTTTAACCCATTTTGACTTTTAACTAACTCAAAACTGAATTCTTGACTTTCTTTAAAATAAACAATATTAGTATTTGAAATATTTAAATTGAGTAACTTTAAAGCTTGATATAATAATTTTTCATGGATAAAATAATAAGGTTCGCAAATTTTACACAGGCTTTCATGAGAGCGTATTAAAATTTCAGGACCTATTCCATTAAGATCGCCAATACTAATTGCAATTTTTGTTTTCATCAATAAGAGCTTTCATTTCTAAAATAGCCTTTTTGAGTCCTACAAATACAGATCTTGCTATGATGCTTTGGCCTATATTTAATTCACAAATTTCATTAATCTTTGCGATTTCTTTTACATTTTTATAATTAAGTCCATGTCCAGCGGCAACTTTTAAGCCAAGTTCCGCTCCTTTTTTAGCACAAAGTTTTAATTCTTTTAATTCTTCTTCTAAATGATTTTGAAGTTTTTTTCTATCCATTTGTAATTCTTTAAGCGCAAATGCTGTATGAGAGATATTGGTAAAAAGGGCATTATATAAATTCGCATAAAGTCCGGTATGAAGTTCTATAAAATCAGCATTTAATTCATAGGATTTTTCAATATCATTTAATTTTGGGTTGATAAAAAGAGAAACTTCTATATTTTCATTTTTGAGTCTTTGGATACTTTTTTTTAGATCAGGATGGTTTAAATTTAGGCCTCCCTCTGTGGTGAGTTCCTCTCTTTTTTCTGGAACTAAAGTAACGCGTGAGGGTTTTAGCGCGAGGGCTAAATTTAAAATTTCTTCATTGATAGCGCATTCTAGATTAATAGGGCTTTTGCAAAAACGGATGAGATTTTTTAAATCAAAATCTTGGGTATGGCGACGATCCTCTCTTACATGTAAAGTGATTTGATCTCCAAATTTTGCTACGATGAAAGCCGCTTCTAAAAGATCGGGATCATTAACCATTCTTGCTTGTCTTAAAACGGCAATATGATCGATATTTACACCCAAAAACATAATGATTCCTTTAATAAGTTTTTGTTATTATACTCCAAAATTTGCAAGGAAGAGTAATGTTAGGCATAGATTTAGGATCAAACACTTTAAGAGCGGTTGAAATGGATGAAAATTTTAAAAAAATAAAAGAATATGAATTTATTATAGGTGCGGCAAAAAATTTATCTAAAAGTGGGCAAATTTCAACCGAAGCTATAAAAAAAATCAAAGAAGCCTTAAATGTTTTATCTAAAGAACAAAATTTACACAAAGCAAGTGCTGCTGCAACGGCAGCTTTTAGAAAAGCAAGTAATACGGATGAAATTTTTAAAGATTTAAAAGAGCAATTTGGGGTTGATTTTAAAGTTATTGATGCTAAAACAGAGGCTAAAATTAGCGTTTTAGGGATGAAAAATGCCCTTGCTAATTTAGATATAAAAGGACGTTTTGCTTATTGTGATTTAGGAGGTGCTTCTTGTGAATTATCTTTTGATGATCATTTTCAAAGCTTTGATTTTGGGATTATAAGTTTTTATGAAAAATGTAATTTTAAAGATGATTTTTCTGCTTTTTCTTTTAAAAAAATATTGAAAAAACATCCTAATTTCTTTCATAAAATCAAAGATAAAAAATTAAAAATTCACTTATTAATTCAAGATAGAAATTTAAAAAATATAGCGTTTAAAGCTTTTGATGAGGTTAAAGAGCTTAAAAAAGTCTTTAAAAAAAGTAAAATAAAAAAAGTGGTTTTAAATTCAGGTGTCCCCACAGCCTTGGCTGCTTTAAAATGCGGTTTAGATTATGAAAGATATGACGCTAAAAAAATTAATGGCAAAATTTTACACACTCATGATTTTTTCAAATATGCATTAAAAATTTGGAATATGAGTGAAAAAGAGGCTAATTTTTATCTTGGAAAAACGCGTAAAAAATATTTAGCCGCAGGTTGTTTTTTGTTTTTTGCTATTTTTGATAAAGAAGAATTTATAGTTATCGATGAGGGTTTAAGAGAGGGGCTTTGCATAGCAAATTTATAATTTTGCAAATTCAAAAAAATGGAATTTTTCATCAAAATTAAAAAATAAAATTTTGCTTTGAGAGAGCAAATTTTCATAACTTTTTATATTTTTATTTTTAGTATATTCTAACAATTCTTCAAAACCAAAATCGATTAAAGCTTGACTTTGTTTTTTTAAATGTAAAAGTTTGAAATTTAAATTTTCAATAGTAGTTTTTAGATGATTAAAATTCACATTGTAAGTTATATCGCTTTTGCCAAAAAAATCTTTTAAAGAAATTTCAAAAGGATCAAAAACTTCGTGTTTTTGATAAATTCTTATACTGAAACGATCATTATCAAAAGTTCCATAATCAAAACCCGCAAAGATAAATTTTTCACTAACTTTATCAAGCTGTTTGAGGAAATTTTCAAGCTCTAAACTTAATTCTCCTTTTTTTAATCCAAGTTCTTGACATCTTTGCTGTAAACTTTCATCTATAGGTTTAAAAACGATTTGATAATCTTTCACATAAGCCATTGTATCATTGTCTATAAGTTCACAAGTAAAGCTATCAAAAAGTTCATTGCAAAAAAAGAAACCGTTTTTAAAATAACATTCTTCTAAATTATTTTTATGGATAAAATCTATACCCTTTAAGGTTTTCTTTTGTAAAATTTGCAATTTTTCATGAGGTTCTATGATAAAAAAAGAAATTTGAGAAAAAATTTCAGGCCTAAATTCAACTAAAGCAGATAAAAAATCGCGACTCAAATAGCCTTCATTGGCTCCAATTTCAACGATTTCTAAAGGAAGTTTTAATGCACCTTCATCAATGAGTTTTAAAAAATGTTTTGCCAGTAAGGTTCCAAAGAGATTTCCCACGCTTACTGCGGTGAAAAAATCCCCATTTTTACCTATTTTACTAACATTTTTATAGTAGTTTTCATGAAGCCAGATATTAAAAAATTGACTAAATTTCATCAAATAGTGCGTTAAATTTTTTTATAAAATCCAAAGGATCTACTTGTTTTTGTGCGACAAGTATTCCAAAATGCAAATGCGGTCCACTCACCCTTCCAGTAGCCCCGCTTAGTCCAATAAGCTCTCCTTTTTTAACCTTTTGTCCATTTTTTACATTGATCTTTGAAAGATGATAATATTGAGAATAAATTCCCAAACCATGATCAATAACCACGGAATTTCCTGCATAATATCTATTTTTAGCAATTTTTACTATACCTGAATTTGCAGCATAAATCGGAGTTCCGCTTAGGGCTCTAAAATCTGTCCCACTGTGATAACTTGCAACTTGGTTGTTAAATATTCTAGCTTTACCAAAATCGCTTGTGATAAAACTTGCAAGAGGTATTGCAAAAGTTCCATCGTATAAAGCTTTTGGAGTGTAGGAGGTATAGATTGCATTAGCTTCTTGAAATTCTTTTTTAATACGATCTTGAACGTTTTTAGGTGGAAAAACTTTATTTTTTGCTACCTGTATTTGTTCGCTTTTATAATTTCCTTCAGATGCATTGATGATGAATTCTTGCTGCTTGTTTTTATAAATAGCGATTAATTTTGTGCTCTTTGGAGGATTTTTATAGGGTAGGGCAAAAATGGCAAGGATTTTATTTTCGTTTTTTGGATGATTGAAGGTTGGAATTGTTTTATTTTGGTTTTTTAATTCTATAAAATTATTTTTATCAAGCTCCAAAAATACGGCTTGCCCTTTGATAAGTTTGATTTCTTGGGCTCCAAAAACGCAAGTAAAGAAACAAAAAAGTAAAATCAATATTTTTTTCATAAGCTAAGTTCCTTAATGTCTGCAATTTTAAGAAATTCTTGATAGATGCTAAATACTAAAGCTTGGCGATTATTCTTAAGTTTTTCATCTTTATCATTAATCATAACAGCTTCGAAAAAGGCATCAATTTCAGGTTTTAAAGCAAATAAATTATTTAATTTTTCTTTGATTGTATGTGCTTCCAAACTTTTTTTAAATGCCACATAAAGTTTTTTTTCAGCTTCTATAAATAAGCTTTCATCAATAGTATTTGTAGTTTTTTGAGCAATATTTGCAAGACGTTTAAAGGTACTAAAGTATTCAGCAAAATTATTTTTTTGACTGATTTGGGCTAGAGCTTTAATACTTTCATTGATAGAAATAATATCGGAATTTTTTGAAACAAGGACAGCTTTGATAAAGCTAGGATTTAGATCATAAAAAGTGTAAAGTCTTTCAAAAATGAAATCTTTTAAAATTTGCAAATTAAAATTTTGATAGTTTTTTGAAGCTTTTTCTAAAAATGTATCGATATCGAAATTTTTGTTTAAATGTAAAAGTATCTTTAATATCCCATTTGCAGCACGTCTTAACGCATAAGGATCTTTTGTTCCGTTTGGAATTTTTCCTATACTAAAAAGCCCTAAAAGTGTATCGAATTTATTAGCTAAAGCGACTATGCTTGAGAATTCGGTACTTGGAAGATCGGATTTTTCGGAATTTGGTAAGTATTGTTCTTTTATAGCTAAGCAAATTTCATAATCAAAACCCATTTTAGAAGCATAATAACTTCCTATAATTCCTTGCAGATCTGTAAATTCATAAACCATTTGAGTGGCTAAATCTGCTTTTGCGTAATGAATAGCTTTGGAAATATTTTCAATTTTATGATTTTGTAAAAATTCACATAAAATTTTTGCAAGTTCAATTTCTCTTAAACTTTTATCATTTACGGTTCCTAAATTTTCAAGATAGACTATTTTTTTAAGTTTTTCAGGCTCTAAACCTTTTTGCAAATCGTTTTTATAAAAAAACATTGCATCGCTTAATCTTGCCCGTAAAACCCTTTCATTACCATGTATGATTTTAGAATAGTCTTTACAAACTGCGTTGCTAACTACAATAAAATGGTTACTCAATCCTTTTTTATCAAAGACGGCAAAATAACGTTGATTTTCTCGCATTGAAGTGATGATGACTTCATTTGGGATCTCTAAAAAAATTTCTTCGAAACTTCCAAAAAGAGCTTTTGGGTATTCTGTAATTGCTACAACTTCAGCTAAAAGCTCTTCATCTTGTGCAATAGAAATTTGATGCTCACTTTCAAGTCTTGCAAATTCGCTTAAAATTTTTTCTTGACGTTTTTTTGGATCAAGAATAATATAATTATCTTCTAAAATTTGGAAATATTCTTTAGCATTTTTAAAATCGAAATAATCATAACTAATACTTCTATGAACAAAAGTTTTTTGGGAACTTTTTACCCCAAAGCTTTTAAATTCAACAAGTTTGTTATCTAAAATACAAGCTATACTTCTTATAGGACGGATAAATTCAAAAGGATTATCCCCCCAGCGCATACTTTTACCAAAGTTTAAGCTTTTTAGAAATTTATCAATCATTTCACCTAAAACTTCAGTACTATTTTTACCCTGTAAGGTTTTTTGATAATATAAAACTTCTTTTCCCTTGATTTCTTTAAATTCAAGTTCATTTTCTTTAATACCTGCTTTTTCTAAAAATGCCTTGCCCGCAGGAGTTAATTTACCCTCCTTAAAAGCTATGTTTTTAGGAGCTCCTATAAATTCAGCTGCAATATCTTCTTGTTTATCATGAAAATTTTTATGAAAAAATACCAAACGACGAGGAGTGTAATAAAATTCAAATTCACTCATTAAATGATATTCATCTAAAATATTTTGCCATTTTTTTTCTATATTTGGAAGTTCTTTTAATAAAGGTATAGCAGGTAATTCTTCTACGCCAATTTCAATCAATAACTCACTCATATTTTACTTTCTTTTAAATTATAGAATTTGCGTTATTTTAACTATATTTTTTTAAAAAACTCATAAATATTTTAATAAGTATTTTTTTAAAGTTTGTACATTGCCAAATTCGTTTTCTTTTAAATTATCTGTTTGATACCATTTGGCGTGATAGTATGGAATTTTTGCATTTTTAGCACATTCTTTATCTTTTTGACTATCACCTATAAAAATACTTGTTGGATAAGGAGCTTCATCTATAAGAAGATTAAGCATTTGGGGATTTGGTTTTGGTTCTATACCAACGCTTACACCTAAAATTTTATCAAAATATGGAATAATATTGTGTTTTTTAAGTATGCTAGAAAGAGAACTTTGTGGAGCATTTGTTGCGATAGCTAAAAAACAATTTTTACTTTTTAAAAAATCTAAAAGTTCTATAACTCCATCAAATAAAATTACACTTTGTTCATAATGTTTGATGAAATATTTTTCAAAACCGTCTTTAAAACTAGAATGATGAAAATTATCAATATTATAAAGTTCTTTAGCCCAATCTATGTTAGGCGTATTGATAATTGAAGTTATTTTTTCTTTTGAGAGAGAATCTAAATTTAAATCCGCTCGAATTTCATTAACGGCACAAGCGATTGCATTTGCACTATCAATTAAAGTTCCATCCATATCAAAAAATACATTAATCATTCATATTCCTTTAAATAGTTTTTGTGTTTTTCTTTTTTGTTTTGATTTTTAAGCTTATCTAAAGAGTTGGCAAGGCTTAAAAGCTTCTCTTTGTTTAAAGAAAAATCAAGGCAAGCATTGACAAAATTTTCCAAAGCCTTACTATAGGTCGAGTTTAAAACAACTGCTTGACATTTTTCTATAACTTTTTTATTTTTTTGCATTCTTTCTTGAAATTTTTCTATTTCAAAGTCTTCTCTTTTTAAGCAAGACCTTGCTATGTTGGAAAATTTCTCTAATGCTCTTAGATATTTTACTCTTAGATTTTTTTCATCGATTTTTCTCAAAACTATCCTTTAGGTATTTTTATGAATTCTACATTCTAACGCTTCTTGGACTAAATTTCGAGCTAAAATTTTTTCAGAATTTATAATACGAATATTTTCATCTATACTTGAAAACAGCATTCTTTCAAGATTTCCATTGACGTGAATAATGGTATCAATAGGTTTTGGATAAGATGATAAAAGCTGACAAAGCATTTCGAGCTTTGCTTCATTGGTGATGGTAATAACTGCGACTGCACACTCTTCTATATTAGCAATTTTTAGAGTTTCTTCTTGGGCCGCATTCGCAAAAATCACATTTTCTCCGCGACTATTTCCTAATTCAACTAAATTTAAATCACTTTCTAATACCAAATAAGGCACACCAGTATTTTTAATCCTTTGCACCATTTCTTGTCCTAAACGCCCATAACCAAAAATGACAAGATGATTTTTTAATTTGCTTTGTTGGATATTATTTTGTGTAGCGTTTGTATTTAAAGCTATATCTTCGACTACATTTGCAATTTTACGTATATTATTAAGTATAAAAGGTGTGATAATCATGGTTATAATTGATACTACGATTAAAATTTGAGAAGTTTCAATATCGAGCATTCCTTTAGCTTGTAAAATTGAAAAAATAGCTAGGGCAAATTCTCCAACTTGAGCAATAGAAAAGGCTGTTTTTAGAGCCACTCTTTTTTTTGTGTAAAGGAATAAAAATCCAAATATAATGCCAAATTTCATTGACATAATAAGTAGGGTTAAAATACAAATTAAAAACCAATTTGTGGCAATAATATCAAGTTGAATTTGCATTCCTACCGTCATAAAAAAAAGCCCTAAAAGTAAATCTCTAAAAGGAATTAAATCCGCTTCAATTTTATGCTTATACTTTGTTTCTGCTATCAATGCTCCTGCTATAAAAGCACCTAAAGAGTAAGAAAATCCAAAATAATTTGCTAAAAAACTTGCACCTATTACCATAAATAAAATTGTGGCTATAAAAATTTCTTGAGAGGAAGCGCGAATAATAAGTCTAAAAACTCTATCTACTAAGTATTTGCCTATAAAAAAAAGTAAAGCAATTAAAACAATTGCTGAAATAAGAGAAGTGAGTAATAATTGTCCTATATCTTGATTGTTAGATGAAAATATATCTACGAGCAAAAGTAAAGGAATAACGGCTATATCTTGAAAAAGTAATATTCCTAAAGCTTTTCTGCCGTATTGTTCATTAATATCTCCATTGTCATTTAACATTTTAAGTACAACGGCAGTAGAGGAAAGGGCTAGGGCAAAACCTGCTATTGTTGCACTTTTATCTCCAAGACCTAAAATTCCCATAACAATTAGAGTAAATACAAATCCACAAGTAAGCATTTGTAAAGAACCATTTAAAAAAACTTCTTGTTTCATAGCTATTAAATGTTTAAAAGAAAATTCAAGCCCAATAGTAAACATTAAAAAGACGATACCAAATTCAGCAATATGCGTTATTTCGCCTTTGCCACTTAAGTGATAAATTTCAGAAATAATTTCTCCAGCTGCTATATAACCAATAATAGTAGGAATTTCGAATTTTTTTAAAATAACATTTAAGATGATAGCTATTGCTGCTGCTATGAGAAAAATTTCTAAAAAATTATCCATTTTTTATCATTTTTTCTCATAGAAGATTAAGTCAAAGCTATTTTTATGCTTAACGACGGCTTTTGAAGCCGCATCCGGATTTTGCTGCTTACTAAGTTCTAAACGTAATTCATCAATCAAATTTTCAAATTCATGAATTTGATTTTTTAGCTTTAATATAACATCTACTCCAGCTAAATTCACACCCATATCACGAGTTAGACGTAGTATAAGTTTGATACGATCAATATCTCTTTGAGAATATAGTCTTATTTTACCATCAGTTCTGCTAGGCTCTACTAAACCTTCTCTTTCGTATTGTCTTAGGGTTTGAGGGTGTATACTCAATACTTTAGCAACGACACTTATCAAATATACGGGTTCGTCATAATGATGATCCATTATTTTCTCCTTATTCTGGAAGTTTTTCTTTTAAAAGTTCGATAAAATTTTTATCCAATGTTTCTGTATTGGGTAGAACAACATTTAAAATTAAATATAAATCTCCGTAAATATTATTTTTTCTATTTTGTACTCCATAGCCTTTTAAACGTATTTTTTGTCCATTTTTTGAATTTGGAGCTATAGAAATTGTGGCTTCTTTTTTGTCTTCCTTAAAAGTTTTAATTGTGATTTTTCCGCCAAATAAAGCGGTTTTAAGCGAAATATCTATTTTTTGATACAAATCATCGTCTTCTCTTTGGTATATTTTACTTTCTTCAATTTTTACTACAATGATGAGATCGCCGCGGGTTTTGTTATAGGCATTTTTTCCTTTTCCGCGAATTCTAAGTTTTTCACCTTCTTTGATGCCGTGTGGAATTTTAAATTTGATATTTTCTCCTTGAAAAGTAAAGGTATGTTCTCCTCCAACAACAGCTTTTTCAAAAGGAATGGTTAATTCTATAGTCAAATCTAAATTTTCTTCAAAGTTTCCAAATCCTCCAAATCCTTTAGAGGAAAATCCATTAAAACGATTGCCGCGTGAAGATCCGCCAAAACCTCCGCCAAATAAATCTTTTAAAATATCATCTAAATTAATTCCACCTGTATTTCTTGAAAAATCATGAAAACTTTGCCCTCCAAATATAGAATCACCATACTGATCATATTGGGCACGTTTTGTTTCATCGCTTAAGATTTCATAAGCGGCATTGATTTCTTTAAATTTTTCTTCAGCTCCTTTTTCTTTATTAATATCAGGGTGATATTGTCTTGCTAAGCGACGATAAGCTTTTTTTATTTCATCAGAGCTTGCATTTTTTGATACTCCAAGCGTTTCATATAAACTATTCATTCTTAATTTTCCTTGAGAATAAAAATTAATTTTTAATCTAAAAATCTTTATCAATGAATTTAATAAATAATCATAAATAAGTAATTATAGCAAAAACTTTAGTCTAAGTCAATCAAGTTTTATCAATTTTTATCACTCAAGTTTTTTTATTTACAATTTCGTAAATTTTTGATTTTATACTATATCTGTATGTAAAAAATATTTTTTACGAAGAAAATTATATTAGAACTTCTCAATTTTCTAATAGAAAGGAAAAAAATGAAAAAGATTATTTTATCACTAGGTTTAGCAAGTGCATTATTTGCAGCGAGTATTAACTTTAACGAGTCTGATATGTCGGCTAATCGTATTAATCCGGCAGATGGTGGGGTTATCTTAAGCTATCATGATTCTATTAAAGAAGTTAAAAAATCAGTTGTTAATATTTCAACTTCAAAAACTATAACACAGACAAATCGTTTCAGTCCTTTGGATGATTTTTTTAACGATCCTTATTTTAAGCAATTTTTTGACTTTGACTTTCCTCAAAGGAAAAGCAAAAATGATAAAGAAGTCATCAGTTCTTTAGGCTCAGGAGTGATTATTTCAAAGGATGGTTACATTGTTACTAATAATCACGTAGTAGATGATGCAGATACGATCACTGTAAATTTACCAGGTAGTGATACAGAATATAAAGCCAAATTAATAGGAAAAGATCCAAAAACAGATTTGGCTGTAATTAAAATAGATGCTAAAAATCTTTCAGCTATTACTTTTGCCAATTCAGATAATTTAATGGAAGGAGATGTAGTGTTTGCGCTAGGAAATCCTTTTGGGGTAGGTTTTAGTGTAACAAGTGGAATTATTTCAGCATTAAATAAAGATAATATTGGTCTTAATCAGTATGAAAATTTTATTCAAACAGATGCGTCTATTAATCCAGGAAATTCAGGCGGCGCTTTAGTGGATAGTCGCGGATTTTTAGTAGGAATTAATTCAGCTATACTTTCTCGAGGTGGTGGGAATAATGGTATAGGATTTGCAATTCCTTCAAATATGGTTAAAGATATAGCTAAAAAACTTATTGAAAAAGGCAAAATTGAAAGAGGTTTTCTAGGAGTAACTATTTCGGCTTTATATGGTGATACTAAAAAAGCCTATAAAAATCAAGAAGGTGCCTTAATTACAGATGTTCAAAAAGGTTCAAGTGCTGATGAAGCCGGACTAAAACGTGGAGATTTGGTTACTAAAGTTAATGATAAAATCATTAAAAATCCAATGGATTTAAAAAACTATATAGGAACTCTTGAAATCGGAGAAAAAATTACAATTAACTATGAAAGAGATGGGGATAATAAACAAACAACTTTTGTTCTTAAAGGAGAAAAAGATAGCTCTAAAGGAGTTCAAAGTAATTTAATTGACGGCTTAAGTTTGAGAAATTTAGATGTCAGATTAAAAGATCATCTGCAAATTCCAAAAGATGTAAATGGGGTTTTTGTCGAAAGCGTTAAAGATAAAAGTAAGGCTAGGGAATCAGGATTTAAAAAAGGGGATATTATTATAGGTGTAGGGCAGAGCGAAATTAAGAATTTAAAAGATTTAGATCAGGCTTTAAAACAAAATAATAAAAAAGAATTTATCAAGATCTGGGTATACCGCAATGGTTTTGCTACTTTGCTAGTATTAAAATAATTTTATAACAAAAGGAGGTTTTCCTTTTGTTATAAATTCTAGTTTAAAATTAAGTTTTTAAGATTAAATTAAAAAGGAATATCATGATTAATATTCTTATGATAGAAGATGATTTAGAATTAGCTGAAATTACCGCTGAATATTTGGAAAAATTTGAAATGAAAGTCGATATAGCTCATGAGCCTTATATCGGACTCTCAAAACTTGCCTTAAAAGAGTATCAGCTAATTATTTTAGATCTTTCCTTGCCGGGACTTGATGGACTTGAAGTGTGTGAAGAAATTCGTAAAAAATACGATACTCCTATTATTATTTCAAGTGCAAGACATGATATTACCGATAAAGTCAATGCTTTGGAACTTGGAGCGGATGATTATTTACCAAAACCTTATAATCCTAAAGAACTTCAAGCACGGATTAAAAGTCATTTAAGAAGAATTTCAAATACAAAAAGTACACTTGCTAAGAGTGTAAAAGATCTTGTTTATGATCAATATAAACATACGATTTCTATGAAGGGACAAGAACTCATTTTGACTAATGCTGAATTTGATATTTTAAGTTATTTGATCAAAAAAGAAGGTGGAGTTGTGAGCAGAGAAGAACTTGTGTATAATTGTTCTTCCATAAGTGAAGATTCTAGTAATAAAAGCATAGATGTTATTATCAGCAGAATTCGCCAAAAAATGGGTGATGATCCTAAAACTCCAAAATATATCCATTCTATCAGAGGGATAGGATATAAATTAACTCAATGAATCGATCTTCAATTTTTTATACCATTACCTTTATTTTTATTTTTGCTGGAGTCAGTGTTATTTTAGGGTTTTTATGGCTAATAGAATATGATCAGCAAAATTATACTAGAGAATTAAATACTAAATATTCTTTAATAGCCAATGCTAGACTTTTGTATTTTGCTGGAGTTATTAGTGAACAAGAATTTGAAGAACAGACTAAAAACTATAATAAAATGGAGCAAATAATAAAAGCTAAGCAAATCCGAAAAATTCTTTTTAATGGAGATGTATTAGCCAGGGTAGAAGTTAATAATGGTTTGATCGAAATCATTTCTTATGAAAATCAGGTTTATTTAAATATTATTTATGATGGTAAGGTAAATCTTTATAAAGATCAAGATTATCAAACTTATAGGTATTTTATCATAAAAGCTATCGCTGCTGCTTTTATTTTTATTCTTATTTTGCTTTATATTTTTATATTTAAAAAATTAAAACCTTTAAAGGCTTTAAAAAAGCAAATCGATAAATTTGCACAAGGAAAAATTAGCGACATAGAAGATGTTAGTACTGGGGTTGATGAAATTTCTCAAGTGAGTGAAGCTTTTTATCAAGCTATTTTACAAATTCGAAAACTCAATCAATCACGTCAATTTTTCTTAAGAAATATTATGCATGAGTTAAAAACTCCAATTACTAAAGGTCTTATAACACTTGAAATGCTAGAGGATAATAAATACAAAGAAAGATTGGATAGTATTTTTAATCGA
The DNA here is from genome assembly GCF_005406215.1 of Campylobacter aviculae. GTDB lineage: Bacteria > Campylobacterota > Campylobacteria > Campylobacterales > Campylobacteraceae > Campylobacter_D > Campylobacter_D aviculae. The sequence goes on along the minus strand of NZ_NXMA01000003.1, from coordinate 91,150 downwards.
CTTGAAATTTTGATTAATGAATTTGCTGCCATAGAACAAATAACTTCAGGTGCTGCTTTTATCAATAGAAAAAAATATAATATTTTGGATGTTTTAGATGAAGCTAAAGAAATAGCTATGCGTGATGATAATAATATAAGAATTTTAATGAAGCAAAGTTTTTTTATAAATGTAGATTTTAAGCTTTTTACTACAGCAATTAAAAATATGATAGATAATGGTATTAAATATTCTCAAGATGGTTTTGTGCAAATTGATATAATGGATAATTCTATTTGTTTTAAAAATCATGGTCCAGAGCTTAATAATACCTTGGAATATTATACACAAGCTTTTACACAGGGCACAAAACAAAAATCTAGTTTTGGTTTAGGGCTTTATATAGTAAATACAATTTTAGAAGCACATGGAATGAAACTTGATTATGATTATAAGGATGGAGTAAATTATTTTTATTTTATTGATTTGAAAAATATTATAGTCAAGGAATAATTCTAAATTTTTTAGAAAAAATCTTGACAAAAATATCAATTTTAAATATAATTGCATTTTTAAATTTTATTCCGGATTAGCTCAGCGGTAGAGTAGTCGGCTGTTAACCGATTGGTCGTAGGTTCGAATCCTACATCCGGAGCCATTTAGCTTAGATTTATTCTACTATTCTTTTAAAAATAATCAAAATTATTAGTCTTTTTGTAAATGAGTTTTATAGCTTAGTTTTCTATATTTTGATACAATCACGCTAAGAAATATCTCAAGGAAAATTGATGGCAGCGAAAATTTTACTTTTAGAAGATGATTTAAGCTTAAGCGAAATTATAGAAGAGTATTTAATAGATCAAGGATACAAAGTTTATGTTTGTAGTAATGCACAAGAAGCTTTAGAATTAGCCTATGAAAAACATTTTGATTTATGGATTTTAGATGTTAAAGTCCCGCTAGGAGATGGTTTTTCTTTATTAAAAGAGTTAAGAGAATGTGGAAAACAAACCCCGGCTATTTTTATGACTTCTTTAAATACAGTCGATGATTTAAAAGAGGGTTTTGAGTCAGGTTGTGATGATTATATAAAAAAACCTTTTGAGCTTGCAGAACTTTCTATACGTATTCAGTCTTTACTTAAAAGAGCATTTTCTCACAAAAATGAAGATTATGAAGATTTAGGAAATGGTTTTAAATTCAGTTTTACATCCCAAATTCTTTATCATTTTGATAAAGCTTTATCTTTGCCAGGTAAAGAAATTAAATTATTATCTTTACTATTAAAAAATAAAAACAATTTTTTAAGCTCGGAACAGATTTTTGAAGAGCTTTGGGAGTATGGCGAAGAGCCAAGTGAGCTTAGTTTGAGAGCTTATGTTAAAAATTTAAGAAAATTACTAGGTAAGGAAAAAATCATTAATCAAAGAGGTAGAGGCTATCGTTATGAGTAAAAAGGTCATAAGGCAAATTTTACTGCTTTATCTTACCACTACAGGTTTTTTTCTAGCTTTCTTTTTTATCATTTGGTATCAAAAATTATATGAAGAATTAGTGATTTTAAAAAGCGGATCTTTAAGAGAAATTCATAGAAATATTGTTATAAATATTATCAATTCTCGTTTTACCCCTATGAATATAAGTGCTAAAAATATTGCAGAAAGTTCAAGACTTAATTTTGCTATTTTTGATAATAATCAAACCATTTTTGATAATTTGGATTTTAATTTTAGGAAAGCAAATATTATGTTTATGGGTAAAGGAATTTATCAAGGTAAAGTATTTTTAATTGCTCCAATGAGCACAGATTTATTTTTTTTACAATATACAAAAGAAGAAAATTTAGATGAAAAAGATGGCTTAAAAATTTTAATTCAAGGAGAAGATGTTAGTGAGGAGCTTTTTTGGATCAGAATAAAAGTTTTTAGTTTCGCTTTTATGGCTTTTTTTGTATTAGGTTTAATAGCTTATTTATTGGTAAAAATTGCCTTAAAACCTTTAGAAGAAAGAATAAACGTTTTAAATAGATTTATAAAAGATTCTACACACGAGTTAAATACCCCTTTAAGTGTTATTTTAATGAGTATAGAACAGCTTGAACAACAAAATTTAGATTATAATCTCAAATTTAAGAGAATTAAACTAGCAGCGAAAAGTTTATCTCAAGTGTATTCTGATTTGGTTTTTTATAATTTTCCAAGTACTTTAGAAAGTGAAAAACAAGAATTTGACTTAAAAATTCTACTTGAAGAAAGAATAGAATATTTTAAATTATTTTTTGAGCAAAAAAAAATCAATTTGAATCTTCAATTAAGTCAAGCAAATATTTTTGCTGCTAAAAATCAAATTTCAAAACTCTTAGATAATCTTTTAAGTAATGCAATCAAATACAATAAAAAAAATGGAACTATTTTTATAGAACTAAAAGACAATTTTTTAAGTATTGCCGATACAGGTTGTGGCATTTCAAAAGAGAATTTGAAATTTATTTTCGATCGCTATGCAAGATTTAACAAAGATCAAGGAGGATTTGGTATTGGTCTTTCTTTGGTAAAAAAAGTTTGTCATGATAATAATATAAAGATTGTTTGTGAATCCATAGAGAATGAAGGGAGTGTTTTTAAATTAAGTTGGTGAAAATCAAGCCAGAAAGCTGACTTGATTTTAGCTTAGGCGGAAATTACATCATTCCACCCATACCGCCCATTCCACCCATACCACTCATATCAGGCATAGCTGGTTTATCTTCTTTAATTTCGCTGATAGTTGCTTCAGTTGTTAAAAGCATACTTGCTACAGATACTGCATTAAGTAAAGCAACTCTTTCTACTTTAACCGGATCAATAATACCTGAAGCAAACATATCTACATATTCGCCTTTAGCAGCATCAAAACCTGTATTTTCGTCTTTTGTATTTTCTACAGTATTAACAACAACGCCTGCATCAAAACCAGCATTTTCAGCAATTTGTCTTAAAGGTGCTCTTAAAGCTCTTTCAACTATTGCAGCTCCGATAGCTTCATCACCTTTAAGATCTAGTTTGATTTTTGATTTTGCTTTGATAAGTGCAGCGCCACCACCAATCACTATACCTTCTTCAACAGCGGCCTTAGTTGCACTTAAAGCATCATCAACGCGATCTTTTTTCTCTTTCATTTCAGTTTCGGTTGCGGCTCCAACTTTGATTAAAGCAACACCACCGCTTAATTTTGCAAGTCTTTCTTGTAATTTTTCTTTATCATAATCACTTGTTGTTTCAGCAATTTGAGCTTTGATTTGGTTGATTCTTGCATCAATATTTGCTTTTTCGCCCACACCATTTACAATAGTTGTATTATCTTTGTCGATGATCACGCTTGATGCTTGTCCTAAATCTTGTAAAGTTGCACTTTCTAAGGTTCTTCCAAGCTCTTCAGAAATCACTTCTCCACCAGTTAAAATAGCAATATCTTCAAGCATAGCTTTTCTTCTATCACCAAAACCAGGTGCTTTTACAGCTGAAATATTTAAAACGCCTCTTAGTTTATTAACAACCAAAGTAGCAAGCGCTTCACCCTCAATATCTTCAGCAATGATTAAAAGTGGTTTTCCTGTTTTTTGAATTTGTTCTAAAATTGGCAATAGATCTTTTAAGCTTGAGATTTTTTTGTCATAAAGTAAAATGTAAGGATTTGAAAGTTCTACTAGCATTTTATCAGCATTTGTAATAAAATAAGGACTTAGATATCCTCTATCAAACTGCATACCTTCAACAACATTTAATTCATCATTGATTGACTTAGCTTCTTCAACGGTGATAACGCCGTCTTTGCCTACTTTTTCCATCGCATCAGCGATTAAATTTCCGATTTTTTCATCTGAATTTGCTGAAATTGTTGCAACTTGAGCAATTTCTTTTTTATCTTTTACTTCACGTGAGAGTTTTTTGAGTTCATCGACAATTGCTTCGCAAGCTTTATCCATGCCGCGTTTAACTTCGATAGGGTTAGCTCCGGCTGTGATATTTCTTAAGCCTTCTTTGAAAATCGCATGTGCCAAAACGGTTGCAGTTGTAGTTCCATCTCCTGCTTGATCGGCTGTTTTACTGGCAACTTCTCTTACTAAGGCAGCACCCATATTTTCTAAAGCATCTTTAAGTTCAACTTCTTTAGCAACACTCACACCATCTTTTGTAATGCTTGGAGCACCAAAACTTTTTTGAATTAATACATTACGTCCGCGTGGCCCCATAGTTACTTTTACGGCATCGTTTAATTTTTTAACGCCTTCATAAAGTTTATTTCTTGCTTCATCTGAAAAAAATATTTCTTTTGCCATTTTTTACTCCTTATAAATTATTTTAAAATTCCTAAAATATCATCTACGTTTAGTACTAAATATTCATCATTTTCAAGTTTGATTTCAGTTCCACCATATTTAGCAAACATAATTTTATCACCATTTGATATATCATTTATTTCTTTACTTACTGCAATTACTTCACCCATCAATGGTTTTTCTTTAGCATTATCTGGTATAATTATACCTGAAGATGTTGTTTTAGTTTCTTCTACGCGTTTAACTAAAACACGTTTTCCTAAAGGTTGAAAATTCATTTTGTCCATCCTTAAAAAATAATTTTTAGCACTCTTTAATTTTGAGTGATAAAACTATACAATAAAAAATGAATTTTGTCAATACTTTTAGTAAAAATATTTATATAACTTTAGTTAAATAAACTAAAGTTTTTTTATAAAAAACATATTAAGGATAAAACAATGAAAAAAATTTTTTATGCAGTTTTTATTTTAATTGCGGTATTTATAATGATTCTATATGGAATTTTATTTACAAGTTTTGGTAATAATATCGTTGCCAATATAGCTCAAAACAAGATTAAAGAAAGTTCTGGACTTGATGTAAATATTACACGTTTTGATTTACGCTTCTCTAGCATCAATCTCCAACTTAGCTTGGCAAATTTAATCGATCTTGATTTATATGGAAAATTAAATCTTTTTAGGCTAGGATTTGATCTTGATTATGCTATTAAATTTGATAAAAATAATGCTCAAAATTTAGGTTTAAACTTAAAAGAAAATTTAGCCTTTGGAGGGAAAATTCAAGGAAAAGCAAGTGATTTTATTGCTAATGGTAAGGGGTATTTGTTTGGTTCTAATATCTTATTAAATTCTCGTATTTATGACTATTCTCCTATAGCTTTAAATTTAAGCGCTCAAGATATACAAATTTCGGAATTATTAGGACTTTTTGGTCGATCAAATTTGGCAAAAGGAACTTTAGATATAGCGAGTAAAATCAGTGCAAAAGATTTAAAACCTGATGGGAGTATTATAATAAAACTTGATAATAGTTATATAAACTATGCCATGATTAAAAAAGAATTCGGATTAGACTTACCTGAAAATTCTAATCTAAAAGCTCAAATTCTAGCCAATATAAAAGAAGATAAAATTTATGCTATAAGTAAAATTTATAACGATTATCTAAATTTGCAAACTCAAAAAACCTTATATAATTTATCTAGTAACACTCTTTTTACAGATTTTGACTTGAAAATTCCTAGTCTAGCTAAGCTTGAAAAACTGACAAAGACAAAATTAAACGGTAATTTACAAACCATAGGAGATTTAAGCTTGAGTAACAATGCTTTGCAAAGCTTAAATGCTAACGTTATAGGACTTGGCGGAGAAATAAAAGCTAGTTTAAAAAATAATCAATTACTTGCAAATATCAATAATGCAGATTTGGGAAAAATCCTAGCTATTGCTGGATATGGTAGTTTGATTAATGGTAATTTGAATGCTAATTTAAACAGCACAGGGATTGATTTTGCAAATTTTAATGCTGAAGCAAAAATCAATAATGCTAAAGTTAATACCAATGAGCTTAAAAAAATTACTAATTTAGAACTCCCAAATACAACTTTTAGTTTTAATGCAAAGGCAACTGCTAAAAATAGCAATATTGCTTACAATGCTATTTTAGCTTCTAATTTATTAAATATCAAAAAATTATCTGGAACCTACAATTTAAAAAACAAAGAATTAAATACAGATTTAAATTCTTTTATTGATGATTTGTCTCAGTTTAACGCTATTGCAGGACAAAAATTACAAGGCAATGCAGAATTAAACGCAAAAGCTCATCTTATAGGATCTCAGATAAAAAACTTAAGCGCGGATGCAAATATTGCTAATGGAATTATAAAAGCAAATTCTAATGGCGAAAAATTGGATTTAGATATCAATAAGCTTGATCTTTCAAAACTATTAGTAATTGTAGGTATGCCAAATTATGCAGGTGGAATTATTAATGCTAAAGGACATTTAGATAGTGTTGATTTGAAAAATCTTAATGGAAATATAAATTTAAATGCAAAAGGTATTTTAAATTCTGCAATTTTGAGTAAAGTTTTAAATAAAAAATTTCCAAACAATACAAATTACGATTTAAATTCTAATGTAATTTTTAAAAATAATATTGCCCAATTTGATAATATTTTGAATTCTACTTTAGCTAATCTTACGCATTTAAAAGGTAGTTTTGATATCAATAAAATGAATTTAAAATCTAATTTTATTTTAGATATTAATGATTTTTCTAAATTAGGATTTTTACTAGATAGAAAACTTAAAGGATCGGCAAGTTTTAGCGGTGATATTAATTACAATAAAACTTTAAATTTTAATATCATGAGTAAAAATTTATTTAATGGAACTTTAAGTGCAATTTTAAAAGATAATATTATTAATGCTGATTTAAACAATGTAGATTTGGATACTTTAGCTCAAGGAATAGGTGTTATGGATGTTTATCAAGGCAAGGCTAATGTAAAAGCAAATTATGATATATTAAATGAGAAAGGTGAGGTTAATTTAGATATCAAAGAAGGAAAGCTTAAGCAAAATTCAATTACTGTCGCATTAAAAGTTTTAACTTTTAAAGATTTTACTCAAGAAGTTTTTCATACGGCAAATGCAAAAGCACTGATCAATAAAGAAAATATAAAGCTGAATTTAAATATGCAGGCTGATAATGCTAGTATTGTTATAAATTCAGGAGAGCTTAATTCTAAAAGCGGCTCTTTAAATCTTCCTTTTAATGCCAAAATTGACAAGGCTAATTTTAAAGGAAATATTACAGGAACGACTGATAATCCTAAAATAAAATTAGATGCAAGCAGTGTGGTTGATTCTGTAAAAAATATATTTGGCGTAAAGAATAATGATGCTAAAGATACAGACAAAAATAAAAAAGTGGATAAAGCAATTAATAAGATATTAAACAAGATATTTTAAGGAAATTTAATGTTTAACGGTCTTATAAGAGAAATTGCACAAGTTGTATCTTATCACAATAATATTTTAAGATTAAAAGCGCAATATAAACCTAGTTTGGGAGATAGTATAGCCGTTAATGGAGCTTGTTTAAGTGTAACAAAAATTCATCATGATGGTTTTGAGGTTGAGCTTTCTCATGAAAGTCGTTTGCATATAGCGGTGCAAAATTTAAAAGAAAATGTCCATATAGAGCCGGCTTTAAGGTTTGGAGATAGAATCGATGGGCATTTAATGCAAGGACATATTGACTTTATTGGGATACTTGAAAAAATTCACAAAGATGAAAATGGAGTAGATTTTTTTATCTCATTACCCAAAGATGCGATGAAATTTGTGGCTTCTAAAGGTAGTATAGGGATTGATGGAGTGAGCTTAACTGTTAATGAGGTTTTTGAAAATCAAATCAGATTGACTATTATCCCTATTACTTTTAGAGAAACTCTTTTTAAGGAATACAAAATAGGTAGAAAAATTAATATCGAAACTGATTTGCTTGCTAGGTATATTTATGCACAATTACAAGGTATTAAAAATAAGGAATTGTCATGGAACGAAATAGAGAAAATTTCTTATCTTTACTAGATAATGAAAAAGTGAGTATTTTTTGTGCTTATGATCAAGATTATAATATTTTTAGAGCCAACTCTTTTAAGCAAAATTTATTTTCTCATTTAGGTTTTGAGGGTATTTTAGAATGTGTTTTTATGGATCAAATTCATTCTGATTTGGTGCAAAACTATGATAAAAATTTAAAAAATCTAACTTGCGATGGTTTGTTTACTAAGAAAAAAAATATTGCACTTTGTGTTTTAAGTGCTGATTGCTTACCTTTATTATTGTATCATGAAGATGGTATTATAGCAGCTTTACATTCTGGCAGAAAGGGAAGTTTTGAAAATATTTTAAAAAAATGTGTAGATAAGATCATTTTAGAAAATCCAAATTTGGATAAAACCAAATTTCATCTTTTTATTATGCCAAGTATTTGTTGGAAAAATTATGAAATTAGCGGTGATGTTTTAGATTTTGCAAAGCAAAATTTTAAAGATTTTTTATTGGATAGCAAGCTTGATTTAAAGAGTTTGGTAAAATTTCAGGCTCAAAATTTAAGCATAGTTAATATTGTTGATTGCGAGATTTGCAGTTTTGAGAATAAAAATTTTTTTTCTTATCGTCGAGATAAAATACAAAAACGCTTTGTCAGTGTAATTTATTTAAAAGGTTAATCTTATGTATGAAAAAAAAGATTTAAGGGTTTTAAAGATCATTCAAAAGGCTAGAGAATTTGGTGATTTGGATTTATGTAATGAAATTTTAGTTCATCAGCTTGTTAATTCAGTTTTTAATGAAATAGAGCCTAAAGAAAAAGAAGAGCTGATCGCTCTTTTAAATTCTTTAATCGAGGTAAAAGATAAAGCATTGCTGAGTAATTAAAATTCTATATAATTTTCAAATTCTTCTTCTTTGGGTGGATTTGGCTGATGTGTTTCTAGGGCTTCTTTTACTATTTTTTCGTATTTTGCTATAGCGTGTTTAAATTTTTCCTTTTCTTTGCCTTTTAATTGGGATTTGGTGATTTTTACTACTGAGGCAGGATTAATGGCTTTATTATTTAGATACACCCCAAAATGCAAATGAGGACCCGTACTCATTCCCGTTGATCCTACGTAGGCAATAATTTGTCCTTGATTAACCCTTTGACCGCTTTTGATTTTTGCAAAACGACTTAAATGTGCATATAAAGTTGTATATCCTGCTTCATGTTTGATTTGAATAACATTTCCATACCCTCCTTTTGTGCCTACAAAAATAATCGTCCCTTTTCCTGCACTTTTTACAGGTGTTCCAGTAGGTGCAGCATAATCTATACCAAGATGGGCACGATATCTCTTAAGTATAGGATGATATCTTGCGGTACTAAACGGAGAGGAAATTCTTGTATAATTAACCGGTTTTATGAGTAAAAAATTTTCTAATTCTTTACCGTTTCGATCATAAAAAATATCATTATATGAGAAAACTTCTTGGATATTTTTATTGATTTCTACTGTAGCCATCTTCATTGTAATATCTCCCCAAAGTCTTCCCATGCGACGTTTTTGTTCGTAATAAAGCGTTATTTCATCTCCTTTTTGAATATTTCTAAAATTAATACTTCCTTTAAAGGCACGAACCATAGCACGAGCTAAAGTACTGCTACCACTTTCTTCATAGACGTCTTGATAGGCTGAATTTTTAACTGTTAGATGTAAAATTCGTTCATCTTTTTGATAAGAAATTGGAGTAAAGGTAAGTACGTATTGTTTATTTTTGTCCTTGTAAATATGAATTTGTAAATCATCACTGATAGGAATTAAAATTTGTTCTATATTATTATTCTCATCTTTTAAAATTTGATATTTTACTTTGTAAGCTATATCAGAAGCAAGTTCTTGATCTTCCTTATCAAGTTCATAATAAAGTGACATTGGAATGGAATTTCGTTGTAAGAATTTAAGCAAGGTATCTCCATTATCCCAAGTTAATTCTTCAACACTTAAAGTAGCAAAACTTTGGACAACCAATGCAAATAAAAGCAAGATTTTTTTCATAAAAAGCCTTATTTGAAAAGATTTTAAATTTAAAAGCTATATTTTACTTTATTTTTCTTACAATTGCTTAACAAAAAAGGAATATAATTCTAGCAAAATAATTTTTAAGGAGTAAAATTTGCTTAAATTTATAGCATTTTTTCTAACATTAAGTATTACTTTATTTGCTGCAAGTTTTGATTTAAAACCTATTAGAGCTGATCTTTTGAAGGTTGATGATGTTTATGGTTATATTAAAGATAGTCCAGAAATTAAAATTAATTCAGGTGGTATCGTTATACAGCAATTTAAAAGCTCTAAAAGTATTATTGCAAGAGCAAGTGTGATTGCTAAAGAAAATGGCCTTGCAAAATTAGAATTTAGTGTTTTTTCAGATTTAAAACAAGATGCCTTGCCTTTGCCAAATGTTTTGCCTAAAAGTGGTGATGAGGTGGTTTTAAATTTTCTTTATGATAGAGGGGTGATTATTGCTCCGGATGAAACAACTTATAATGATTTGGTGTCAGATTTTCCTCAAATTTATTTTACTCATATAGATATTTTTGGAGCACAATTGATTAGAACTTCGATTTTAGCTCCAAAACGTAGCGATTTTAGAAAGTTTTGTGCAGATAATGCAGTTGGAATTTTAATTTTTGCTTTAGAGAATAAGGCTAAAATTATTGATTGTCAAAATTTCAATGAACTTTATGAATTTCCTATTGAAAAAGCGTCTAGTGTACAAATTCCTTTTTATTCTCGTGTAAGTGGCTATAAGAGTAATTTTTTTGATTTCAATACTCAAGAGATAGGTAATTATTATAAGTATTATAACGCCTTAATTGATTTTTCTGGGATTAAAATGAATCAATGAAAGAAGAGTTTAAGCAATATTTTATCAAGATTTTAGGCAAAGAAAATGCCCATTTTGATCAAACGCACAAAATTGCTTATAGTTATGATGCAACTAAAAAGCATTATTTGCCAGATGGTGTGCTTTTTCCAAGAAATGAAGAAGATATTTCCGATATTTTAAAATTTTGCAATGATAGAGGTATCATCGTAGTCCCACGCGGTGCTGGAACCGGTATGAGTGGAGGTTCTTTGGCTGTTAATGGTGGTTTGATTTTAGCTTTTGAAAAGCATATGAATAAAATTTTAGAAATCGATTTGGATAATTTAGTTGCCGTTGTTCAACCAGGCGTTATAAATATGCATTTACAAAAAGAGGTTGCTAAATACGGACTTTTTTATCCACCTGATCCTGCTAGTATGGAGCATTCAAGTTTAGGTGGCAATGTTAGTGAAAATGCCGGTGGAATGCGTGCAACAAAATATGGAATTACAAAAGATTATGTTTTAGCTTTAAGAGCGGTTTTGCCTAATGGAGAGATAATTTCTGCAGGCAAACGGACTGTAAAAGATGTTGCAGGTTATAATTTAGCTGGAATTTTAATTGCTAGTGAGGGTTCTTTAGCGGTGTTTAGTGAGCTGACATTAAAATTAGCCGCTTTGCCTAAATTTAAAAAAACAGCTATGGGAATTTTTCCAAATGTAAAAAGTGCTATGAATGCCGTTTTTAAAACTCTAGCAAGCGGGGTAACACCTGCTTCAATGGAATTTTTAGATAATCTTAGTATTTGTGCAGTGGAAACTAAATTTAATATAGGATTGCCTATAAATGCTGGAGCGATTTTGGTTGTTGAGGTGGATGGCAATATTGAGGCGTCTATCGATGAGGATTTAAAAATGATAAAGCATTATTTTTTAGAAGAAAATGCAAGTGAATTTAAGATCGCTAGAGATGAAAAAGAGGCTAAAGATATATGGTTTGCTAGAAAAAATTGCTCTCAAAGTATTGCTATGTATGGAAAATTGAAACTAAATGAAGATATCACCGTTCCGCGATCAAAACTTCCTGATTTGTTAGAAGGTATTGCTGAAATTTCAAAAAAATATGGTTTTAAAATACCTTGTTTTGGTCACGCAGGTGATGGCAATGTACATACTAATATTATGGTTGAAGATAAAAATAATCAAGAGCAGGTTAAAAAGGGATATTTGGCTGTAGAAGAGCTTTTTAAACTCACGATCAAACTCGGTGGGACTTTAAGTGGAGAGCATGGCATAGGAATTTCAAAGGCGTCTTTTATGAATTTGGCATTTTCTGATGCTGAAATGAATTTGATGAGAAATATAAAAAAAGCTTTTGATCCAAATAACATACTTAACCCTTTTAAAATGGGACTTTAAAGGAATGAAAATTTGAAAAGAATTTTTAATATTTTATTGAGTATTCGTGATAAAGAAATTTTAAATTATGCTGCTGCACTTAGTTTTTATACTATATTGTCTTTAATTCCGATTTTATTTATATGTTTTTCTGTTTTTACTCAAATTTCAAGTTTTAAGATGTATTATGAAAAAGCTAAGCGTGTTATTTTTGCTTTTTTAATTCCCGCTCAACAAGATATAGTGGCCACTTATTTAGATACTTTTTTGAAAAATAGTGTTAATTTAGGTATAGTAGGTCTTATAGCGATGACTTTTACTTCCTTGGCGTTTTTCTCTGGTTATGATTTTGTTATCAATCGTATCACTAAAAGTGAGCCTAAAGGAATTTGGCAAAGTATTAGTTCTTATTGGACTTTATTGACTCTCGTTCCTTTAGGACTTGGGCTTAGTTTTTATATTTCAGGTTTTATTCAGCAAACTTTAGATGATTATAAAATAGGATTTAATTTTTTTGAAATTTTACCTTTTGTGATTGTTTGGGGTTTGTTTTTTATATCTTATTCAAGTTCTGTGCATAAAGGTTCTTTAAAAAGTTTATTTCTTGTGTCCTTTAGTGCAAGTGCTATTTGGTATATCGGAAAGAATTTATTTGTTTATTATATAGTTTATAATAAAACCTATGCAAGTGTTTATGGATCTTTTTCTACTATACTTTTTTTCTTTATTTGGATTTATATTTCTTGGATAATTTATCTTTTTGGACTTAAAATTTATTTCTTCCTAAATCACAATAATAATGAAGGGAAGAAGGTTAGAAAAAATACAAAAAAGAGCTAATAATTTAAAACGAATGGATAGGAGTGAAGCTACAATATAACTTATAAAGATCCAAAATGGAATTTGAACATTGATTGAGTAAAGTTTGAAGTTGAAAAATTCTTTCAATGCAAAATCAAATAGATCTCCAATTCCAATAAAATGTAAAATCAAACTTAAGGGATAAAATATTACAAAAATAGCACTTAAAAATATGGATAAAATTTGTTGATAGCTGATTAACGGAAAGAAATAAATAACGGGTAAAGTCATAGCAAAAAAAGTCCATATATTTAAAAAAAGCACATTGAAAAAAGCGTTAAAAGATTTTGAAAAATGATGCAAATATAAAAAAATATAAAAAACTCCCATGATGGAAAATAAAAATCCTATACTAAATAAAAGTTTAGGGTATAAGCAAATACATATAAAAATACTTGCAAAAAGTGTGAAAAAATTAAGCACTTTGATATTTTTACAAATAAGATAAAATCCAAAAATAGCCATAGTTAAAGAACGCATATAAGAAGGAACAAAGCCTATAAGATAGGTATAAGAAAAAAGCAAAATAAAAATTAAAATACTTAAATCAAAACGCAGATTTCTATAAGGAAAATATTTTTTTTGAAAAAAGCTATAAATTGGAGTTAGGATAAAAAATATCAAACTAAAAATAAGACCGATATGATATCCGCTAATGGCGATTAAATGGGCAATGCCATAGTGATTGACATCATTTCTTAAATCTTTAGATATAGGCAATGCAAAAAATAAAGCCCCGTAAAATTCGCGAATTTTTTCATTTGTATGTTGATTTAAAAAATAAGAAATAATAGCATTTTGTTCTTTTATTTTTAGCTTTTCAAGATCATAACTAGGCACATAAAAAATTTGACTAAGATAGTCTTTAAAACTAATATTTTCAGTAATGATTTTTAAATTTAAAAGTTGATTATTGCTTAAATTTAGATCTTTAAAACTTGTCGTGTAAAAAGTAAAATCCTTTGCTTGTATTTTTAAAATCCAATATTTTTTATTCTTTTTGTTGTATTTTGTATAATTTTGCAAAAGAATAGCATTTTCTATAAGATAATGTTTATTTTTTTTAAACAATGAAAAATTGTAATATTGTAAAGCTATATTAAAAGCAAAAATAATGATTCCAAACAAAAATACATAGCGAAATTCTTTTAAATTATTAAAAAAAGAATTGCGCCAAAGCATTATTTTTTAGAAAATTTAGCCAAATAAAACCAAATGATTCCAGCCAGTATCAGTAAAAAAAGAGGGGCAATATAAGGATACTCTCCTAATTGGGTAAAGATTTCTTCAATAATATGACCAAAAATATATGCTGCCAAGCCTAAAATAATTGACCAGATTAGACTCGCAAAAGCATTAATGAGTGTAAATTTTATGAAATTATATTTTGCTATTCCAGCTGCCATGGGTATAAAAGTTTTTAAACCATAAATAAATTTTTGGCTTATAAGTAGGATTATTCCATGCTGTTTGATTTTTAGAGTTGCTAATGCAAGTTTGCGTCGATGGTTTTTAAAATAAGGCATTATGTCTTTTTTATAGTATTTTCCAAGTATAAATAATAAAGTAGAACCCAAAGTATTACCTACAAAAGCTAAAAAAATACATAAGCTAATTTCCATTTTCCCTTGAGAGCTAAGTATGCCAGCGGCTAAAATTCCAACCATACCACCACCTAGGGAATAAAAAAATAGAACTATATAGCCATATCGAATTAAAGTATCAATCATATCTTGCATAAGCAAACCTTATTTAGCATATTCTATCGCTCTTATTTCTCGTATCACATTAACTTTAATTTCGCCAGGATATTGCATTTTTTTTTGGATTTCATTAGCAATTTCTTTAGCCAACAAGATACTTTCATCATCATTAATCAATCTTGCATTAGCAATGACGCGAATTTCTCTACCTGCATTGATAGCATAGGCATTTTTAATTCCTTCCTTGCTTTTGGCGATGTCTTCTAGTTCTGTAACTCTTTTTAAGAAAGCTTCTAAAACTTCTCGTCTTGCTCCAGGTCTTGCTGCACTCAGGGTATCAGCAGCACATACAGCGGCTGATTCTATACTTGTTGCTTCTTCATGTCCGTGATGAGCATAGATAGCATTAATCACCACAGGATGCTCTTGATAACGCTTACAAAGTTCTGCTCCTAGATCCACATGCGATCCTTCATAATCATGTGTTAAAGCTTTTCCAATATCGTGTAAAATTCCAGCTCGTCTTGCTAAATTTTCATCTCCTCCGCACTCAGCTGCAATAATCCCTGCTAAATGAGCTACTTCTAAGGAGTGAGCTAAAGCATTTTGTCCATAACTTGCACGATATTTAAGTTTGCCAATAAGTTTTACAATTTCTGGATGAATTTTACTTAATCCCAAATCCATAACTATAGTTTCACCTTCTTCTAAAATGGCACTATCGAATTCTTGGCATACCTTTTCATGCACTTCTTCTATGCGTGCAGGTTGAATTCTTCCATCTTCAACTAAAAGTTCTATAACTTTTGTAGCAATAGCACGACGATAAAGGTTAAAACAGCTAATTATAATAGCTCCAGGCGTATCATCAATGATAATATCAACCCCTAAAACCATTTCCAAAGTTTTAACATTACGTCCTTCTTTTCCTATAATACGACCTTTAAGTTCATCGTTTTTAATATTGACAACATTAATGAGTCTTTCAGCCGCAAATTCACCTGCAAAACGCGAAGTTGCTTGTGCTATAATGTAATTAGCTCTTCTTTTGGCTTCATTTTTAGCTTCTTCTTCATATTTTCTTACTATGTGTGCGATTTGATCACGAGAGTTTTCTTCAACTTTTTTTAAAATAAATTCTTGTGCTTCACTTTGAGTTAATCCTGAAGAGTATTCTAAAATGTTAAGTGCTTCGCTAAGTTTAGTTTGATATTGATTTTTTAATTTATCAGCATCCAGATATAATTCTTGAATTTCCTTTCTAGAATGTATAAGTTTTTCTTGATTTTCTTTTAAGTTTTCTTCTTGAAGTTGAAGTTTTTGTTCTTTTTTAGACAATTCATCTAATTTTTGACTAAAATCCCTTTGAAATTTATGGATTTTATCTTCATATCTTTTTTTAGCTTCGAGTTCGGCATTGAGAATAGAATTCTTCGCATCCTTTAAAATAAGTTCTGCTTCATATTCTATAGCTTTTGCCTTTGCTTTTGCCTGCTCAACAAAAATTTCATGCTTAGCATCGTTGATTTTTTTGGCAACTAAATATCCTATTCCAAGACCGATTATAGCGGCTATAAATGCAATTATTGGTTCTATCATTTTTGCTTTCTTTCCTATAATATTTTCTATAAGGATTGATATAAAATTCACCCGAAACATCGTGCTTTTGAGTGATTTTTCTCTCACTAAAAGCATGGATACTTTGAGTGAAAATTATATAAGGTTTATAATTTAAATTTCCAAAAAACCTATCATAAAAACCTTGCCCATGTCCTATTCTCTTTAAATCTCTATCTATACCTATAACAGGTATAATAGCTAAGTCAATTTTAGTTTTTAAAAAAGAGTCCATAGGTTCTAATATTCCAAACCTTTTTTTAACAAAAGGTAGTCTTAATTTTACAATTTTTAAACTTTTATCTTGCATAAACGGAACAAAAAGTGTGCATTTTTTACTAAATAAATGACGGAATTTTATTAAATTGGGTTCATAATCTAAAGGAATAAAAATTAAAATTTTTCTTGCTTTAAATTTCTTGATCAATTTGAAACATTCTTTAAATATTCTAAAATCCTGTTTAAAATAAAATTTTTTATGTTGTTTGAGTCGAATTTTTTGCAATTCTCTAAAATGAGTTTTTTGCATCGCTTACCTTCAATTAAAAACTTATTATCTTAACTATGGTATAATTTTAGCATTTTTTAATGTATAATGTAATTAGGATTTTATCAATGAAGAAAGTATTTTTATTTAGCATTTTTATCTATTTTTTTATAGCTTGCAGCGATAATGATAAAAAGGAACAAAATAGTACCGATGCAAACACACAATCGGCTTTAAGTCAAGGAGAAAACACACAATTTGATATTCACTTAATTGATGGAAATTCGGTTTTTGTTAAAAAAAGCGGCGAAAAGATAACTTTTGATATTAATAAAGCCACTTTGTTTGTTTTTTTTACCACATGGTGCACCCCTTGTATAGCAGAAATTCCTCATCTTAATAAACTTCAGGAAAAGTATAAAGATGATTTTAATATAGTGGGAATTTTGCTCGAAGATAAAAGCAATGAAGAAATTAAGTCTTTTAAGGATAAAAATAAAATTATATATGAAATAGCAAATGGAGAAAATAATTATCTTTTGGCAAAAATTTTAGGAGGGATTGATGGAATTCCCACTATGTTTTTATATGATAAAAATTCTCAATTAATTAATCAATATTTAGGTCTTATACCTGAAGAAATGTTAGAAATTGATATCCAAAAGGCTATATTTTAATGTTTGATTTTATCAAAAAAGGACTTTCAAAAACTCTTGAAGGGATCGTTGGTGTTAAGGGTGAGAATAAGAAGATAACAAAAGATTTGCTTGAAGAAATTCTACTTGAATCAGATGTAAATTATGAGATTGTTGAAGAAATTATTTATTATTTACCGCCTAGTAATGAAGTTAAAAAAGAAGATTTAAAACGTGTAATGAGTTCTTATTTTCTTTACGATAAGCCTGAAATTCCAAATTCTAAACCTTTTATAGAATTAATTTTAGGTGTGAATGGAGCCGGAAAAACAACAAGCATTGCTAAACTTGCAAATTTGTATAAAAATCAGGGGCAAAAGGTTATTTTAGGCGCTTGTGATACTTTTAGAGCTGGAGCAATTGAACAATTGCGTCTTTGGTCTGAAAAGATCGGTGTGGATATTGTGTTAACAAGCCAAGGGCATGATCCTTCAGCAGTTGCATTTGATACAATCAGTAAGGCTAAGGCTAAAAATTTTGACCAAGTTATCATTGATACAGCAGGTCGTTTGCAAAATCAAAAAAATTTAGCTAATGAGCTTGAAAAAATTGTAAGAATTTCAAACAAAGCTTTAGAGGGGGCCCCACATAGAAAAATTTTAGTTCTTGATGGTACTCAAGGAAATGCGGGAATTTTACAAGCTAAAGCTTTTAATGAAATTGTTAAGCTTGATGGGGTAATTATTACTAAACTCGATGGCACCGCTAAAGGAGGAGCACTTTTAGGCATAGCAAAAGAGCTTGAACTTCCTATTTTATATATAGGAGTGGGTGAAAAAATGGAAGATTTGATTGAATTTAATCCGGATAATTTTTTAGATATTTTATTAGATGGCGTTTTTGAATAAATGGCTAAAAATAAAATTCTTTTTGAGTGTCAAGCTTGTGGAAATCAGCAAAGCAAATGGCTTGGAAAATGTCCAGAATGTGGAGCTTGGGATAGCTTTATAGAATTAAAGTCTGATCAGATTAAGGTTTTAAAAGAAATTGCTAAGGCAAGTTCAAAGGCCAGTGAAGCTGTATGTATTGAAGATGTAGAACTTGAACATTTTTCAAGATCAAGTACAGGAGACGATGAGCTTGATTTGGTTTTAGGAGGAGGGCTTGTTGAAGGCTCCTTAATCCTTATTGGTGGAAGTCCAGGTGTAGGAAAATCAACGCTTTTACTAAAAATTGCTTCCAATTTAGCCAAAAAAGGTAAAAAAGTTCTTTATGTAAGTGGTGAAGAAAGCAAAGCACAGATTAAACTAAGGGCAGATAGACTTGAGGCAAATGCTTCAAATTTATTTTTACTGACTGAATTATGCCTTGAAAATATCTTAGAAGAATTGCATAAAAAAGATTATGAAATTTTAATCATTGATTCCATACAAACTTTGTATTCTAATAAAATTTCTTCTGCAGCAGGAAGTATTACTCAAGTGCGTGAGATCACTTTTGAACTTATGAGAGTAAGTAAAACTTTTAATATCAGCACTTTCATCATAGGCCATATCACTAAAGAAGGATCTATAGCGGGTCCTAGAGTTTTAGAACATATGGTGGATGTGGTTCTTTATTTTGAAGGAGATGCTACTAAAGAAATCAGACTTTTAAGAGGTTTTAAAAATCGTTTTGGTGGAACGAGTGAAGTAGGGATTTTTGAAATGACTTTTAAGGGATTGATGAGTACGAAAGATCTAGCCAATCGTTTTTTTACTCGCGGAAGATCAGTTTCAGGGAGTGCATTAGGCGTGGTGATGGAGGGTTCTCGTGCTTTAGTTTTGGAAGTGCAAGCTTTAGTTTGTGAAAGCGCTTATCCAAAACGCAGTGCTACAGGCTATGAAAAAAATCGTCTTGATATGCTTTTGGCCTTGCTTGAGAGAAAGCTTGAAATTCCATTAGGGCATTATGATGTGTTTGTGAATATCAGTGGTGGAGTTAGGGTAAGCGAAACTGCTGCTGATTTGGCTGTGGTTGCGGCTATAATTTCTAGTTTTAAAAATCGTCCTTTAAGTAAAGATAGTGTTTTTATCGGGGAGCTTAGTTTAAATGGTGAAATTAGAGAAGTATTTAGCCTTGATACTCGTTTAAAAGAAGCAAAAATGCAAAAATTTAAAAATGCTATTATTCCTTCAAAACCTATTGAAGATGTGGGTTTAAAATGTTTTGTAGCTAAAGAGTTGAGTCAAGTTTTAGAATGGATGTGATGAGAAATTTATTATTGTGTTTTATTATCAGTTTTTCTTATGCAAATATAAGCGGTTACTATATTTTAGAAAAAGATGAAAACAATAGAGAAGCTGTTGTAGAAATTCTTGAGTATAATCATAAATATTATGCTTATGGATTAGGATATACTGATAAAATTTTTAATGATGAGGGCAAAAACAAAAATCAAATTTTTATGTGGAATTTAGAAAAAGTTGATGAACATAATTTTAATAAAGGAAAACTATTAAACATTGAAAATAATAAAATTTATGATATTAAAGTTAAAGAAGATGGCAATAGTTTAAAAATAAAGATCAAAGTTCTTTTTGGACCTACTTTAAAATGGCGTAAAATTTCAGATGAAGAATTTAAAAAATATGGTTTTATAAAGCCTGATAGAAAATTAATTTTAGAAAATATTGAGAAGGATTTTAATGAGTAAATTTGATACGATTGTTATAGGATCAGGATTAGGTGGATTGAGTGCGGCGTCGTATTTGGCTAAAAACGGTAAAAAAGTTTTAGTTTTAGAGCAACATTCTTTAATTGGGGGATGTGCAACTTGTTTTAAACGAAAAGATATGTTAATTGATGCAGGGCTTCATGAAATGGATTGGGGAAATCCAAAAACTGATATGAAAGAGATAGTTTTTAAAAAATTAGGTTTAATGGAAAAAATAGAGCTTATTCCTTTACCTAGTGCTTGGAGTATTTTATCTAAAGATTTTCATTTACAAATTCCACATGGAGAAGAAGAGGTTAAAAAAACTTTAATTCGACTTTTTCCTCATGAAGAAAAAGGAATTGAAAAATACTTTAAGGCTATTAAACTTCAAGCCTATTCTGCACGTAGGTTTGCTTGGGATATGAACAAATTTGAGTTATTCTTTTTCCCTTTTACTACAGCATGGATTTTTTTAAAAAATAAATTACTGAATTTAAAGGTAAGTGATGTTTTAAATTCAATCATTAAGGACGACAAATTAAAAAAAATTTTAAATATAAATATAGGTTATTATCATCATGATCCTAAAAAATTTATTTGGAGTTTTCATGCAATTTCACAAAAGCATTATTATGACGGAGCTGTCTATGTTAAAGGAGGTTCAGGTGCTTTAAGTAAAACTTTTGAAGAGCTTGTTCGCGAAAATAATGGAGAAGTAAAATCAAAGTGTGATGTAGTAGAGATTTTAACTTCAAATTCTAAAGCAATTGGAGTGCGCTATAAGCAAAATAGGAAATTCTTTGAAGTATATGCTGATAATATTATAGCAAATTGTGATCCTGAAATTGTTTATAATGATCTTTTAAAAAATAAAAATTTAGATTTAACTTTGGATGTAAAAAAGATAGAAAATAAAAACAGAGCTTGCTCTTTGATCAGTGCTTATTTTATTTATGATCGAAACATATCTGAAATTTACCCAAATATGGACTATGCAAATTTTATTCTTGATAAAGAGTTTTTTGACGCTAGTTTTGATAATAGCAATACATTAGACTTTGAAATCTCAAAAAGAACATTAGCTTTTGTAAATTATTCAAAAATAGACAATGGATTAAGTCAGAGAGATGATAGATTTTTAGGCGTTGCGGCTATTTCTTCTCATTTTAAAGAGTGGGATTTAAATGAAAAAGAATATAGAGTCAAGAAAGAAGAAATTTTGCAAGCTATTATATCGAAGCTAGATGAATATTTTCCAAATTTAAGTTCTTATATGATACATTCAGAATTGGCTACACCTAAAAGCATTTTAAGATATACTCGTGCAAAAGAAGGTACCGCATACGGTTTTTCTCAAGATAAAGAAGGAAGGGCTTATCGATTGAATTATGTTTCCAAAACCGTTAAAAATCTATTTTTTGCTTCAGCTTTTACTTTTCCAGGAGGAGGTTTTACAGGCGCTATTTTGGGTGGATATTATACAGCAAGTAAAATGCTTTGTAAAAGTTAATAAAAAGCGATAAAAATTATTTTTTAAATTCCTTAATGTATTTTTCTAATGCTTTTATAGTTAAATTTTCAAAAAGAATTTTATCTTCTTTGATATTATTTTGTAAAGCAGATTCAAGATATTTGATAAACATATTTTCTTCCATCTCTTCAAATATTGGGCTATATAGTTCTTTAATAATCATACTTAGTGCTATCATATTAAGTAATTTTGTAGATTTAATTAAAGGAATATTTTCTATAATACTCTCTAATTCTTTGATATTAAGATGAGAATGATCGGTGTTTAATTTCGAGCTTTTTTGTTTGGTTTTTAAATCCTTAAAGATTTTCGTCAAGCTTATTAAAATATTTTCGTATTCAAATAAATTAGAGTCCTTTTGTGCAATTTGTTTTAGAAAATCATCTCCTGTTTTTTCTTCAATAAAATTATAATCATTTGATTTTATAGTATTTTGCAGCTCTTCTTTTTCGTTGAAATTAACGCTTGTTTGTCCCCTAGGCTTGATTTCAATTTCATCAAATTCATCATATTTTTCTATTTCGAATTGATTTTTATTTTCTTGAAAATTTTGTTCAATGTTTTTAGCTTCTACAAAGCGAAAATTTATATTACCTATTTTAAAGATATCGCCTTTGTTAACCATAGTATCATAACTATTGGACATTTTTGAAAAAGATCCATTATAATAAATTTCAGCATTTTCAATAGGAGTTATTGTAAAAGAATCTTCCTCATATGATATTTTAGCATGTATTTTTTTTATTTGTTTTAATTTATCTTGAATGCAAAATTTACACTCATCACCACTCCCTATAAATCCACCTTCTATATCAAATATGCAAGATCTAATTTTACTTTCACATTCTTCATAATTTTCTATAATAACTCCAATTTGTATTTTTTCCATATTTATTTATCCCTAACTTTTGTAATATTTTCTACTATTTTAAAATCATTTAAAATTTCAAGTATTTGATTTAAATCGTTTAACCCATTAATGATTTTAAAATCAAAATAAAGATTTTTATTATTGTTGAAAAATACGCTATAACCCCCAGTATCATTTTTGCTTTCTTTTATAAATTTATACCAAGCCCATTCACCTTTATAAGCTTTTTCATAATTTAAATTCGCGTTAGAATAGCTATAAGCAGTGAAATTTAAATTTGTTCCATTGTTAAATTCTTCAGCAATAATTTGCAAAGTTGGATTAAAAGTATGATCGTATTTTATATTTTTATTTTGATAACCTAAATTTATAAAGGAAAAATCGCCACTTAAATCAAGACTTTGTAAAGTAAATATGACTCTTATATTGTCATTGGCATTAAGCATTAAATTTGAGAGATTGGCAGCATTGGTAATAAAATCTATGAAATCTCTAGAGAAATTTAACTTAGAAGAAAATTTAGGATTAATAAAATAAGCATTCTTTCTTTTTACCAAGACATTGTTTAAATATTTTTTATAAAAATTATTTAAAATGCCATTTTTTCCAAAAAATGTTTTAAAATTATCCATGCTTAAATCTGTTGTACTTTCTTTATTGAAAGGATAAAATGGTGCAATATCATTGATAAATGGAATATAAACTTCATTAATCCAAGCATTATTAAATAAAGAAATACCATGATTTTCTATAAAATTCCAAGAATAGTTAGAAAGCTCATTATAATATCTTTCTAAATCATTAGGTAGTTTTTTAATATAAGTTTGGAATGTAATAAAGGCATCGTTAGTATCTTTATTTTCTCCTAAAGAGTATGAAATTTTTTCTCCAATGCTTTGGTTATTATTGCTACTAAAGTCTATTATTTTATTAACTAGATTATTTGTATTTATACTTAGATTATCTAGAATTTGCTCCTCATTAGAATTTTTTCCAAGTTCAATATTGCCAACACTTAAGATTGAATTTTTATTTGCAAGTTTATGATACGGCATAAATTTATTGGTAATGTTTGTAAAATTAGATTTAATTTCTGCAGCATTAAGACCTAAGTTGTATGCCTGAGTAAGTAATGCTGCATCATTTAAGTTTGTATTTAGACTAATAATTCTAATTAAAGAATATAAAGGATTATCTTTTTTGGATAAGATATTAAGTTCATTAAGCATTGCTTCTTTTGTTTTATATTGAACTGGATTTAGAGAAGAAAGTAATTTTTCCCAAGCATTTTGGTATGCATTTAAATATAATTTCAATATTCCCATGGTGATACTATTTTTATTTTCTTTTGAAGTATAGTCCAGCATCCAAGATTCAATATTAATAGTATTTTCAATTTGTTGATTGAGTGTATTTAAAAAATCTATCATTCCAACTTTTGTGTAAATTTTATCTATTGAATTTATTTCGGAATTATTGGAGAAAATATTATTAGCATTAAAACCTAACTCTTCTTTTATGATATATTTTTCTTTAGGTTTGTCACTATTTAAAAATTCAAGCAAAATATAAATTCTTTGAACTTTACTTATGATTTCAAGTTTTTTTATTGCCAAGCTAACGCTTTTTTCATCTTCTTTAAAATTTTCTAAATTAATTTGCTTGAGTTCGTCAATACCTAATAAAAAATTTTCTTTTGAAATTTTGTATTTTTCCAAATTAGACCAATTATCGTTAATCCATAATTTTAATAAATTTTTATTTAAATATTTTTGCTCAAATAAAGACTTATATATATACAAGGTTTTAATTAAATTGATTTTATTATAATCTGTTTGTAAAATATTTTCCATTTCTTTTAATAAAGTATTTTTTAGAACATCTTCATTAAGTTCGTAGTAAAATTTTCTAGCTTCTTTAAATCCTTTATAGGATATATTTAAATTAAAATATTGAAAAATACCCTCATTTTCCCAAAGTTCGGGATATATGTTTAAAATATTTTTCAATCTAGCAAGAAGTTCCGCTTTTTCTTCTATATTTAACTGGTTATAATTTTGATTTTTAAATAATGATTGCAATAAATTTAAAGTTTTGTTGCTTTTTTCAAATTCTGAATTATTTTTAGCAACAAAGTAAAAAGATATTGTATAAGTTCCTATGGTTATTAGCAAGATTAAACCTAAAAGAGATAAATTTCTTATATAAGTTCTCATTGTGGTTAAAGAATAATCTTTAAAAATAATATCTTCAAGCAATGACTTAACAAAATAACTTTGTTTATTATGAGTTAAATTAGTTTTTGCTAGAATTTTTTTACAATGATATTTATCACATATAGAATCAAGCAAGAAATTTCTGGGAATATTTTCTTGATAAGCACTTACAAAGTAAATACCTCTAAGGTATGAGTTATTTTTAAGTTTATTTTCCCTTTGTATATCTAATATAAAAGTTTTTATCAAAGAAAATAGATTATCTAATTGTTTTAGAAAAAGATAAGTTTTATTTTTATCTTCTAGGTTAAAAATAAAATTATTTTTATTCATAAAGGATTGCAATAATGAATTGCTAAGTTCTTTTAATTCTTGTTCTAAATATTCTTCATTTAAAGTTTGATTAAAAGATAAGCCTAAAACTTTATTGGCTATTTTTTCATTAAAAATATCAAAATATTCTTTCATTCCTTCTATTAAATCGAGTTTAGAAAATACAATATAAATAGGTAATTTTAAATTTAGAGAATTTTCACATTCATTTACCCTTTTAGTTAAATATCTGATAAGATTTTGAGAATATTCTTTAGGACTATTTAAAAAAAGAATAGTATCGATCACTAATACAATACCATTAAGCTTACTATGAAAAAAGTTTTTATTTAAAAAAGCTAGAAAATTTTTCCATACATTTTTTTTAATTAAAAAATCTTTATTTTTATCTAAGTCATCTTCAGGTAATTCATCACTATTAGAAGGCTTGAAGAATTCTTCTTGAGAAAAATAATTACCTTCTGTATCCAATAAAGCTCCATTTTTTGATATATAGAGTGCAAAATTTCGAGTCGATTTGTGGAGTTTTTTATAAGATTCTAAGCTATCACTCAATGGATATTCGATATTGGAATAATTAATAAAAGTGCTTTTACCCGCACCCTCATTCCCTATAATGATAATTAAGGGTAAGTTTTTTATTTTTATATCATTTTTCCAAGTTTCTTTTGCATCTTGCAATGAGAGAAAGAAATTCCTTTTTGCTTTAAAAATTGATTCATTAGCTTCTTTTTTAAGGGATTTTAATTGAATTCTTTTTTCATTCTTTAAAGAAAACATAAAATAAGTAATTGGTTTTAGCAAGAAAAAAAAGATTATAATCAACCAAAGCGTAAATATAATGATGAATCTTAAATAAGGATTACTAAAAATATAAACATCATTGAAAGCTATTAAAGATCCCCAAAACCAAAATAGAATGCTAAATATTAAATTGCAACAAAGTATAAGCAGAGTGATAAAAAATTTTGATTTTATAAATTCTAAAGCTTTTTTAAACATTATAGTACAATCCCTTAATTTTTATAAAAATATTTTTTAGTATATTGTACACAAATTAATCTAAAGTTGTTATAATACCTGAATAGTTTTTTAAGAGGAGAAAAAATGGCACAACCAGCTTATATAAAAATTGAAGGTTCAACTCAAGGATTAATATCAAGTGGAGCTTCAACTGAAGCTAGTATTGGAAACCGCTACCAATCAGGCCATGAAGATGAAATTATGGCTCAAGAGGTTTCTCATATTGTTACTGTTCCTGTAGATCAGCAGAGTGGACAACCATCAGGACAAAGAGTTCACAAACCCTTTTCTTTCACATGTTCATTAAATAAAGCAGTTCCCTTATTATATAATGCATTAACTAAAGGGGAAAGACTTCCAAATGTAGAAGTTCATTGGTTTAGAACATCAACAAGTGGAGGACAGGAACATTTTTTTACCACAAAATTAGAAGATGCAATTATTACAGATATAGATCTTATTATGCCAAATGCTCAAGATAAAGATAATCACGATAAAACAGAACTATTTAAAGTTTCATTAAATTATAGGAAAATCATTTGGGAACACATTGTTGCAGGAACAAGCGGAAGCGATGATTGGAGAGAGAGTAAAGCTTAGTATAAATTTTGTCAACATAATTTTGTTGACAAATTAATTTTTTTGGTGTGCCGTAATAAATTAAGCTTAATAATCAATCTCAATTTTTACAACACCAAAAATTCTAATTTTAAATGCGAAATTTTCTTTATATTATAAAACTTACATTAAAAGACTAAGAGATTTGTCCTGAGTATTTATTGTAAATTTGAATTTTTTAGAAATTAAAATTCAAGGTAAGAGCCTTGTTGCTTATTTACATAGATAAAATTGCTCAATTTTTTAAAAATAAGTCTTAACTATAACGCTAAATTTGTAAAAAATGAAATTCGGATAATTTTTGTAGATTATTTTGATTTTATAATACTATAATTACTTGAAAAAGCATAGCGATAAGCCGAGTTCTGTCTAGAATGCTCATTTATCTAGTTTTGTTTTTGCAAACAAAATCAAGCGAAGGGTTAAATAAAAGACTATAACCATCCCTTCTTGCTGCACATTGGGTTTACATAGCCGAAATTGTTGCCAAAATCGCTGGTAGGCTCTTACCCCACCGTTTCACCTTTTCCATAAATCTATGGTAGTTTTCTTTCTGTTGCACTATCCCTTAGGTTGCCCTAGCCATCTGTTAGATGGAATGTTTGTCTTTTGCAGCTCGGACTTTCCTCTTCTTTTTAGGAAGCGAGCATTTGCTATGCTTTATGTTAAATTCTAGCTAAAAATTACTTATTTTATTATCAATTTAATTATGATATCAAATAAATTTTGCTACAATGAAGACTTATTTTAATCTAAAAAGGAAAGTTATGGCATCTTATTCAATGGGTGATTTAAAAAAAGGATTAAAAATCGAAATTGATGGAATCCCTTTTAAAATAGTAGAATATCAGCATGTAAAGCCAGGCAAGGGTCCTGCTTTTGTTCGTATTAAAATTAAGTCTTTTATTGATGGTAAAGTTCTTGAAAAAACTTTTCACGCAGGAGATAAATGCGAAGCTCCGAATTTGGAAGATAAAAAAATGCAATATCTCTATGATGATGGAGAGAATTGTCAATTTATGGATACAGAGACTTATGAACAAGTTGCAATTAGCGATGAGGATGTTGGCGAGGCAAAGAAATGGATGCTTGATGGTATGATGGTAAATGTTCTTTTTCATAATGGTAAGGCCATTGGTGTGGAAGTTCCTCAGGTCGTGGAGCTTAAAATTGTTGAAACTGCTCCTAATTTTAAAGGAGATACTCAAGGATCAAACAAAAAGCCAGCTACACTTGAAACGGGCGCTGTAGTACAAATTCCTTTTCACGTTTTAGAAGGTGAAGTGATTCGCGTAGATACAGTACGTGGTGAATACATAGAAAAAGCAAATAAATAAAATTCTAATCAAAATTTTTCAATTTCTAATTTTGGTTTGTTACTAAAATTAGAAATTATATATTAGATTTTCTAGTTTTTAATAGTGGAGAAAATATGAATTGGCTATTACTTGCTTCAATTCCCTTGATTATTCTAGGTTTTGCCGTCAGATTAAATCCTTTTTTGGTTGTAACTTTTGTAGGAATTTATGCTGGAATTGTTGCTAAATTTGATTTTGTTAAAATTGTTAGCGACATCGGTCAATCCTTTGTAAATAATCGTTATGTAGCTATTATTTGGTTAATATTACCCTTACTTGCTGTCTTAGAGCGTAAGGGGTTAAAAGAGCAAGCAAAAAATTTAATTTCAAAAATTAAAACCGCTAGCACAGGGAAGATTTTAATTGCATATTTTATTTTTAGGCAAGTTACTGCAGCCTTAGGGCTCTTATCTTTAGGAGGGCATGCACAAATGATAAGACCTTTGATAGCTCCTATGGCAGAAGCTGCAGCTAAGCTCAAATTTAAAAACTTGACTCATAAAGATAATCAAAAAATAAAAGCCCATTCTGCAGCTACAGATAATGTTGCTGTATTTTTCGGAGAAGATATTTTTATAGCTGTGCATTCGATTTTATTCATTAAAGCTTTTTATGAAACTAGTGGCATTATAGTTGAGCCTATACATTTATCTCTTTGGGCCATTCCAAGTGGAATTTTGGCTTTGATTATACATTGTTCTAGGTTGTATTTGTTAGATAGAAAGCTAGAAAAAACATATAGAGGTAAATAACTTAATGATAACTCTCGATCTGCTTTACTATATAGTTGGAATTTTATTTTTGATTTTTGGAATTCTTAATTTTTTAAATCAAAATAAAAAATTAAAAGCCAGATTAAGTGGCGGAGTATTTTGGATAAGTTATAGTGTAACTTTTTTATTTGCAGGTATCTTGCCTAATTTTATTATTGGTTGTATTGTGATTTTTCTTGCTATAATTGCAGGACTTAATTGGTTAAAACCTGCAAAAATTGAAACTAGTCTTGAGGAAAAAGAATCCGAAATTCAAAGTGCTAGCATCCATAAAAATAAACTTTTTATTCCAGCATTGTTAGTGCCTTTCATAACTCTTATAGGGACTTTTTTACTTCCATATTGTAAATTTTTTGAAGCTAAAAATGCAACTTTAATTTCTTTAATTTTAGGTATTATATTTTCTTTTATTCTGGCTTGTTTTATATTTAAAGCTTCGCCTAAAAAAGCGATAAAAGATGCAACAAATACTATGGATCACATAAGTTGGGCAGCTTTATTGCCTCAAATTTTAGCCACACTTGGAGTTATTTTTGTCTCCACAGGAATGGGGAGTGAGGTTGAAAAGCTGTTGTCAAATTACATTTCCCTTAGTAATAATTTTGTAGCTGTAGCGGTTTATTGTATATGTATGGCACTTTTAACCATGGTTATGGGAAATGCTTTTGCAGCTTTTCCAGTTGCCAGTGCGGCAATTGCTGTTCCTATTTTGATTATGCAAATGCATGCAAATCCTGCTATTATAGGTGCTATAGGTATGCTTAGTGGATTTTGTGGCACTTTAATGACTCCTATGGCTGCTAATTTTAATATAGTCCCAGCCGCTCTTTTAAATTTGGATGATAAAAGTGGAGTAATCAAGGCACAATTTATGTCTGGGATTCTTTTATTAATAAGTAATATTTTTTTAATGTATTTTTTAGCTTTTAAATTTTAAGGAGATAATAATGAAAGAATTAATTAAACAATTTAGCTCTATAGCCTTAGAGAATATTTTTAGAGAGTTGCCAAATAAAATTACCCACTCTTTTAATAATCTTGATGATATAAAAACACCTAAGCAAATGTATCCTATATTTTATGGTTCTTATGATTGGCACTCTAGTGTACATTCTCATTGGCTTTTGGTTAAAATTTTAAGAAATTTTGCCGAATTTGCTCCGGTTGATGAGATTATAAAGGTTTTAAATTCTCAATTTAACAAAGAAAAAGCCGACGGAGAATTAAAATATTTAGAAAATCCAGCTCATAAAGGATTTGAAAGACCTTATGGATGGGGATGGTTTTTAAAGTTGGCTTTAGAGATTAATTTACTCGCTAAAGAAAATAAGGATGCACAAGTGTGGGCTAAAAATTTAGAAAGCATTGCAGATTTTTTTGTGAAAGAATTTAAAGAATTTTTACCCAAAATGGATTATCCAATCCGAGTAGGAACCCATTTTAATAGCTCTTTTGCATTGTATTTTGCTTTAGAATTTGCAAGATTTAAAAAAGATATAGAATTAGAACAATGTATTATAAAAAGTGCTAAAAAATGGTTTTTAAATGATAAAAACATGCAGGTTTTAGAGCCTTGCGGAGATGAGTTTTTATCTCCAGTTTTAATGGAAGCTGTACTTTTAAGTGCTATTTTACCTAAGGATGAATTTAGAAATTTTTTTAAAGAATATTTACCAAATTTAAATAAAAAAGAACCACAAACTCTTTTTAATCCCGCAAGAGTAAGTGATAGAAGTGATGGTAAAATCGCACATTTAGATGGGCTTAATTTGAGTCGTTCTTGGTGTTTAAAAATTCTATCTAATTTTTGTGATGAAGGATTGAAAAATATTTTAAGAGAAAATGCTGCTGAACATTTTAATGAAGCTATAGCACACATAGAAGAAGATTATCTTGGATCTCATTGGCTTGGAAGTTTTGCTTTGCTTGCCTTGGATGTAGAGTTAAAGTGAAATTTGGGTAAAATGGTTACGAAATTAGATATCTTTTAAATAAAGTTTTGTTTTTTATAGTCTAAAATTGATATTTTTGTTATTATTGGATTATATAGAATTTATCAAGGAAGACGGTATTGGTTCTTTTAATTGTTTTTTGTATCGCTTTAGCGATTATTTTAGGCTATATCACTAAATGTAATGTTGGAATTTTTGCAATTGTTTTTGCTTATATTATAGGGACTTTTTTAATGGATATGGATCCTAAAAAGATATTAGGATTTTGGCCTATATCTATCTTTTTTGTTATCCTTGCAGTGTCTTTATTTTATAATTTTGCCATAGTTAATGGAACTCTTGAAAAATTAGCCAACCACTTGATGTATCGATTTGTAAATTATCCCTATCTTCTTCCTTTTGTAGTTTTTATTTCAAGTGCGATTATAGCAGCTTTAGGAGCTGGATTTTATACGGTTTTAGCCTTTATGGCTCCTCTTACATTTTTGCTTTGTGATAAAGCGGGTTTAAGTAAAATTGCTGGTGCCATGGCAATTAATTATGGTGCTTTAGGAGGTGCTAATTTTATGACTTCTCAAAGTGGCATAATCTTTCGCACTCTTATGGAAAATTCTGGAGTACAAGCAAATGCTGCATTTTTAAATTCTGGAGTGATTTTTATCACAACTATCATCATACCTATATTTGTTTTATCGTTTTTTGTCTTGAGTGCCTTTAAAAATAAGATACAACTTAGTTCTATAGTCAAACCACAAGTTTTTGATAAAAAACAAAAAATAACTTTATTTTTGATGCTATTAATGATGTTTATTGTATTAATAGGTCCTATTTTGCATGTTGTTTTTCCTAAAAATATTTTAATCGATTACTTTAACAAAAAAATAGATATTGCTATGATTGCTATTATTTTTGTTGCAATTGCTTTATTTTTGAAACTTGCAGATGAGAAGAAGGTTATTGCTTTAATTCCATGGAATACTTTGATTATGATTTGTGGAGTGGGAATGCTTATCGGTGTAGCGATTGAAGCAAAAACTATTGACTTGCTTTCTAGTGCCGTAAGACATGATGTTTATATTATTTTTATTCCGATTATATTATGCATTGTAGCAGCATTTATGTCATTTTTTTCAAGTACTTTAGGAGTGGTAACTCCAGCACTTTTTCCTATAGTACCAAGCATTGCTTTAAGTAGTGGTTTAAATGAAACTTTACTATTTGTTTGTATAGTTGTAGGAGCACAGGCTTCAGCGATTTCTCCTTTTTCCTCCGGAGGAAGTTTGATTTTGGGTGCTTGTCCGCAAAATTATAAAGAAAAATTATTTAAAGATTTATTGATAAAGGCAATACCTTTAGGTTTTATAGCTGCTATTTTAGCCGCGATAATTTTGAGTTTCATTTTAAAAGGGAATTAAATGAAGATCGATACTCATGCACATATTTTTTTAAAAAAATTAAAAATGATCAAGAACGCTCGTTATAAACCTGATTATGATGCGAGTTTTAAAGATTATAAAAATAATTTAGATCGCTTTGGTTTTGATAAAGGCGTTTTAATACAACCTAGCTTTTTAGGAACTGATAATGAATTTTTACTTGATAGTATCGAACACGATAAAGATGTAAAAGCAGTGGTTGTAGTGGATGAAAATATCACTTTTGAAGAATTAAAAGAGTTAAAAAATAGAAAGGCTTGTGGAGTAAGATTAAACCTTATAGGTAAAAATTTAATAGATTTTGAAAATTCAACTTGGAGTAATTTTTTTGAAAATTTGTATAAACTAAAAATGCAGGTTGAAATTCAACAGGATTTAGATGAACATCTTGTGCAAACCGTTAAAACAATTTTATCTTTTGATTGTGATATAGTGATAGATCATTTATGTCGCTCAAGCATTGATAGGAAAAATTTTGAAGATCTTTTAAAGCTTAAAAATTCAAAGATTTTTTTTAAAGTCAGTGGATTTTATAGAGCTAAATTTGATAAGGCAAAAACTATAGAGGGTATTAAATTTGCAAAAATAATATATGAGAGTTTAAAAGAACATTTTTCTATTTCTAATTTTGTTTTTGGGAGCGATTGGCCTCATACGAATTTTGAAAAGGATATAGACTTTAAATTGGCATTTAATGCTTTTGAACAAATTGTTAGTTCCAAAAAGGAGCAAGAAAAAATTTTAGGAGAAAATGCTTGTAAATTATTTGATTTTTAATTTTTTATTTAAAAGAAATTTATATTTTTAATTTCTTATTTAAAATAAATTTGATAAACTATAAAAAATTATAGATAATGAAAGGTGAAAAAATGAAAAAAATAGATTTAATCATCGTTGGAGCAGGTCCAACAGGTATAGCTTGTGCAGTTGAAGCAAAGTTAAAAAATAAAGAAGTTTTAATCTTAGAAAAGACAAATAATATATGTCAAACTTTAGTACAATTTTATAAAGAAGGTAAAAGAGTAGATAAGGTTTATAAAGGATGCGAAGGTGTTAATTATGGAAACATTCCTTTTGAAGATGGTACAAAAGAAAGCACTATAGAATTATTTGAAAATGTTTTAAAACAATACAATATAGAAATAGAATTTGGCTCAGAAGTTGAGAGTGTAAAAAATGAAAATGGTGTTTTTGTAGTAAGTACAGGCAAAGGAACCTACGAGTGTAAAAATATCATTGTCGCTATCGGTAGAATGGGCAAACCTAATAAGCCTGATTATAAACTTCCTATGACTTTAACTAAAATCATTAATTTTAATGCGAATTCGGTTTTAGGAAATGAAAAAATTCTTGTTGTTGGGGGTGGAAATTCTGCCGCTGAATATGCTGTTGATCTAGCAAATTCAAATAATGTAAGTCTTTGTTATCGTAAAAAAGAATTTACAAGATTAAATGACATTAATCTTAAAGATATCACCGAGGCAGGAAATTCAGGAAAAGTGAATTTGAAGCTTGGTATTGATATTGAAGAAGTTGAAGATGAAAATGGCAAGGCTAAGGTTAAATTTAATGATGGAACGAATGAAATTTATGATAGGATTATTTATGCTATCGGTGGATCTACTCCGCTTGATTTTCTGCAAAAATGTGGTATTGAAGTCGATGATAAGGGTGTTCCTTTGATGGATGAAAATAAGCAGAGCAATGTTAAAGGTATATTTGTAGCAGGAGACATTGCAACTAAAAATGGAGCAAGTATTATTACAGGACTTAATGACGCTGCCAAGATACTTTCTATTTTGTAAAATTTTAGCCCTTTAGGGTTAAAATTTGACTTATTGAAGATATAATGTTATAATTTGTCTGAATTATAAAAATTCAAAAGCTATTATCATGCGAAATAAAACTGAATTAAATAAACTTACGATTAAAATTTTCTACTTAAATTCTTATACTTTAGGATGTTTAGCATTCTATTAGCGATCTTAAAGAGTATTTTTATTTGAAAATATTTTTTAAGGATAAACTATGTCAAATCTTTTTAGCACTTTAAGCCCCTTCAGGCTTTTTGTAAAGTGTGCCGTGCCCAATATGATTAGTATGGCATTTCTTTCACTTTATTATATTATAGATGGAATTTTTGTTGGTAAATATCTAGGAAGTGATGCTTTAGCAGCTTTTGCTTTGATCATTCCTTTTATTATGATGTCTTTTGCATTGTCTGACACTATAGCGATTGGTTCTGCTGTTCAAATTTCTATGAAATTAGGACTTGGTAAGAAAAAATTGGCTGGAAAAATTTTTAGCTCTAGTTTGGTGATTATTTTTCTATTTTCTTGTTTGGTTGGAATTTTAGAGTATATATTAGCACCTATTTTGATCAATTTTTTAAACGTGAGTGATGAGATTAAACTGATGGCAAAAGAATGTATGCTTGTTTTTGCTTTGTTTGCACCTTTTACTATGTTTTCTTTTGCTTTAGATAATTATTTACGAATTTGTGGTAAGACCACTTATAGTATGCTAGTTAATGTTATTCTTGCTTTGACCAATATCTTATTTGATTATATTTTTATAGTTGTTTTAGGTTGGGGCTTGTTTTCTGCTGCACTTGCAACTTGTTTAGGTTTGGTTTTGAGTGGAATTTTTGGAATCATTCCTTTTTTGTTTCAAAATTTAGAATTGCGTTTTTCTTTACCTTATTTTAATTTCAAACTTTTTAAAAATATTTTTTATAATGGAAGTAGTGAATTTTTTAACAATGTTTCAGGCTCGCTTTATGGCGTTTTTGCTAATTTTGTTTTACTTAGAATAGCTGATGTTAAGGCTGTTGCTGGATTTTCTATCATAGTTTATATAGATACTTTTATCATGATGCTTATCATTGCTATGGCTGATGCTATGCAGCCAGCATTAAGTTATAATTATGCAAAAAAAGACTTTTCTCGTATAGTATCGCTTTTAAAAGTTATATTTTTAGCTGGAGCTATTTTATCGATTATTGTATTATTGTTAATCTATTTTCTAGGTTATGATTTGGTCGGATTTTTTGCCAAAAATGATGATGTTGATTTTATTAATTTTACTTATATGGCTTTAGTTCTTTTTTCTTTAAATTACATTTTTGCCTGGTTTAATGTATTGAGCAATTCTTTTTTAACTGCTTTTAATAAGCCTAGTTTTTCTCTAATTTTAAGCTTGAATCAAAATTTATTTATTCCTTTATGTTTTCTTTTTGTTTTATCTTATTTTATGGGTTTAAATGGAGTATGGCTTACGCCGTTTTTTGCAGAATTATGCGTAATGATTTTAGCAATATTTTTTTTAAAAAGATGCTTAAAATAGCTTTTGGTTTTTTTAGATATTTATGTGTTATGTGAATTTTTAAGTTTTTTTGCTAGAATTTTGAAACATTATAAGTTTAAGGAAAAAGATGCAACAAGAGCATTTTGATTTGGATTTAGAACGTGCAATTTTAAGTAGTTGTATTATGAGTGAAGATGCTTATGCTAGTATAGCAGGAGACATTGATCCAAAAGATTTTAGTTTAAAGGCACATCAAGATATTTTTAAAGCTATAATCGCTTGTGTGAATTCAGGAGAGCCTATATCTATAAGTTTTCTAAAAAAGCATAAAAAATTAGATGAGCAAATTTTAAATGAGGTCATTGCAACACCTTCGATGATTGATTTGCCTGCTTACGTTAATGAACTTCGTGAAAAATCAATCAAAAGGCAACTTTTAAGTTTTGCACATCTTCTACCAACTCGCATCAATGATAATCGTGCTGTGAGTGAAATTTCAGATGAAATCAGTAAAGAAATTTTTAATCTAACAAATCGTATCAATACAAATGATATTAAAGACGTAGAGCTTGTTTTAAGCGAACTTTTAGAAGAGTTTAAAAAACAAAAAACTCTTGAAAATAAGTCTATTATAGGCTTAGATACTGGGTTTGAGGATCTAAATTATATGACTAAAGGTTTTAAAGATGGTGAGCTTATCATCATTGCTGCTCGTCCTGGTATGGGAAAAACAACTTTGTGTTTAAATTTTATCGATCAAGTATTAAAGAAAGATCAGGGTGTGGTTATGTTTTCTTTGGAAATGCCTGCTACTCAGATTATGCAAAGGCTTTTGTCTGCAAAAACTTCCATTCCTTTGCAAAAAATTCTTACTGCTGATCTTAATGATGATGAATGGGATCGCATAGGTGATGCTTGTAATATGTATTCTAAAAAAAAGCTTTTTATTTATGACAGTGGTTATGCGACAATAACTGATGTTAGAGCTATTTTAAGACGCTTAAAAGCACAAGAAGAAAGTATAAAGCTTTGTGTGATTGATTATATTGGACTTATGATGAGTAATTCCAATTTTAATGACAGGCATTTACAGGTGAGTGAGATTTCAAGAGGATTAAAACTTTTAGCTAGAGAATTAGATATGCCAATCATTGCACTTTCGCAATTAAATCGTTCTTTAGAACAGCGTGCAAATAAGCGTCCTATGATGAGTGATTTGCGTGAGAGTGGGGCAATAGAACAAGATGCGGATACAATCTTGTTTGTGTATCGTGATGAGATTTATCGAGATCAAGAAGAGAAAGAGCGGGAAAATAAAGCTAAGGCAGAGGGAAAAACATATCAAAGAGTTTTTATTCCAAATCCTATGCAGGAAAATGCTGAAATTTTAGTTGGAAAAAACAGAAACGGTCCGGTTGGAACTGTTGAGGTTTTATTTTTGAAAGAAAAATCGTGCTTTGTAGATAAACCAAAATTTGAAAGCACAGAATTTCAAGAATGATATTTAAGTATGAAAGTAATGGTGGATTTAGCAGGACTCGAACCTGCGACCAACCGGTTATGAGCCGGTTGCTCTAACCAACTGAGCTATAAATCCTTAAAAGTGAGAATTATAGCTTATTCTTGCTTAAAAATATTTTATTTATTTGTCCAAGAATATCTGAAAGTAATCAGATGTTGCAATATTCCAAAAAAAATCATAAAAATAGTAAAAGAGCTTCCCCCATAACTAAAAAAAGGTAAAGGAATTCCAACAACTGGAGCAAAACCTATAGTCATAGAAATATTTACTGCAACATAGATGAAAATAAATAAAGCCACGCAATTAACTACTACTCGAGTAAAATAGTCATCTTTTAGTTTGTGATTGAGACTTAAAAGATGAAAAATAAGTAGAATATAAAGCAAAATTAAAACCAATCCTCCTAAAAATCCCAATCTTTCAACCAAATACGCAAAAATAAAATCACTTGTAGATATAGGTAAGAAATTGAAATGAGTTTGGGTTGCTTCATCTTCTGATTTTCCAGTAAGACCTCCATTTCCTATGGCTATCATGGATTGAGCTACTTGATAACTTGGTTTTTCTGCTATAAAATCATGAATTCTTTGTTTTTGATAAGGTTTTAAAAGATGTGTATAAATTATAGGGGAGCTAATGCTTATAGCAAGAATAATACTTAACCAAATTTTATAATGTACACCTATAATAAAAAGCACTCCAAAACCAACAATTAAAAGAACCATAGCACTTCCTAGGTCAGGTTCTTTTGCTATAAGTAAAAAAGGTAAGATAATAAAAAAACTTATTTTTAGAAATTGCTTAAGTTTATAACCATTTATTGGAGGTGGATTTTGATATATAAGATAGGCAAGCATCAAAATAAAACTAGGTTTAAAAATTTCAGAAGGCTGGATTGTAAAATGAGTAAAAGGGATTTCTAACCATCGTTTCGCTCCGAGTTTTTCAACTCCAAAAATATCCACGCTCAGGAGTAAAAGAATATTAATCCAGTAGGCTATAGGTATAAGCCAAATTAATTTTCGAATTGGAACAATAAAAAAAATAAAAAATGCAATTAGACCAACGCAAGTATAAACAAGCTGTTTTTCTGCTAATAAGGCATTTGCTTCAAAAATTAAAAAGAAAGAAAGAAGTACAATGGGGATAAATAATAAGGGTTGCATATAATCAAAATGCGTTAATATTCTTCTATCTAATACGAACAAAATTTGCCTTTAGTTTATTATTTTAATTTAAAATTATACTCAAATTCTGATATTATTTGGAAACAATTATAGGAAAAATGCAAACTTTTTTAGCAAATGAAAATTCAAGATTAGATATTTTTTTAGCAAAAGTATTAAATCAAAGCCGTAATCAAGTGGCACTGTTAGTGGAAAAAAAATGCGTTCAGGTAAATTCTAAAATTCAAAATAAAAATTCATTTAAGTTAAAAATTGGAGATGAAATTTCTCTTAAATTACCTTGCATTAACGAGAAAGAAAAACTTTCTTTTGATGTGGATTTTAATATAGAAATTTTATATGAAGATGAAGATTTGCTCGTTTTAAATAAGCCTTCAAGTTTGATTGTACATGGAGCAAGTAGTGTTAAGGGTTTAACTTTAGTAGATTGGTTGATTGCGAAAAATTATACTTTATCCAATTTAGGCGGAGAAATACGTGCAGGATTAGTTCACCGATTAGATAAAGATACAAGTGGTGCTATACTTATAGCTAAAAATAATTCTACTCATCAAAAACTTAGCGAGCAATTAAGCAATAAAACTATGGGAAGAATTTATCTTGCGTTAATTGATTTGTCACTAAAAGAAGATAAAATTACTATTGAAAAAGCCTTAGCAAGATCTCAAACCAATGCTATTAAAAAGGTAGCAGTAAGCGATAAAACTAAAGGCTGTAAATACGCTAAGAGTGCCTTTGTTAATTTGGTTAGTAATGAAGATGTTAATCTTATAGCCGCTAAACTTTTTACCGGTAGAACGCATCAAATTAGGGCACATTTAGCGAGTATAAATCGTCATATTTTAGGCGATAAATTATATGGTTATAAAGGGAAATATGATTGTAGGGTAATGCTTCATGCTTATTTGTTATATTTTACCCATCCAAAAAAAAGAGAAACTATTTTTGTTAAAGCTCCTTTGATGGAGGATTTTAAAAATATTTTACAAACAAAATTTATTTTAGGAGAGATTGATGAAAAAATTTCACTTGAGTCTTTGCTTGAGCATTTTAGTTCTTTTGTTTAGTGCTTGCAGTGTTTCACAGGTTAATTCAAATAAAGAGGTATTGATTGATGAGAGTTTGCCTAAAATGGATAATTTAAAAAGCCTTAGTGATATGAGTAATATAGCTTTTGAATGGGAGCCTCTATATAATGACAATATACAAGGTTTTTACTTGTATCGATCTAGTGATATCGATCCTCAATTTAAGCTTATAGCAACCATTAAGGATAAATTTCAAACTCATTATACAGATACTAATCTTGATCCTAATACGAGATATTATTATAAAATGAGAAGCTTTGATAGTCAAGGACATATTTCAGAAGATGGTAAAGTTTTAGAAGCAAAGACCATGCCAAGACTTGAAGCCCTTCCTTTTGTTCAAGCAGTGACTGATTTGCCAAATCGTATTAAATTAATTTGGCGTCCTCATCCTGATTTAAGAGTTAATTCTTACATTGTTGAAAGATCAAAAAGCAATGAAGATAATTTTAAAAAAATTGCTGAAGTAAAGAATCGTTTAAGTGCAGAGTATATAGATGAGGATTTGAAACCTAATGAAAACTTTAATTATCAAATCATTGCTGTAAGTTTTGATGGTATAAGAAGCGAACCTAGTCAAGTGTTAAATTCTACCAGCAAAGCTTTACCTCCAGAAGTTAGAAATTTAAGTGCAAGTTTAGATGGATCCAATAAAATCATTTTAACTTGGGATACGCCTGTATATAAAGATTTTTCTTATTATAAAGTCTATTCTACAAGTTCAAGCATTCTTCCTTATTCTCTTATTGCTAAAACTGATAAAAATTCTTATGAAGATATAGTAGAAGGTTCAGATGAAACTAAATATTATAAAGTTACTATGGTAGATATTTATGGATTAGAAAGTCCTATGCCAGTAAATGGAGTTGAGGGTAGAACTTTAGGAATCCCAGCTACTCCTAGTATCATATTAGCTCAAATTACTTCAGATGGAATTAATCTTGAATGGACTGATGGAGATTCTAGAGCTGTAGAATATGAAGTCAGGCGTTATGGTGGAGAGCAAAATGCTATTTTTAAGGGCATAAAAGAGAAAAGATTAAAAGATATTAAAGCTTTGCCAGGTGTAGAGTATAACTATGAAGTTATTTCTATTGATTCAGCTGGGTTGCGTTCAAAACCTTCAAAAAGAGTTAAAGCAGCACAATAGTGCCAAATTTTAAAGTTAAAAACATTCAAGATCTTATTCTACCTTGTAAAAAAGAAGAGGTAGAATTTGCATGGTTGGCTGAAAATAATAACGTGATTTTAGTATATACAAAACTAGAAGAAGAAAATTTCTTTTTGCAAATTAAAAAGGAAAAGAATAGTTTTATTATTAAAGCCGATAAGCATACCAAGCCTTCCAAAATAGCTTATTTACAAAAAGCCTTACAAGTTTTTAAAGATAGTTTTTGTAAAAATGAAGATGTTATTAGTGAGTCTTTTGCATTTAAGCAAAATGCATTTATTAAAGAAACTCCTTTGATTGCTCAAAATTTCGAACAATTAATCACCAAAATTAAAGGAAGAATTTATATTGAAATAGGTTTTGGTTCCGGTAGACATTTACTTTATCAAGCCAAAAATAATCCGGGTATTTTGGTGGTTGGAGTTGAAATTTATAATCCAGCAATCACTCAAGTGGCTAAACTTGCAAAAGCTCAAAATCTTGATAATATTTTACTGATACAAAGTGATGCAAGACTTTTATTAAGTGTGCTTGAATCAAATTCTGTTGAAAAAATTTTTTTACACTTTCCTGTTCCTTGGGATAAAAAGCCACACAGACGAGTTATAACAAGGGATTTTTGTGAGGAATGTGCGAGAGTTTTGGGTAAGAATGGAAGATTTGAGCTTAGAACTGATAGTTATGAATATTTTGATTTTACACTTAAACAATTTTTGTATTTTAATACTCCAAAATTCAGTCTTAGAAAAAATGAAGATTTAGAAATTTCTAGTAAGTATGAAGATAGATGGAAAAGACAAAATAAAGATATTTTTGATCTTTGGGTATGGAATTTAGATAAAACGAGCAACGATATTGTATTAGATGATTTTGATTTATCAGATATTGTATTTGATCAAAATGATTTAATACTTTTGGAAAAAAATTTTAAGAATTTAACCTTAAAAGAGGATAATTTTTTTCTTCATTTTGAAAATTTATATAAAGCAAAACAAGGTCTGCTTTTAAAGGTGGCTTTTGGAGCATTTAATAAACCTGAACATTGTTATTTTTATATAGATAAAAAAATCAATTTTATATTTCAAAAACCTTTTAAGATTAAAGAAAATTTAAAAGCGATAGAAAAATTAAAAAAGGTACTTAAATTTCATTTTGATATTACGTTATTTTCTTGAAATTTAAGTAAAAACAAAGCATAATTAAAAAATTTGAAAATTAAAGAGGAATAAAAATGCCCAATTTGATTCAGGCAAATAAACTTTCTTTGGGTTATGATGAACTTGTATTAAAAGAAGTGAGTTTTGCATTTAAAGACGATGATTTTGTTTTTATTACAGGAAAAAGTG
Organism: Campylobacter aviculae; assembly: GCF_005406215.1. GTDB lineage: Bacteria > Campylobacterota > Campylobacteria > Campylobacterales > Campylobacteraceae > Campylobacter_D > Campylobacter_D aviculae. Next base: position 49,293 of record NZ_NXMA01000003.1, on the reverse strand, counting down.
GGAGTGGTAAAAGTACGCTTTTAAAATCCTTTTATGGTGATTTAGAGCTTCTTTCTGGACAACTTCAAGTATGTGGTTCTTCTATGAAAAAAATCGGAAATTTAGAGCTTTTAAAATTACGTCAAAGAATAGGAATTATTTTTCAAGATTATAGACTGATACAAGAATATAGCGTAGAAAAGAACGTTATGCTTCCTTTGATGATTAAAGGATATAGTAAAAAAGTGTGTCAAGATCAAGCAAATAAACTTTTAAAACATGTAAATTTAACTTTTAAAGCAGATAAATTACCCAATCAATTAAGCGGTGGAGAGCAACAACGCGTGGCTATGGCTAGAGCATTAGCACATAATCCTAAACTTTTGCTTTGTGATGAGCCTACGGGAAATTTGGATGAATATTCTTCAGATATTATTTGGACGCTTTTAAAGTCGGCTAGAGAGCTTTTGGGAACTTGTGTGGTGGTAGTTACTCATAGAATACCGGTTAATTTAAGATTAAATTATCGTCGGTTTAATATAGAAAATGGAACAATGAATGAAATTTTTTAGAACACATTTATCTTTGATTTTGCCTTTACTTTTTATGATGTTTGCGTTTGAATTTATTTTGCTAACTAATTCGACTTTAAAGTATTATGAAGAACTCGCAAATAAGGATTATAACATAGTAGCTGTTAGTTCGAGCGAACTTGATCAAAATGTTATTAAAACTAAAATACCTTCTTTTTCTAGTTTGGAAATTTTAGATCCAAAAAATTTAATAGAACGTTTAAAAAATGATATTTCAGATAAAAATTTAAAGGCCTTGAAAAATTCTTTACCTAAGTTTTATAGTATTAAATTAAGCTATTTACCTGATCAAAATGAACTTGATGTAATCAAAAAACAACTTTTAAGTATTTCAGGTATTAGCAAAGTGGAAACTTTTGCTAAAACACATGATAAAGTTTATTCTTTACTCGTTTTAATGAAATTTGTATTTTGGTTATTTTTGTTTATTATCATCATTCTTTCTTTTGTTTTATTTTTAAAGCAGATGAGAATTTGGCTTTTTGAGCATACTGAACGTGTGGAAATTATGTGCCTTTTTGGAGCACCATTTTGGTTTAGATCTTTTATGCTTTATAAGATTGTATTTGCGGATTGTTTGATTGCCTTTATTATTTTGTTGATATTTTTTACCCAAATTTATAATCTTGAAATTATTCAAAATCAATTAAAGGCAGTCGATATAGTATTGCCCCCAATCAATTTTGTTTTACAGCTTAGTTTGATTTTCTTAGCAACTTTATTTGCATGTTTATTATTTGTAAATTCTGTAATGTTTAGGGTCAAAAAATGACAAAAAAGATTTTTTTTATCTTTTTGTTTCTTTTTTTGACTTATGAACAAATCAATGCGAATGCTCTAAATGAAAAAACTAAAAATTTAGAAGAAAATAAACGCATACAACAACAACTAAATAAAAAACTTGAAGATTTAGCAAGTGATATATTAAATGGAGAAAAAACTTTAAAAGATTTGAGTTTGCAAATTCAAATACTTAACTCTCAAACGGCTAAACTTGAAGAAAGTGCAAAAGTTCAATATAAAGAGCTTAATATGCTTACTAGTCAAAATAGCAATCTTTTAAAAAGTAAAGCAAATATGGAAGGTAAGCTTATAGCTTTATTAGCGAAAGATTTTGCTTATGATCTACCTATACCTGAAGGTTATGTTGAAGGAAAAGAAAGTTTTCTGGCTTTTGAGGTTTTAAGTGGTTTAGATAAAGTTTTAAATAGTGAAATTTTTAAACTCTCTAAGGATTATGAAGGAATAACTAAACTTATTGATGATAAGCAAACTCAAATTAAAAAAATTAATGATAATTTGAAAGATTATAATGATCAGATAACAAGACTTCAAGATTTAAGAAAAAAACAGCTTGATGAGATTAACAAGCAAAAGATGGATCGAGCAATTTATTCTAAGAAGCTTCAAAATTTACAAGCTCAACAAGATGAGTTAAGAAAAACTCTTGATCAGCTAAGAATTATACAAAGAAAGCAACAAGAACAGCAAGAGCAAAAAAGTTCAAAAATTGCAAATAATAATCAAAAAATTCGTCAGCTTGGATCGAGTTATCAAGGAAGTGCTATCAAGCGTTATACTGGAAAAAAAACTATAGCTCCACTTGATTCTTTTACGGTTAAACAGAAATTTGGAAACTATATTGATCCGATTTATAATATTAAAATTTTCAATGAAAGTGTGGTCTTAAAAAGTAAAAAATCAGATGCTATGGTTAAAAATGTTTTAGATGGTAAGGTGGTTTTTGCAAAAGATACAAGTATGTTAGCACGCGTTGTGATTGTGGAACATGATGATGGGATACACACAATTTATGCACATTTAGATAAAATAGCTCCCAATATTAAAGTAGGTAAAAATATAAAAAAAGGAGTAATAGTAGGTAGAATAAAAAGTGATTTGACTTTTGAAGTAACGCAAAAAAATTTTCATATCAATCCTTTGGAACTTATTAGTTTAAATTAGCTAAATTTAATTCACTTTAAAATATAATTTTATGAAAATAAGGAGAGAGTATGCAAGATAAGAAAAGAGTTTTAGTAAAATTTTCAGGCGAGGCTTTGGCCGGAGAAAATGGTCTTGGTATTGAAAATTCCATTTTAAAATTTATAGCAAATGAAATTAAAGAATTGATAAAAAATGATATAGAAGTAGGTATAGTAATAGGCGGAGGAAATATAATTCGAGGTGTTTCTGTAGCCAAAGGAGGGCTTATTAAACGTACAAGCGGAGATCATATGGGCATGCTTGCAACTGTGATTAATGCTATTGCTATTCAAGAAGCCTTGGAGAGTTGTGGATTAGATGTTAGAGTTCAAAGCGCTATACAAATGGAAGCTTTTTGTGAGACTTACATTATGAGAAGAGCGCATAGGCATTTGGAAAAAGGTCGAGTGGTGATTTTTGCTGCTGGAACTGGAAATCCTTACTTTACAACGGATACTACAGCTATTTTAAGAGCTGTAGAAATCAACGCACAAATGGTAATCAAAGCCACAAAAGTCAATGGAGTTTATGATAAAGATCCAAATAAATTTGACGATGCAGTATTTTTACAAACTTTAACTTATGATGAAGCTATGCAAGATAATATTAAAGTAATGGATGATACGGCTATTGCCTTGGCTAAAGATAATTCCTTGCCAATAGTGGTTTGTAATATGTTTGAAGAAGGAAATCTGCTTAAAATTATACAAGGCGATACAAGCCTTTGTTCCATAGTTAAAAATTAATAAGGAGAAAAGATGGATTATAGAATAGAAGAAATAACAGCAAAAGCTTTAGAAAAAATGGGAAATGATCGCTATCGTTTATCTTTAGCGGTTGCAAAAAGAGCAGAGCAATTAGCCGATGGTGCTGCACCTTTGATTGATCTTGATAAAAATAAATTAAAATTTGCAGATATTGCTTTGTATGAAATAGCAGAAGATAAAATATCTTTAGAAGGTTTAGGCGGTGAAACAGATCAATGAGGATTTGTTATTAGAAAAACTCATTGATGATGTTAAAAATTGTAAGGATTTAACAAGAGCAAAAGAACTTCTTTTTTGTGTTTGCGAGAGTGATTCTGTTTTAGAAAAAGCAGTGGAATATTGTATATTTTACCATGAAGGTCAGATAAGAAAAAGTGGTGAACCTTATGCAATACATCCTATTTTAGTAGCTACTTTGGTGGGTTTTTTGAGTGATAATAAAGCCGCTATTTTAGCTGCACTTTTACATGATATTATTGAAGATACTGAATGCACTGAAGAAGAATTAAATAAAACCTTCGGTCATGATGTTTTAAAATTAGTATTGGGATTGACTAAGATAATAGAAATCAGAGAAGACAGCCTTGTTTCTTCAAAATCTAAAAAAAAATTAACCAAATCTGCTTTAACTTTTAGAAATATGCTTTTAGCAAGTACTGAAGATGTTGGTGTTTTAATCGTCAAACTTTGTGATAGACTGCACAATATGCTAACTTTAGATGCATTAAGGGAAGATAAACAAAAAAGAATCAGCGAAGAAACTTTAGTGGTATATGCTCCTATAGCACATAGACTTGGAATTTCTAGTATTAAAAATTATTTGGAGGATTTAAGTTTTAAGTATTTGATGCCTGATGAATATAATATAATAGATAATTATATCAATTCCAACGATCAACAAATGCAATTAAGCTTAAATGAATTCATCTCTAAAATTGAAATTTTATTTTTAAGCAATGGTTTTAGACAAGGAACTTTTGAAATTCAAAAGCGTATTAAACATAGCTATTCCACCTATCTTAAAATGCAAAGAAAAGGTATAGGTATAGAAGAGGTGCTTGATTTATTAGGGGTAAGAATTTTGGTTGAAAAGGTGAGTGATTGTTATTTAGCATTAGGAATTTTGCATACAAATTTCAATCCTTTAATCTCTCGTTTTAAAGATTATATAGCTTTGCCAAAACAAAATGGATATCAGACAATCCATACTACACTTTTTGATACAAAAAATATTATAGAGGCACAAATTAGAACTTTTGATATGCATAAAATTGCAGAATTTGGAATAGCTGCACATTGGAAATACAAAGAAGATGGTAGTGTTGCAGCACCGAATTTAGATTGGCTGACTGATATTTCAATACAAAGTGCAAATAATCTTCAAAATGCAGAAGATTATAGTGCCGTTGAGCTTTATGAGTATGCCAAAGATAGCCTTTATGTTGAAGATGTCGCCGTGTATTCCCCAAAAGGAGAAATTTTTACTTTACCTCGTGGAGCCACTGTGCTTGATTTTGCCTATGAAGTGCATACAAAAATTGGACTTCATGCAAAAAGTGCTTATGTTAATCGAGTCAAAGTTCCTTTGCTTACAGAATTAAAAAATGGAGATATCGTTCGTGTTGTAACAAGTAATGATAAATTTTACCGATGTTCTTGGATAGATAGTGTTAAAACAGGAAAAGCAAAAGCTAGTATAAGAGAATTTTGTAAGCAAAAAATAAGAGAGATTAACTTAGCGAGTGCAATCAATATGCTCGGTTTTGTTTTTGGTGTGGATAAAAATAAAATAGAGACTTGGATAGAAAAAGAAAATTTAGGAAGACGCATACGAGAAGTGGCTAATGATAATACCTATTTTAAAGATATGGTTAATGGGCTCAAAAAATACGCAAAAAAATCTTATTGGTTTGATAAATATGAAATCCAAGAATACAATATAGGAAATTTTTTAATCTATTCTAATCGCAAAATTGCTAGTGTAGAGTTTGATTATTGTTGTCATCCTAAAAGAGGTGATGCTGTGGTTGCTTTTGTTGAAGGCGGGAATGCCATTGTGCATCATAAGCTTTGCGATAGGGCCGAAAAAATGATAGAAAAAAAGAAAGATATGGTTTTTATCAAATGGGATTCTAATATACCGCAATCTTATAAGCTTATTTTTTCTTTAGAAAATAAAAAAGGAGTTTTAGCAGAGTTTTTGGCAGTTTTAGCTAAAATGCAAATTAATTTATTGACAATTAATTTAGCAAAAGATATAAACTCAACCGTGGATTATTTTGAAATAACAATGGAAATTCCAGAAAACATAAATCCAGATAGTGTTTGCGAGAGATTAAAAATTCATTGTAAAATTTTAGATTTTATATCTTTAAATGATGCTTATAAAGAAAAATAAAGGATAAAAATGAATATTAAAGATATTTTAGCTGAAGTTAAAAGAGGATGTGCTGAAATTATTGATGAAGAAAAAATAGAATTGTTGATAAAAAATTATTATGAAAAAGGTGAAAATTTCTTTATTAAAGCAGGTTTTGATCCTACAGCACCTGATTTGCATTTAGGCCATAGTGTGGTTTTAAATAAAATGGCTTTTTTGCAAAAACATGGAGCTATAGTGCAATTTTTGATTGGTGATTTTACAGGTCAAATTGGCGATCCAAGTGGTAAAAACGCTACGAGAAAAAAGTTGGATAAAGAACAGGTTTTAATCAATGCTAAAACTTATGAAAAACAAGTTTTTAAAATTTTAGACAAGGATAAAACCCAAATTAAATTTAATTCCATTTGGCTTAACGAACTTGGAGCGAGTGGTTTGGTAGAACTTACTTCAACTTTTAGTGTGGCAAGAATGCTTGAACGCGATGATTTTACGAAGCGTTTTAAGGAGCAAAGCTCTATCAGTATTTGCGAATTTTTATATCCTTTACTTCAAGGATATGATAGTGTTTTTCTAAAAAGCGATATAGAAATGGGGGGAACTGATCAAAAATTTAATCTTTTAATGGGCAGACACCTTCAAAGAATTTACAATACAGGTAAGGAACAAGCAGTAATTATGATGCCTCTTCTAGAAGGTTTAGATGGTGTTAATAAAATGAGTAAGAGTTTAAATAATTATATAGGTGTTACAGAAAAACCTAATGATATGTATGCTAAAATTTTAAGTATCAGTGATGAGCTGATGTTTAGATATTATGAGCTTTTGAGTCAAAAAACTTTAAAAGAGCTTGAAGATATAAAAAATGATATAAAAAATGCCAAGTTGCATCCTAAAAAAGCTAAAGAGAATTTAGCCTTAGAAATTGTTGAACGTTTTTATTCTAAAGAAGATGCATTTAAAGCAAAGGATGAATTTGATAGAATACATAGTGCTAATGCTTTACCAAGCGAAATTAAAGAGTTTGAATTTAAGGGTGAAAGCGTTTGGTTGGCTAAGGCTTTGGTACTTTGTGAGTTAGAAAATTCAACTTCTGCAGCAAGGAGAAGTATAGGTGCTAATGCAGTGAGTATTAATTCGCAAAAAATAAATGATGAACAAATGCAATTAGGTATTGGAGAATACATTTTACAAGTAGGTAAAAGAAAATTTGCAAAATTAAAGGTAAAAGTATGAGTTTTAAATCTCTTCAAATAGGAAAGCATATTATAAAATATCCTATTTTCCAAGGCGGTATGGGTTTAGGCATAAGTTGGGATAGATTAGCTTCGGCCGTGTCTTTAAATGGTGGACTTGGTATTATTTCATCTGTTGGAACGGGGTATTATGAAAATCGATCTCATGTGAGCAAAGAACTTAATGCCAAGCCTTATGGGAGCGAGAATTTTTATTCTAGAAAAGGTTTACAAGCTTTAATAGATAATGCTAGAAAAGTTTGTGGTGATGCACCTTTGGGATGTAATATACTTTGTGCAAGTAATGATTATGCAAGAATCGCTCGTGATGCTTGTGAGGTTGGATTTAATGTGATTGTTTCAGGTGCAGGACTTCCTACTAATTTGCCTGAATTTACTATGGATTTTCCAGATGTTGCTTTAGTGCCTATTGTATCATCTCCTAAGGCCTTAAAAATTATTTGCAAAAGATGGCAAAGTCGTTACGATCGTTTGCCTGATGCTGTAGTGCTTGAGGGTCCAAAAAGCGGGGGTCATCAAGGTTTTACTTATGAGCAATGTCTTGATCCAAATTATCAATTAGAAAAATTAATCGCACCTGTTGTTGAAGAAGCGAAAAATTGGGGTTCATTTCCAGTGATTGCAGCGGGAGGAATTTGGGATAAAAAAGATATCGAAAATGCGATTTCTTTGGGTGCTAGTGGAGTGCAAATGGGAACGCGTTTTATAGGTACTTTTGAATGTGATGCTAGTGATGATTTTAAAAACGTCTTACTTTCTTGTAAAGAAGAAGATATAGAACTCATTAAATCCCCTGTGGGATATCCTGCGCGAGGGGTAAGAACTAATTTACTCAATTTAGTGGATAAAAGAATGGGTCCAAAGATCAATTGTATTAGTAATTGTGTTGCACCTTGTGGACGTGGAAAAGAAGCTACAAAAGTCGGATATTGTATAGCTGATAGACTTTTTGATGCATGGTCTGGAAAAAAAGAAACGGGATTATTTTTTACAGGAGCAAATGGCTATCGTTTAAATAAATTAATCAGCGTAAAAGAATTGATTAGTAAGCTTATTAATGGCGAATAATGATTAAAATTTTATTTTTATTTTTTGTTTTTTTTAATCTTTGTTTCGGAGCCTATGAGAAAGAGCTTGATAATTTTGATAATCATTTTATCACGTCAAAAAAAGATATACAAATCAAGCTTCATCAACAATTAAAAAGTCTTTATATTCAAAGCGTTATCAATGAAGATGAAAAAACTAAAATTGAAATTTTAAAAAGATTGATTATTAGCTCAAATGTCTTAAATTTAGATGATAAATCTTATGCGGAAGAATTAAAAGAAAGCGGGATTAATCAATCAAGCATTAATGCTTTAAGAAAAGCTGTAGTTGTAGATAAGAAAAAAAATAATTTAGAAAACAACGAAATTTCTGCTTTTTCACAATCTAAAGACACTCAAAAAAACACATCTAAAGAAGATAATAAAAATGTAAAAATTGGCAAAGAAGCTCAAGTTGATAAAAAAGCACAAGCGCAAAATAATTCTTCAGCAACAAAAAAAGAGAGTGATAAGGTTTATATTTTAAGTTCAGATAAGATTAATCAAAGTGTCGAACTTAAATTAAGCACGAATTTAAACGAAAAGGATATTAAAAGTTTTATTTTAGATGAAAAAGGAAACTTTCGCCATATCAGTGATTTTAATGGAGTGTTAGAAGGAGGAAAAAAAGAGTATAAAATAGATGATTATCGAGTGGTAATTTCTCAATACAATCCAAAAACAGTTCGTATTGTAATTTATGCTAAAGAGAGAATTCCTATTGTTTTTGATTTTGATAATAATAAAATAAAAATTTCTAAAAAAACTGATACTACTTCATTAAATTTAAAAAAACAGGAAGTGAAAACATTATCAAAAGATACTAAAAAAAGTCAAGAAAACAAGCAAAATAAAATTCAAACATCTCAAGATAAATTAAAGCAAATTAAAAAAGATCCAATATATGTTTTAAGCGTTAATAAAATTTCAAATGCTCTGATACTTAATCTAAGTGATACATTAAGCGAAGATGATATTTCAATCTTTAGCTCAAAAGATCAAAAATTTTTCAGACAAATTGTTAGTTTTGAAGGAGTTTTAGAGGGCAATCGTAGAAATTTTACCTTTGGAAAAAATGTTATTACGGTAACTCAATATAATCCTAAAACAGTCAGAGTAGTTCTTAGCTCTACTAAAAAAATTGAATTTTTTAAAAAAATAGATGATAAAAGTTTTACTCTTGGTTTTGGAAAAAATTCTACCCCTTTAAGTAAAGAAAAAAGAACAACTAAAGAACAACCAAAAAATAAAGAACAAAAAGCAATCAAGGAACAATCCAAGAATACAAATAAAAATACTTTAAATTCTACTTTTAAATCAGGAAAGGTTATTGTTATCGATGCTGGACATGGCGGAAAAGATAGTGGTGCTTTAAGCAATAAAAAAGGTTCTCTTAAAGAAAAAAATATAGTTTTAAGTACAGCATTAAAGCTTGGTAGCGAACTTAAGAAAAGGGGATATAAGGTTTTTTATACACGAAGTTCAGATAAATTTATTAACTTAAGAGATAGAACTAAGTTTGCTAATGATAAAAAAGCTGATTTGTTTATATCCATTCACGCTAATGCGGCTCCTAATGCTAAAAAAGCTAAAAGCACTGAAGGTATAGAGACTTTCTTTTTAAGTCCGGCTAGAAGTGAAAGGAGTAAAAAAGCCGCTGAAAAAGAAAATCAGGGTGATTTTGAAGAGATTAATTATTTTTCAAAACAAAGCATTTTAAATTTTTTAAATCGTGAAAAAATAGTCGCCTCAAATAAACTTGCAATTGATGTGCAAAAAAATATATTAACTCAAACTCGCAAGAAATATAAAATTGTTGATGGCGGGGTAAGAGAGGCTCCATTTTGGGTTCTTGTGGGAGCACAAATGCCAGCAATTTTAATTGAAATAGGATACATTACCCATCCAAGCGAAGGACAAAGAATTGCAAATAAAAAATTCCAAGATGTTTTAGCTGAAGGTATTGCAGATGGGGTGGAAAGTTATTTTTATCATAATCGTTAATTTATGAAAAAAGCAGATATAGTTTTTAAAAACAATACTCCATTTTCACTTGATTTTGATGATTTTTATTTTAATTCACAAGATGGAATGCAAGAGAGCAAGTATATTTATACAGAAGCTTTCAAATGGAACGATGAAGAACAATTTATCATCGCTGAAACAGGTTTTGGTATAGGACTCAATTTTTTTCTGACTTTAAAAAGATTTCTCAAAGAACAAACCGATCAAAAAAGATTGTTTTATATCAGTATAGAAAAATTTTATATCGACAAAGAGATGTTAAGAGAAATTTATAAAAAACTCGGATTTTATGAAGAATTTAAAGATTTGCTTGATCCTTTTTTAAAATTTTATCCTCCTTGCAAAGAAGGATATTATCGATTTTATTTTAAAAATTGTTTTTTGGATCTTGTGTTTGATGATATCTCTGTTTTGAAAAGGCTTGATTTTAAAGCCAATGTATGGTTTTTGGATGGTTTTTCTCCGAGTAAAAATTCTGATATGTTTGATGATAGTGTATTGAAGGAAGTGGCAAGATTATCAAAAAAAGGATCTCAAGTTTGCACTTTTTCTGCAGCTAGTTTGTTGCAAAAAAATCTTAAAAAACATGGTTTTATCGTACAAAAAATAAAAGGTTTTAGAAAAAGAGAAATGATAAAAGCTTTTTTTGAAAAAGATATAACAGAACAAGAAATGATTAAAGAGGCGTATTTTCAAAGAGTTTTTCAAAAAAGCAAAAATAAAGAAGTCGCGATTATAGGATCGGGTATTTGTGCGGCAGTTTTAGCGTATGAACTTTCTTTAAGGGGTTTTAAGGTAAGCGTTTTTGAGAAAAATGTTTGTTTGGGCGAGGGTGCTAGTGGGAATGAAAGTGGAATTTTAAGCTCTTTGATTTTAAAACCAAAAGTTGCTTTAGGTGAATTCTCTCAATTTTCCTTTATTGAAGCGAGTCGTTTTTATCGTCAAATTTTGGATTTGCAATTAGACGGGGTTATAGAAATTGCACATACTGACTTAATGCAAGAACGTTTTTTGGCACAAAAAGATAATGTTTTATTTAACATTAAAGATAATCAAGCTTTTTTAAAGGATGGTGGGCATATCGATCCAAAAAAAATTGTTAAAACGTTATTTGAAAAAAGCAAAGCTAAGATTTATTTTAATCATAAATTTCAAACTTATAAATACGAAAATGATACTTTTACTTTATTCTTTGATGGAATAGAAAATAAATATCAATCAAATATTTTAATTTATGCGATGGGTGTAGATACCAAAGACTTTCTAACTTATGAATTTATGACTTTAAGTAAAGTTAGAGGTCAAGTGACTCATTTAGAGCCTTTTTATGATACTCAATTTCCACTTTCTTCCAAAGCTTATATTTGCCCAAAAAACAAAGGAATTCAAGTTGTAGGGGCTAGTTATGATCGTTTAAATTTTAATTCTAACCCTCAAAGAGAAGATGATGAAGAAAATATTAAAAACATTGAAGAATTTTTAAAAGGTGATGAAAAATTGATTATAAAAGGTTCTAAAGTAGGATTTAGATCTTATTCTAGTGATAGATTTGCCATAATAGGTGCGGCTTATGATGAAGAATTTTACAAAGAATGTTATAAAGATTTATTATGGACAAAACATAAAGAACAAAAATTACCTAAAAATATTCCCAATCTTTATTTAAATTTTGCTCATGGTTCCAGGGCTTTTTCTACAGCAGTTTTAGCTGCACGTTATCTTTGTGCTTTGATAGGAAATGATCCTTTATGTATGTATAAAGATTTTATACCCTATATCCATCCTGCAAGATTTTTAATACGTAAGCTTAAAAAAGGGCTAAAAAATTAAGTCTAATAATATTTTGATTTAATTTTTTTTACTTTTAATTTAATTTTAATTTTTGTTGTTTTATTATTATAAAATCTAAGATTTTATTACTCAAAGGAAAATTATGCTCGATTATAATCAAATAGAGTCTCGTTTGGCGGCACTTGAGAAACTTCCTTCTTTAAACCCACAAAATTCTATTCCTATGGCTTTAGAAAAAGCTGGATTTAGTAGAAGAGATTTTATGAAATGGGCAGGAGCAATGACTGCATTTCTAGCACTTCCTGCAAGTTTTACCCCTATGGTAGCAAAGGCTGCAGAATTGGCAGATAGATTGCCTGTTATTTGGCTTCATATGGCAGAATGTACAGGTTGTAGCGAGAGTTTGCTAAGAAGTGATACACCGACTATTGATAGTTTAATATTTGATTATATCTCTTTAGAGTATCATGAAACTGTTATGGCTGCTGCAGGTTGGCAAGCTGAAGAAAATTTAGAAAATGCTATGAAAAAATATAAAGGTCAGTATGTTCTAATGGTAGAGGGTGGTATACCTTGTGGAGATAAAGAGCATTATCTTACAGTAGGACCACACGGCAAAACAGGATATGAGCTTACAAAAATGGCAAGTGAAGATGCTTATGCTATTTTAGCGATTGGAACTTGTTCTTCTTTTGGGGGAATTCAAGCAGCAAGACCAAACCCAAGCAATGCACAGCCTTTAAGTAAAGTAACTAATAAAACAGTTATTAATGTTCCAGGCTGTCCTCCAAGTGAAAAAAATATAGTTGGCAATGTTCTTCAGCTTTTGCTTTTTAAAGAATTACCAGCACTCGATGTATATAATAGACCAAAATGGGCTTATGGTTTAAGAATTCATGACCTTTGCGAGAGACGTGGGCATTTTGATGCAGGTGAGTTTGTGCAAAGCTTTGGAGATGAGGGTGCAAAAAATGGGTATTGTCTTTATAAAGTAGGCTGTAAAGGGCCTTATACTTTCAATAATTGTTCAAGAGAAAGATTCAATCAGCATACTTCTTGGCCTATTCAGGCAGGACATGGTTGTATAGGATGTTCTGAGCCAAATTTCTGGGATACTATGGGACCTTTTGAAGAGCCTATGGCGAGTCGCAAATTTGATACCGTTTTTGGTTTAGGTGCCGATAATGTATCAGATAAAATAGGGATAGGTGTATTAACACTTACAGGAGTTGCAATTGCTGCTCATGCGGTGATTGCTTCTATGAAAAAAAATGAGGAATAAAAATGAGTCAGAAAATTATAGTTGATCCAATTACAAGAATAGAAGGACATTTAAGAGTTGAAGTAGTTGTTGATGATAACAATGTAGTTAAAGAAGCTTATGCGGGTTCTACTTTATGGCGTGGTATAGAAACCATTGTTAAGGGAAGAGATCCAAGAGATGCGGGTTTTATGACTCAAAGAATTTGTGGAGTTTGTACTTTTTCTCACTATAAAGCAGGTATTGTTGCGGTTGAAAATGCTTTGGGTATCGTTCCTCCTTTAAATGCTTTGCTTACTAGAACTTTAATGAATGCAGCACTTTTTTTACACGATCACATAGTGCATTTTTACCAACTTCATGGGCTGGATTGGGCTGATGTAGTCAGTGCTTTAAGTGCGGATCCTAAAAAAGCAAGCGATGAAGCTTTTAAATATACTTCAAATCCTTATGCAACAGGTGCAGATAAACTTCTTGAAGTAAAGCAAAGACTTAAAACTTTTGTAGATAAAGGAAATTTAGGACCTTTTGCAAATGCTTATTATGGACATCCAACTTATCGTTTAACTCCAGAAGAAAATTTGATCGTTCTTTCTCATTATTTAGAATGTTTAAGAATTCAAAGAATTATTGCTCAATGTATGGCTATTTTTGGTGCTAAAAATCCACATCCTCAAAGTTTAACAGTTGGCGGTGTAACTTGCGTTATGGATCTTTTAAGCCCTTCAAGAATGGGTGAATATATGAGTAAATTTCAAGAGGTACAAGATTTTGTTAATCGTGCGTATTATCCAGATCTTGTTATGGCGGGAAAAGCGTATGCGAATGAAGCGAGTGTTTTAAATGATATCGGAGTCAATAATTTATTTACTTTCCAAGAATTCCAACTCGGAAAAGATGAATGGTTATTTGAAAGTGGTATTATTAAAAATGGAGACTTAAGTAAAGTTTATGAAGTAGATGAGGATAAAATCACAGAAGAAGCTACGCATTCTTGGTATGTAGATAATGAACCGCTACATCCTTATGATGGTAAAACAAATCCAAATTATACAGGGTTTGTAGATGGCGATAGCATAGATCATCACGGAAATAAAGTTGATTCAAAAGTTTTTGATACTAAAGGAAAATATAGTTGGATTAAAGCGCCACGCTATGAAGGAAATCCTATGCAGGTTGGACCACTTGCAAATATAGTGGTTAATTATGCCAAAGGCAATAAAAATGTTGTTCCAGTGGTTGATGAGTTTTTAAAAGAAACAGGACTTCCTTTAAATGCAGTATTTAGCACACTTGGAAGAACTGCTACACGTTGTTTAGAGGCAAAAATTGTAGCCAATAATGCTTTAAGAGCATTTAATAATTTAGTAGAAAATTTAAAAGTAGATCAAAGCACTTGTGCACCTTATGTTCCAGATACAAGTAAAATGGTAAATGGTGAGTATCGTGGTCGTTATATAGGACATGTGCCAAGAGGAACATTAAGCCACTGGTGTAGAATCAAAGATGGCGTTATTGAAAATTGGCAAGCCGTTGTTCCTTCAACTTGGAATGCAAGTCCAAAAGATGCTAAAGGAATAGGTGGAAGTTATGAGCAATGCTTAATAGGATTAAAAATTGCTGATGTTAAACAACCTCTTGAGATTATACGCAAAATTCACTCCTATGATCCTTGTATAGCTTGTGCTGTGCATGTTATGGATACTAAGGGAAATAATTTAAGCGAATACAAAGTCAATGTAAATTTATAGGAGGCTTTTATGCAAAACAAAGAAGAGAAATTGCAAAGAAAAGTTGAATATGAATTTAGCATAGGCTTGCGTTTAACACATTGGATTCGTGCTATTGCTATAGTGATTTTAATAGGGACAGGTTATTATCTTTCCTATGTATTTCAAAGTCCTATAAGCAATGGTGAGCCTGTTAATTTTATGCAAGCAAAATATCGTTTAATCCATCAAGCGGTAGGATTTATTTTAATCGCTTGTATTATTTTTAAGATTTATCTTTTCTTCTGTGATAAAGTAAGTCGTAAAGAGCGTGCTTCAATTTTAGATGTTTTTAATATTAAGCTTTGGATTAATCAAATCAAATTCTATATTTTTTTAGGCAAACATCCTCATTTAAGAGGAGTTTATAATCCTTTGCAGTTTGTGACTTATTTTTTCTTTTATCTGGTAATGCTAGGCATTATTTTAACAGGACTTATTCTTTATACTCACACTTATCATGAGGGTTTAGGTGGAATGTTGTATAATCTTTTAAAACCGCTTGAAGCAATGCTTGGAGGGTTAGCTGAAGTTAGAACTTATCATAGAATTTTAATGTGGGTTATTATGATTTTTGTTCCTGTGCATGTTTATATGGCCGTTTTTAATGCCGTAAAAGCTAAAAATGGTTCTATGGATGCGATTTTTAGTGGTTATAAATACGTAAAAGAGGAAGGAAATTGAAATTCCTTGTGCTTGGCATAGGGAATATAATGTTTGCGGATGAGGGTATAGGAGTCCATATTTGTAATTTTTTTAAAAAAAATTATCAATTTGCTCACCCTGTCCACACTTTAGATTTTATCGATGGTGGAACTTTAGCCTTGCAGTTAAGTTATATAATTGCAAGTTATGATAAAATGGTTTTGATTGATTGTATTGATGCAGATGATGCAAATATAGGAGATGTTTTTTTCTTTCCTTATGAAGCAATGCCAAAAAATCTCAACTGGAGTGGAAGTGCTCACGAAGTTGAAATGCTCCAAACCCTCCAATATATGGAACTTATGGGGGATTTACCACAAACTCAAATTTTAGCTTGCATTCCAAAACGTATAAAACCTATGAGTTTTCAACTCTCTGATGAAATTTTACAATCAAGTAAAATTATGGAAAAAACCTTGCTTGATTATTTAGAAAAAGAAGGTTTTGAGTATAAAAAAATCGCTGATTATTCTTTACAAGAATTGGCAAATACTTCTTATAAAATTGATTAATTTTCTAATTTAGTGCGATAATTGATCGCTTTATTTAAAGATATCATATCGACATTTTCTAAGCTAACTCCACTCGGGATTCCTTGTGCTATTTTGCTAAATTGTAAATTTAAATCTTTAAATTTATCTTCTATAAAAAAAATAATTGCGTCTGAATTTAAACTATGAGGCAAAGCAAAAATTATTTCTTTACAATTTAATTTCAATATCATTTGTTCTAATTTTATTAATTTATCGCCATCTAATTCATTTAAAACAAAGTAAAATCCTTGATAGCTTTTGCTTTCTTCTATGGTTAGAATATCTTTTGGGGTTTGAACTATACATAAGGTATCTTTATTTCTCTCTTTATCTACACAAATTCCACAAAGTTCATTTTCGCTTAATGCTCCACATTGTTGGCAAGGTTTGATAAAGTGTAGAGCATTTTCGATATTGTGTGCAAGCTTAATGCTCTCAAATCGATTTCCAGTGCAAATGTGATAAGCAAGACGGATAGCTGTTTTTTTTCCAATAGTAGGCAATTTTGAAAAGCTTTCTATGAGTTCATTAAATTTCTCTAAATCTTCATTATAAGCCATTGTTTTTTTTCTCTCCAAAAAGCACTTTAAAGCAATGTTTACCTTTTTCGTAATAATAAGTAATTTCAAAATTATGCAACTTACATACTTCAAAAACTATATAAAGTCCAAGCCCCATTCCTTTAACTTGTTGATATTTTTCTCGAGTAAAGGCTTCAAAATAGTATTCTATAGGTTCACTTAAGGCTTGTCCTAAATTTTTAATCACAAAAGATTCTTCACAACAATAAATTTCACAAGTTCCATCGCTTGAATATTTTAAAGCATTGTCAATTAAATTTTTCAAAATCAAAGGAAAAATTTCCATATCTGCATTGATTAAAGAATCTTTATTGAGATGAATTCTAACGATCTTATTAAAATCATCTCTCATTAAGTAATTTTTAGCTTCTTCGAGTATAGTGCTAAAATGAGTAGGTTTAAAGTGTAAATTATAGTTTTTTGAAAAAAGATTTTCAATTTTTGCAAATTCATTAATCAAAGAATCCATACGAGAAAATATATCTATGAGTCTTTCTTTTTGTTTGTATTCTTTAATCATTTCTGCAATGATCCTCCCTTTACCTATAGGAGTTTTTAATTCGTGCATTATTGTTCGTAAAAAAAGCTGTCTTGATTCTATAAGCTCTTGATTTCTTATAAAAGCTTTTTTAAATTCAAAAGCAATTTTACCTATCTCATCTTCTTGATAATCTATAAATTCAAGTTTTTTTCCATTGGCAGCTTCAGCGACTTGTTTTCTAAGTTTTTTAAGGGGTTCGAGTGATTTTAATACTGAAAAATACATAAAAACAACTAAAAAAGAAAAGAAGAAAAATCCTACTAATAAAAGGTTATAAATTCTATCATTCATATTTTCTTTATATAAATTTTTAAAATTCTCACATTGGAGATCAAGATAAAGATTGTTTTGGTATTTTAAAGAGGAAAATTGACATAACTTGCTACTATTGTCATGAAAAAGACTTTCGGCATTTTTTTTAATTGTAAGTCTTAAGTCTGGATTTTTGACACTTGAAAAACTATTATTGTTAAAATAGGCATCTATATTAAAATTTGAATTATAGGAGCTCAACAAATTTTTAACAAGGCTTTTTTGTCTTAAAATGCCTTCTTCTGCATAAGCATTCTCTTCAATTTTTAGTAAAATTATAAAGAGAATGCAAACTAAAAGAAAAGTTATAACAAATAAAACAATAAGCTTAGTATGAATAGAATATTTTTTTATCATCCTATAAGCTTATATCCTATACCCCTAACAGAAAAAATGTGTTTTGGAGATTTGGAGTTATCATTTATTTTTGCTCTTAAACGACCGATGATAACATCCAAGCTTTTAGAATCTTTATCTTTAAGACTCTTGCAACGATTGACAAGTTGTTCTCTAGATACACTATAGCTGTGCTGCTGGATGAGACATTCTAAAATTTCATATTCAGCTGGAGTTAAAGTTAAAACTTTATTTTGATAGCTGATTTCATGTCTTCTTTCATCGATTTTAAATACTGAATTTATATTTTCATTGCTGAAATTTTCAGTTCTTTTTGTGCGTCGGATAAGACTAGTTATCCTTGCATACATTTCTTTTGGATCGTAAGGCTTTGGTAGATAATCATCCGCTCCTATTTGAAGTCCTACAACTTTATCGCTAAGATCTCCTCTAGCTGAAGAAACTATAATAGGAATGTTATTTTTTTGCCTGATTTCTCTACAAACTTCAAGTCCGTCTATTCCAGGTAAGGTTAAGTCCAAAATCAAGCAATCATAACCTTGAACTCCCATACTTAGAGCTTCTTTTGGTGTTTCAAAATTTGTAATTTTTATATTAAACTGAGCTAAATATTCAGATAAAAGCTGTGCAAAATCAGGATCATCTTCTATCATTAATACGTTTATCATTATAATGTTTTCCTTGAGTTATATTTATAATTTTATCTTCAAAAATAATATTTACATAATTTTATTTAAATTTTGATAAATTATAGATTTATTTTTGCTAAAATTATGTTTTTTATTATTTTTTTATTATTTATTTAAGGTGTTGATAATGGAATTAGATTATTATGAAATTTTAGAAATTACACAAAGCGCTGATAAAGAGACTATAAAAAAAGCTTATAGAAAAATGGCTTTAAAATATCATCCAGATAGAAATCAAGGAGATAAAGAAGCTGAAGATAAATTTAAACTTGTCAATGAAGCTTATGAAGTTTTAAGTGATGATGAAAAGCGTGCTGTTTATGATAGATATGGTAAAGATGGCTTAAAAGGAGGATTTGGAAGCACTTCAGGTTTTGGAGGATTTGAAGATTTGGGTGATATTTTTTCTAGTTTTTTTGGAGATAGTTTTGGAAGATCTTCTCGTCGTAAAAGAGCAAATGAAGAAAAATTTGTAAGTGATTTGATTGTAAATTTGAGATTGAGTTTTAAAGAGGCTATTTTTGGATGTAAAAAAAATATAGATTTTAACTATAAGGATTTTTGTAAAACTTGCAATGGAACAGGTGCTAAAGATGGACAAATGCAAACTTGTCCTAAATGTAAAGGTAGCGGGCAAGTAGGAATTTCTCAAGGATTTATAACCTTTGCTCAAACTTGTCCGGATTGTCAAGGAAGTGGTGAGAGTATTCGTGAAAAATGCAGTGATTGTAAAGGCAAGGGTTATCAAGAAGTTAACGATCAGGTAGAAATCAATATCCCAGAAGGTGTCGATAGTGGGATGAATTTAAGGGTTAATTCAAAAGGTAATGTCGGTAAAAATGGATCCAGAGGAGATTTATACGTTAAGATTATCGCTGATGAGGATAGAACTTTTATAAGAGATGAGAATGATATTTATATAGAATATCCCGTGTTTTTTACTCAAGCTATTTTAGGTCAAAGTGTAAAAGTCCCTACCATACGCGGGGAAGCGACTTTAAATTTACCAAAAGGTGCTAAAGATGGACAAAGATTTGTGCTTGAAAAAGAAGGTGTAAAGGATGTACATAGTTCCCAAATAGGAAATCAAATCGTTCAAATTTCTATCAAATTTCCAACTTCTTTAAACGATGAACAAAAGGAACTTTTAGAAAAACTAAGTGAAAGTTTTGGGATTAAAGATGGTATGCATCAAGAACAAAAGGGATTTTTTGAAAAAATAGCCGATTGGTTTAAATAAAATAAGAATTCTAAGTTTTGAAATTATTCCGTAGTTATTAAAAACTAGTCTTTAAATAAAAAGAGTTTATGATAATAAATAAAGCTTTCTATATAAGTTAAATAGAAATTTTATGCCTTTAAACTCAATTATTAAATAAAACATTATTTTTGATTATTTACAAACTATATTAAAAAACCTTGTTGATATTACAATCATATTGTTTATCATTTTCTTTTTATGTAGAATTCACTTCTCTTTTTGATCTTGTGTTTATATACTTCTATAAACTTTCATATTTTATACTCCAAATCAGAAAATCTTATTGCCAAAAAACAACCCTTTAAAAAAAATCATTTCAAAGAAATCGTAAAGCTTTAAAATTTGCTTTAATCTTCTAAAACATTTTTAAAAATAAATATTAAAATAATAGAATTTTTTATTTTATATAATTACAAAAATCAAGTTTTACATTAAGTATAATCGCAAAGAAACAAAATATTATTTAGTAAATTATTATTGTAAAATCTAAAGAAAATATATCAAAAGAAAATAAATACTTATAAAGGTAAAATTTTAATTATTTTTGAGGCATAAAAAAAGCTAGGCTTTTAAACCTAGCTTTAAAAGAGTGAAATTTTATATCGTTCTTAGAATTTGTAAAGAGCTTGAAGTCTTATAGCGTTGTGATCGCCATCTGCATCGTGATCTCTATCTACATTTAGATAAGAATAGAATGCTGAGAAGTCAAGTTTTGGAGAGTATTTGTAATCTACTCTTGCAACTGCTTCGAATTTTTTACCACCGCTATGAGTGTCTGTTTTAGTTCCACCATATACTAAGTCAGCACCTACGCGAACTATTTCATCAAAAGTGTAACCAGCTGTGATGTAACCAAATAAGTTTCTACCTAAATCACCATTAAGGTTTGAACCTTCAGAATAGAAAATTTCTTGACCAGCAAGTAAAGATCCGATATTTCCTTGATCTTCAATTGTAGTTACAGTTGCTCTATCTTTATCCCCGTAGTATAAACCACCAAGGCTAGCATCCCAACCAGCAACTTCGATACTTCCTCTTAAGCCGAAGAAGTTACCATTGTCAATGCCATATTTATCATAATCGTTATCCATAGCATTTCCTAAGTAAGCACCTTCAAGAGTCCAATTTACACCATCAAAGATAGTTGTGCTATAAGCCATATCTAAAGCATAGAAAAATCCTACATTGTCCCAATAAGCTAACCATAATTGTGGATTAAAATCACCACCAAGAGCTTCATAAGAACCTATAGCAGCACCACCATAGAGATTACCTGGAAACCCATCTAAAGTAATAAGACTCATGATTGGACCCATATCACCTACATAATATGTTCCATCAGCACTTTTACTTGATTGCTCACTAGTCATAAAGCTATCTACACCAAAAGCAGCTAAAGTTAAACCATCAATGCTATTATTCACTACTTTTACACCTGTTCCAACTAAACCATCGATTCCGTTGTCTGTCCAAATAGTGTTAAGTTGTTGTTTACCAGCGATTACGCTTGTAGCTATATTTTCATCTGTATAAGTTAAATATAATTGACGAACAGCAAGAGTATTTTTATCGTTTTGAATTACATTAGGACCATAACCACCATCTTTAGCACCATAATCAAATTGAACGAAAGTTTTAAAATTATCAGCTATAGCAGCGCTGAAATTAAATTGTGCTTTATACAAATGTTGTTGTCTGCTTGTCATTAAGTTGCTTCTTTGACCAGGGAAATCATTATCAAAGTTAGCACCTTCATATCTGTATCTTAATACTCCAGATACATCGATATCTTTGATTGCTTCTTCTACTGGAGTAGCGCTAGCTACTGAAAAAGCACCTGCAGTGAGAGCTGCAACTAAACTAAGTTTAACTAGTTTCATGAGAATTCTCCTTCATAAAAATTAAATTAAAACAATGTAATTGTAGCATAAAAAACGGAATTTTATCTTAAAAAACGCTTAAGGTTATGAATTTAGCTTTTTTTGGAGGTAAAAAACCTAGCCTAAAAGCCTGGCTAGGTGTATTTAAGGAGTTTTCTTATGAATGTTTTACTCATTGTGAAAGTATAGATATAAAAGGTAAATGATAAGTAATTATAAATTTTATAATTTATTTCAAAAATTTTACAAAATAAAGCTATGGCTTTAATTTTTCCAACAAATCATCTGCACTGATAAAACCTGTGATTTTTAATTTTTCTTCACCCTTTTCAAAAAAAATCAAAACAGGAGGCCCAAAAACGCCAAAATTTTGCATAGTTTTTATCTCCTCATCGCTATTTTGACTCACATCTACTTTAATCAGCTTATAATTTTTTACTTTTTGTATCACTCTTTGATCGCTAAAGGTAAGTTCATCTAAAAGTTTGCAATTTTCACACCAAGATGCGGTAAAATCAAGCATTACGTTTGGATTGTTTTTGATTTCTTGTTTGATTTGATCAAGATTGTTTATAAAATGATAGCTTAAAGTCTTGCTTTGTTGTTTTACATGCGTGTTAAAATTTAAAGGATTTAAAAAATCTTTTGCCCCAAAAAGTCCGCCTAAAAATAGGCTAAGAGAATAGCTTAAAACTAAAACTAAGATACTTTTTTTGATTTTAGCTAAGGTATTGAAAGCCTTTTCAAAAATTCCCATAAAAACACTAAAAAATACACCTAAAATTCCAAAAGCTATTAAGATATAGTTTGCCGCTATGATACGAGAGAGTATCCAAATCGCCATCGCAAGCATAACAAAGCCAAAAAATAGTTTGACTTTTTCCATCCAAGCACCTGGCTTTAAAAATCCCAAACCTAAACCTATAAAAAGTAAAGGAATTCCCATACCAAAACTCATCACAAAAAGGGCACTCCCACCAAGCAATGCATCTTTGGTATTTGCGATATAGATTAAGGCTCCAGCTAAAGGGGCTGCTACACAAGGTCCTACGATTAAGGCAGATAAAAATCCCATAATGGCTATACCTATAATGCCTTTTTTGTTATCGCTTTTTTTATGTATGAAATTTTGAAATTTTAAAGGAAGTTCAAAACGAAAAGCGTCAAACATCGCTAAAGCAAAAAGGACAAAAATGAGTGCAAAAATAATCAAAACACTAGGTTTTTGTAAAATACCCTGCACACTCGCGCCTAAAAAACTCGCAATCACTCCAGCTATAGCGTAAGCTAAAGACATAGAAAATACATAAACAAATGAAAGTAAAAAACTATGCTTTTTAGAATTTTTTACTCCGCTTTTTGCGATGATCAAAGAAGATAAAATAGGAATCATAGGCAAAATGCAAGGGGTAAGTGAAAGTAAAATTCCATAACCAAAAAAACTAAGCAAAATCCAAAAAAGATTATCGGTGGCTAAAAAATTAGCGATCATTCCTTCTTCGGATTTGGGGTTAAAATTTTGTTTAGCTTGTTTATTTTCTTTGTAAGGTTTGGAGATTGAAAAATGATTGTTTTTATAGCTTAGATCAAAATACCAAGTTTGTGGGTTGTAACATAGGCCTTGTTTGGAACAGCCTTGAAATTCAAGCTTGATTTGAGAAAGGTTGTTTTTGGCATAATTTTGTAAAAGCAATTCAGGTAAAGTCAAATCAAGCTCTTTAAAATATACTTTTTCATTATCCTTTTGAATACTTGGTGGGAAATTTAAAAAAGGCGTTAAGTCTTTATCGTCAATATGAAGCTTTATTTTATCTGCGTATAAATAGATATCTTTTCCTAATTTGATATTGATATTAACGGAACTATCGTAAGATTTTGAATTGATATGAAAAGCATCGTTTAAAGATAAAATGGAAGCAAAAGAAATATAAAAATTTAATAGTAATAATACAATAAAACGCAATGATACTCCTTAAGTATTTTTAAACGCATTATATTTTTTTGTGGTAAATGTCTGGAAAAGTTTTAATATAAAATTAAATCCATTAATTTAATTTAAACGTTAAAAATTTATAATAATCCACGATAATTTATTTTAATTACAAAACAAGTGATTTAAGGTTTTTTAATGAAAAAAAAGATTGTTTTTTTTACAATGTTTTTGATTGTGATTGTTATTGGAATTTATTTTGTATTTTTTTATGGAAATGAAAAGGTGGCTTATCTCACTCAAAAAATACAAAGAGAAAATATATCTCAATCCATAGAAGCCATTGGAAAGGTTTATGCTAAGGATCAAGTTGATGTGGGAGCACAGGTTAGCGGACAGATTGTAAAGCTTTATGTGGATGTGGGATCTCGTGTAAAACAGGGAGATTTGATCGCACAAATTGACAAAGATAAACAACAAAATGATTTAGATATCACAAAAGCACAATTACAAAGTGCTAAGGCGAATTTAGAAAGTAAAGAGGTTGCTTTAGATATCGCTTTAAAGCAATACGAAAGGGAAAAAAAGCTTTATGCGATTAAAGCAAGTTCTTTAGAAAATTTAGAAACTCAAAAAAACAATTATTATGCTTTAAAGGCAAGTGTTGCTGATCTTAATGCACAAGTAGTTCAGCTTGAAATCACGCTTAAAAATGCACAAAAGGATTTGGGTTATACTACGATCACTGCACCTATGGATGGTATTATTATCAACGTTGCTGTTGATGAGGGGCAAACCGTCAATGCCAATCAAAATACCCCTACCATAGTTCGCATAGCCAATTTAGATGAAATGGAAGTTAGAATGGAAATCGCAGAAGCGGATGTTAGCAAGATTAAGGTGGGAACGGAACTTAATTTTTCTTTGCTTAATGATCC
Organism: Campylobacter aviculae; assembly: GCF_005406215.1. GTDB lineage: Bacteria > Campylobacterota > Campylobacteria > Campylobacterales > Campylobacteraceae > Campylobacter_D > Campylobacter_D aviculae. The sequence continues at coordinate 24,671 of NZ_NXMA01000003.1, read as the reverse complement.
TCAAAAAACTTATCAAGCAAAAATAGCAAGTATAGATCCAGCGGATACTACAGTCAGTGATTCTAATACCAATTCAAGTTCTAGTTCAAGTTCTTCTAGTTCAACCTCAAATGCGATTTATTATTATGCAAAATTTTACGTTCCTAATAAAGATAATTTTTTGCGTATAGGAATGAGTGTTCAAAATGAAATCGTTGTAGCAAGTGCTAAAGATGTGGTTGTCGTTCCAAGCTATGCGATTAAAAATGATGAAAATGGGTATTATGTTGAAGTTTTAGAAAATGAAAAAGCGGTTAAAAAATATGTAAAACTTGGAATCAAAGACTCGATCAATACTCAAATTTTAGAAGGTGTGAGTGAAAATGAAAATTTGATAGTTAGCTCTAGTGCAGATGGGCTTGCTTCTAAGATGAAATTGAGATTTTGATGATTTACTTAAAAAATATTTGTAAAAATATAGGCGAAAATGCTATTTTGAAAAACGTGAGCCTTTGTATAGAAAAAGGCGAATTTGTAGCGATTATCGGACAAAGCGGAAGTGGTAAGACTTCTTTATTGAATATCATAGGGACTTTAGATGTTCCAAGTAGTGGGAGTTATATCCTTGAAGAATATGAAGTAACCAAACTTAATAATGATGAAAAAGCAAGATTGAGGCGTGAAAAAATAGGTTTTATTTTTCAGCGTTATAATCTTTTAAATTTGCTTAATTCTAGCGAGAATGTTTCTTTACCTGCTGTATATGCAGGAAAAAGTGTGCAAGAAAGAAAACAAAAAGCCAAAGAACTTTTGGCTAATCTTGAATTAGGACATAAGCTTGATTCTAAGCCAAATGAATTAAGCGGTGGGCAGCAGCAACGCGTTTCTATAGCTAGAGCTTTGATGAATGGTGGAGAGTTGATTTTAGCCGATGAGCCAACCGGAGCTTTGGATAGTAAAAGTGGGATTATGGTGCTTGAAATTTTACAAGAATTAAACAAGCAAGGTCATACTATAGTCTTAGTAACTCACGATCCAAAAATTGCACAACAGGCTAAAAGGATTATAGAAATAAAAGATGGTGAAATTTTGAGTGATAGCAAGGAAAATAAAATAGTCTCGCAAGAAATTGCACTCAAAACGATGCAAAAAGAAAAAAAGACTTTAACCTTGCTTAAAAATCAAGCTTTTGAATGTTTTAAAATCGCTTATTCTTCTATCATCGCACACAAATTGCGTTCCATTTTGACTATGCTTGGTATTATCATAGGTATTGCTTCTGTGGTTTGCGTGGTGGCTTTAGGACTTGGTTCTCAGGCAAAAGTTTTACAATCGATTTCAGAACTTGGAACTAGCAGTATATCTGTTTTGCCTGGAAAAGGGTTTGGTGATTTGCGTTCAGGTAAAACAAGACTTAATTTTAGCGATTTGCAAACTTTAAGGAGTTTGAGTTATTTAGAAGCTGTGGATGCGTATGCTAGTACTTCAGGTGTGGCAACTTATACCAATATATCCTTAAATGCTAAGGCTGAAGGGGTAGGGGTGAATAATTTTGCGATCGATGGTTTAAAGATAGATATAGGAAGAATCTTGAGTGAAGATGATGTGATCAATAGTTCTAATGTTGCTGTGATTGATTTTAATGCTAAAAAGAATTTATTTCCTGATTTGAGTAATAAAGATGTTTTAGGGCGTGTGGTCATTTTTAATTCTCAACCTTTTAAGATTATAGGAATTTTGAAAAAAGATCAAAATAAAATGTTTGAAGATAATGTTGTGCGTCTTTATATCCCTTATACGACGCTTATGAATAAGATTACGGGTGATAGAAAATTACGTGAAATAGTTATTAAGGTAAAAGATAATGTGAATTCTAGTTTGGCTGAAAATGCAATCATACGGGTTTTAACTATAAAAAGAGGACAAAAGGATTTTTTTACTTTCAATTCTGATACATTTAAACAAGCCATTACGGCAAATAAAAAAACGACAACCATACTTACAGCTTGTGTGGCGGTGATTGCTCTTATTGTTGGAGGGATTGGCGTGATGAATATTATGCTTGTTTCAGTGAGTGAAAGGACGAGGGAAATAGGAATTCGTATGGCTATAGGCGCTAGAAGAGAAGATATCATGATGCAGTTTTTGATCGAAGCTGTGATGATATGCACCATGGGGGCGGTTTTGGGAGTGATTTTATCTGTGTTTGTGATTTTTGCTTTCAATCATTTAAGTACTGATTTTCCTATGGTTTTAAATTTTTATTCTGTGCTTTTGGGGCTTTTAAGTTCTATGTTAATTGGGGTTATTTTTGGGTTTTTTCCCGCTAGGAATGCGGCGAATTTAAATCCTATTAGCGCTTTATCAAAGGAATAAAATGAAGGTTTTTCTAAGTATTTTTCTAAGTATTTTTCTAAGTATTTTTCTAAGTGCTTGTGGAGCAAAACTTGTTTTACCTAAAGAGGCTAAAATAAGTCAAAATGATTTAAAAGATTTAAATATAAGTTATGATTGGTATAAAGCGTATGATAATCAAAAATTAGATGAATTTATAGCTTATATTTTGAAAAACAATAGTGATGTTAAAGTCGCAAGGCTTAATTTGCTTAGTGCTTTAGCTAGGGCGGATTTGATTGATTATGATTTATATCCTAGCTTGAGTGCGAATTTGGGTTTTGGAGAAAGTAAAAATTTAAATTCAGGCTTGGAGAGTAAAAATTTTAACAACGCTTTGAATTTGAGCTATGAGCTTGACATTTATGGAAAAATAAGAGATAGTGCAAAAGCAAGTGAATTTAGCGCAAAAGCAAGCGAGTATGATTTGCAAAATTTACAAATAAGTATGATCAATACAGCTTTAAACGATGTTTTCGAGCTTGCGTATTTTAACGATGTGCAAAATTTACTCGAGCAATATTTTAAAAATTTAAGCCAAATGCAAGAACTTTATACTTATAAGTATAAGCTTGGAAAAATAGAAGAGCTTGATTTGTTGAATTTAGATCAAAGCGTATTAAGAGCAAAACAAAATCTTTTAAGCAATGAACAAAATATAAATTTGTTGATAAAAAATCTGCAAGATTTATTGGGTAAAAAAGAAGGGTTTTCCTATATAGAGTATTTTAAAACCTTATCTTTATCTGACTTTAAAGAGTTAAAACCTCAATTTAATATCCCTTTAGAAACTCTTGCTTATCGTCCAGATGTACGTTCGAAATTAAATAACTTAAAATCAGCTTTTAAGGATTATACCTCTATGCAAAAATCTATGTTACCAAGCGTTTCTTTAGGAGGATCTTTAAATGGTAGTGATGAAAAATTTGATGATAGTTTTAAATTTGAAATTTTAAGCGGGAATGTTAAAATTTCCCTTCCTTTTCTTGATTATGGTAGAGTGCGTCAAAATATCAAAATTTCAGAATTTGAATACGATAAACTTTTGGTAGAATACGAACAAATTTTGCAAAGTGCGATCAATGAATATGAGCTTAATTATAAAGATTATCAAAGCAATGCCTTACTTTTGAAAAATTTAAAAGATATCAATACAAAACAAAGAATGATTGAGAAGGCTTATTTTGAAAAATACAATTTAGGAAAAAGCGAACTAAAGGATTATTTAGATGCTTCTAATGCTTTAAATTCTAGCAATCAAGAACTTTTAAGAGCGAGATTTAATCTCTTGAAAACGATCAATTTGTATTATCAAATTACAGCTTTGGGTATGTAGATAAAAATTGAAATTCTTTTAGAAAACTCTATAAAAATTTAAAAATTATAGGGTTTTAAATTAATAATGTATGTATCTTTTTAAATCCTCAAGTACTTTTTTAGCCATCAATTCATAGCCTTTTACGGTAAGATGAACGTCTTTTAGTGAAAGTTTTTGCTTAATCCATTCATTTTTACCTCCACTTTCTTGCATAAATTGATGCATATCAAAAATAAGGGTTTTTTCTTCTTTTGCAATCTCATAAAGAGCTTCGCGTATGGTAAAAAAATCATTAGCTAAGATATATTTTTTACCCTTTTTTTGTACTACGGTTGGAGGAGAGATCAGCATAATGACAGCATTTTTATTATAGCTTTTTAGCATTTTGATCCAGTGTTTAAGATTGTTTTTGAATTTTTGTTTTTCAAAACCTTTAAAAAGTGCATCATTAGATCCATAGGCAAGTATGATTAAATCATTATGTAAAAGTTCCAATTCATTTTTTACAACCGATGGATTCCAAGAAAGCCATATATCACTTTTTGCACCATTGATAGCAATCGTATCTAAAAAAGCATTATTTTTTTCATTTGTGATAAAATATCCTCCAAGTTCAGCATCTTTTTGCAAGGCCGAAATTTGCAAAGGAAAAGTTAGTTCTAATTTTTTATAAGACCATTTATTTGTTTGTATGGAACGTAATTGATAATTTTTACCTTGAGAGTCTTTTATAGCGAAAGCATTGGTGTTGTGTTTAGCTTTAAATAAAAATCCTACTTGAAATTTTTTCTTATCTAAGGTTGTATCAAGATTGATTTTTGCGTCTTTATTTTTAGCTTTAGCTATGATACCACCTAAAGGAAAGTTAAGTGTTGCATTTTCAGGATTTCTAGAATTTAGAATTTTAAAGTCTTTATAGGAGTATTTGAGATTTAAATTTTGTTGATATTTGGGTTGTAATGCGTGAGCAAAGCCAATTGAATTAGATTTGATTAGATAGCCTCTAAGCACTCTTGGGAAAAAATCAGCAGCCATGTGTGAATCGCCAAAAATTCTAATGCTTATATCTTTTTCATTTTTAAGTTTTTTTTCTAAGACTTTTAAATCTTTTTGAAGTGCATAGTTTTTTAATGCGGGGTGATTTTTGGTTTGATTGAGTATTTTTTCTATAACGTCATTTGTATCATTTGCATATAAATTGGTGAAAAATATAAGAGAGAGAAGAAATATTTTTAATCTACTGGCTGACATTTTCATCCTTAATTTCTATATGATTTAATAAAAGTTTTGACATAGCTTTTGCACCATTTGATGTAAAATGAACACCATCATCTGTTCTCATTTTTATACTTTTATTGTTTTCATTTTTAATATAAGTTGAGTATTCATTGTCGACGCTGAAAAATGATTGAGTATTGATGAAAATTTCTTTATTTTTAAGAATTTCTTGGCTGTAAATCTTATTTAAAATTTGAATTTTTTTATTTAAACTATCTTTTTTAACCGGAGGAATTTCAAACCATAAAATTTTAACTTTATATTTTTGAGCTATTTTAATGATTTCATCTACACGACTTTTATAAATTTCTCTCCAAGGAGGAGTTCCAAAACGAAGATAATTCCCACCCTTTTTTATATCCCAAGGATCATTTGCTCCTAGCAAGATAACTAAATATTTTATATTGGGATTTTTAGAAAGAGCTTCTTTGGTAGCTTTAGCCCAATTAAAATAAGATTTGTAAGAAAGTCCTGTATTTTGTTTGCTTATATCGGTTGCTTTCAGGCCTAAATTTCTTAAATTTTTATTTAAAGCTACGGCAACTCCTTGCATTAAAGAGTCGCCTATAAATAAAAATTCTTTATTTGGGTCAACCTCTAATCGAGTGTTAGTAAGATGAGTGTTTTGTTTAGAAATAGTGATATTTTCTTCTTGTATAGGTTTTTGTTCTATATTTGTGTTTGATTCTATGCTGTCATTTACATCTGTATTTTCATCTATAATTTCGTTATTTATTTGAAGATCAGCTTCTGTATTTTCTTGAGGTAAAGGTTCGTTGCTAAGTATGGCACGAATTTGTTCAAGCTTGATTTTAAAACCATTTGCTTCTTTTAAAATATCATTTTGTGGATAAAATATAAAATGATATTTTTGTTCTATGTATAAACTAATACTTTGATTCATAACAATTAAAACCAACAAAAACACTGTAACTAAAATAAAGAAAAATTTAACTATTTTCATTTAAAAACTCGAGTAAATAAATTCAGGAATTCCATCTGGCATAAAGGCAAATACCAGAAGTAAAATAAAGGTAATAATAAAAGGTTTTAGCAAAAACGGAGTAAGGTTTAAAATTTTGACACAATACTCTTTAAAATTAATAAATAAAGGATAAATCATAAAAAGAACAGCAAAGCTTACAAGAACATAGATATCATTGTAACTTGGCACTTGGAAAAAATTATAATAACAAGCTTTAAAATATTCTATTAAATCTTCTAAGGCTTTATTATAATAAAAGAAAATCCAAGCAAAACATACAAATTGAAAGGTTAAAAATCGTCCAAGAGCAGGAATTTTTTGCAAACTAAATTTTGTTAAGGCTAGTAAATGTAAAAAAGCAATACCAATACCGTGTAATAAACCCCAGATTAAAAAACCTAAAGTATTTCCGTGCCATATACCTGAAAGTATAAAGGCTATAAAGATATTGGCTATAGTACGTGGCAAACCTTTTTTACTTCCACCTAATGGGATATAAATATAATCTCTTATAAACATTGAAAGACTAATATGCCATCTTGACCAAAATTCTTTAAGATTTTTAGAGAGATAAGGCATATTAAAATTTAGTGGTAGATTAAAGCCCAGCATTAATGCAAAAGCACATACTAAATCTACATAACCACTAAAATCACAATAAATTTGAACAGCATACGCATAAACTGCACTTAAAAGTTGTACAAAATTGTAAGATTGTGGAAAATCTAAAATGCTTTTAGAATAAATTCCTAAATAATTAGCTATGAGAACTTTTTTAACTATGCCAAAAATTAGCAAAACGATAATCAAATCCGCGTGCTTAAATTCGCGTTTTTTATAAGCTTGTTCAAAAAAGAATGAACTTCGCATAATAGGCCCTGAAAGCAAGGTTGGAAAAAAAGATAAAAATATAGCTAAATTTAAAAAGCTTTCCAAACGGCGTTTTTTATGAACTTCTACAAGATAGGTGATCGAAGCAAAGGTGTAAAAGCTAATTCCTATTGGAAATATGATATCTAAATCGATAAAATCTAAGCCAAAAAAATTCATTACAAGATCAAAACTGGTTTTAATACTTGCAAAATATTTAAAAAAACATAAATTCAAAATAATAAAAGCAATACAGGTAGCGAAAATATAACATTTTCTACGGACGAAGATCAGTAAAGCAAAATAGTGTATAAAAAAAGTATATACAAATAAAATTAGGGCAAAATAAGGATTGATTAGAATATAGATTGTATAAGAAAAAATTAAAATTGAAATATTTTGTATTTTATAATCATCGTGAAATAACCAATAAATAGCAAAAAATACTATCATTAAGATGCTAAATTCTAAAGAAAAATAAGTCATACAAATATCCCAATCAATGTGATTTTGCCTTTTTAGGCAAAATTTTTATTTTAATTTTATGCTTTTGATGTATTGATCAGCTAAATAAAGCCCATTGCCACTTTCGCCAATGAGTTTAATTTTATCCACTATACCGCGGAAAAGTGCTTCCTCTTCATGCTGTTCGCTTACATACCATTGTAAGAAATTAAAAGTAGAATAGTCTTTATTGGCAAGCATATGCTCTACAAGCTCATTGATTGATTTTGTAATGCTTTGTTCATGTGCGTATGTTTTTTCAAAAACATCGAGTAAAGAACTGAAATTTTGTTCTGGTTGTTTAACCTCTCTAAGTTCAACATGAGAATCTGTTTCATTAAGATAGGTAATGAGTTTTTTTGCGTGTTCGCTTTCCTCGCTTGCGTGCGCAAACAAAAATGCTCCTGCTCCATCAAAGCTATTTTCATAGCACCAAGAACTCATACTCAAATATAAATTTGCTGCATACATTTCTTTATTGACTTGATCATTAAGCAATCTTACTACTTCTTTTGAAAGCATTTCATCTCCTTTTTTATTGTAAAAATATTTTTTTTGAGATAATATCTAATTTTTTATTATTTTTATTTTAATTTTTAATTAAAACATTTATTCTAAATATTTAAGAAAAATTTCGTTAAAATCTTAAATTTATCTAAGAAAATAAGGAATAAAAATAAATGGCTAAAAAAAATTTTTCTTTATCAAGACTTAGTATTCCTATTTTTTGGGATTTATTTTTCAGATTTCTTAGCGTTATTGTCAATACTGCTATGGTATCTCACTATTCTAATGATTTAGTTGGGGCTATGGGGGCTGGTAATGAAATTGTCGATTTATTTATCACGGTTTTTGGTTTTTTAAGTGTAGGGTGTAGTGTTGTTGTTGCTCAAGCGATTGGGGCAAAGGATGCTATATTGGCTAGAAAAGTAATCCACCAAAGTTTGTTTTTAAATTTGCTTTTTGGTTTGGTTTGCGGGAGTTTTATTTTATGGCAAAGCGAACTCTTGCTTAATCTTTTAAATATACCTAAAGAATTATTAAAAGATAGTCAAATTTATCTTGATATGCTTGCAATATGTCTTGTTTTTGATGCTATAGGTTTGATATTGTCGGCAATTATTAGAGTTTATAATATGGCTTATTGGGTGATGATGGTGGGTTTTATGATGAATATAATCGTTGTTATAGGCAATTTTTATGTTCTTCATTTTACACAATTAGAACTTTTTGGCGTAGGGATAAGCAATATCGTTGCAAGAGTGGTTGCCGTCATTGCTATGGTTTTAATCCTTGCTTATAAACTTAAGATCTATATTAAAATTAAAGAAATGCTAAGACTCGAGAAGGAAGTTTTGAAAAAAGTCTTTAGTATAGGCGGTTTTTCGGCTGGAGAAAATCTCATTTGGATCAGTCAATATATCATTAGTTTTAGTTTTGTTGCGAGTCTCGGAAAAGAAAATCTCAGTGTTCAAACGATTTATTTTCAGCTATCTTTGTTGATTATGATGGTGGGAATTGCTATGAGTGTTGCCAATGAAATCATCGTAGGAAAGTTAGTGGGCGCAAGATATGAAAATATAGCGTATAAGCACACTTGGAGAGCGCTTTATTTTAGTATTATGGTTACGATTGTAGTTGCATTAACTCATTATTGCTTGAAAGATTTTACTATGGATCTTTTAGATTTAAAGCAAGAACTTAGAGAAATTATGCTTCCTTTGTTTGCACTTTCTATTTTTCTTGAAATTTCACGCACTTTCAATATAGTAATGGTAAATGCTTTAAGGGCGAGTGGAGACGCTAAATTCCCATTTTTTAGTGGTATGGTATTTATGCTAGGAGTTTCTTTACCTGTGGGATATATACTTTGTTTTCATTATAATCTGGGAATTTTAGGAATTTGGATAGGTTATTGTGCGGATGAATCTTTAAGAGGGCTTGTTAATGCTTATAGATGGAAAAGTAAAAAATGGCAAGGCAAAGCTCTAGTATAAAAGAATTTTTTTGGAATGATTGGGTATTTTTTTATCAAAAAAAATCCATTAAAAATTTATATTTAAGATTAAATGAAAGAGGTGAATTTTGTTTAAGTTTACCTTATCATTATGCTTTGGAAGATATTGAAAAATTTTTAATTAAAAATGAAGATTGGATAAAAAAAGCGTGGCTTGATTTTCAAAATAAGACTAATGAAGCGGATCAAGTTTATTTTTTAGGTAAAAAATATCGGTTGATTTTAAAAGAAAATCTTTTTAAAACAAAAATTTTAAAAAACGAAATTCATACTCCTTCTAAATTAGAATTTGAGTCTTTTTTAAGGAAAAATTCTAAAATTATTTTTTCTTTTTATCTGAAAAGATGGACGCAAAAAACAGGTCTTTTTTATACGCATTTAAGCATTAAAAAAATGAAAACACGCTGGGGATCTTGTAATCATAAAAAGGGCTATATTAATTTAAATTTAAAACTTTTAGAAAAAAGTTTAAAAGCAATAGAATATGTTATTTTACACGAAATAGCACATTTAAAATATCCTAATCATAGTCAAGAATTCTATGATTTTTTAGCATTTTATATGAAGGATTTTAGGCAAAGAGAGAAAGAATTTAAAAAGTAATTTGATTTAAATTTTTGTTATACTATAGTTTTATGAAAATGAAGGAAATAATTTGGTTTTAGAATTTGAATTTGAATATATTGGAGATAATGATTATTTTATATATCTTTTGCAATTTTATGCAAAAGGATATCGATGCAGTTTTGATAGAAAAGAAAGCAAGATTGTCTTTCAAATTGAGGGCAGTGAGGATGAGTTGAGCTCTTTTTGCGAAAGTTTAAAAGATATGAGTAATAGTATTTTTTTAAAGAAATTTGATGTAAGAGCGGCGAGTGGTTTAAACAATTTGGATTTTCATCTTGGTGAATGTGAAAAATTTCCTTATATTACCCATTTAAATTCAAGTGCTTATGTAGAAAGAAAAGAACTTTTAGCTAATGAGTGGGATATTTTTTGTGAGAATGAATTTTCATTAGACGGCTTGAATTTTGAAAAAATAGATAAGAATAACTTTCATACATTTTTAGAAAATGCTTTGCAAATACTTAAAAATAAGCAAGAAATTTATTTGAAAAATCATAAAGGAAGCTACAAATTAAAACTTTTTGATAAAGAATTTGAGTGCGATTTTTTAATGGCTTGTGATATTAAAGCCATTCAAACGATTTTTGTTTGTTCTAATGAGAATTTAAAACTTCTTGCAAGTTTGGAAAAACCTTTAATTAAGCTAAGATTGAATGCTATGTTTAGAAAAAAATATAATTTAGATTTGCATGAATTTAAACTGACTTTAGCACAGGATTTATTTAGTTTTGCTGTGTGCAATGAACTTTATAATCAAGATTTTCATTTTTTAAGTGTTAAAAAAATTGAAGAGAAGTCAAAAGATTTTGAAGTGATGAGTTTAGATGAAAAAATCGTTATTTTACAGGGTTTTGAATTTATTAACTATAAAGCAAGGGAACTTATTTTTTCTAAAGAAGATAAAAATATGGCAAGAATTTCTTATATCCTAAGTCGCTTTAAAGAAGAAGCTTTTATTTTGGAGCTTAGTAAGGATTATGAAGATATTTTGCTTGCTAATAAAGAGTTTAATTTGTTAAAACTTTCTTTACCTAAAAGTTTTAAAAAGCTTTATGAAGAAATCCAAGAAGATGAGATTGGAGCTAAGCTTTTATCTAATTTTTCAAAAGAATTTCCACTTTTAGATGAAGAATTTACCTTGAAAAATAATTTTTATTCTTTATTTTGTATTTTGGGCAGAATTTTAAATTTGGATGAAAATTTTAATATTGCTGGAGAAAAGCTTTTAAAAATAGCGGATGAAACCAAAATGCCGCGTGGGGTTAAGATAGATTATCGTTTAAAAGAGGATAAAAGTTTTGATTATACAAGAACTTTGCGTTCTGCTATGAGTTTTATGCTTGCTGGGGTTGATAGTACCAATATTGCTTATGGAGCTGTGGAGAGTTTGAGTTATTTTTTACGCGATATGTATGATGAGTTAAGATCAAAAAAGCAAGCCCAAATAGCTATTGTAAGCGGATCTTTGTTTGAACATAAATCTTTGCTTAAAAATACTTTAAAACACTTAAGAGATTGTAAATTAAGCAATGCGCCACTTAGGATTTAAAATCAAAATTTCAGGCTTGGTCCAAGGTGTAGGATTTCGGCCATTAGTTTATGAGTTAGCCCTTAAACTTAAGCTTTTAGGAGAGGTGAAAAATGATGGCTTTGGAGTAGAAATTTTACTTTCTTGCTCTCATGAAAAATGTCTTGAGTTTATAGAACAATTAAAAAGCAATCTACCACCCCTTGCAAGAATAGACAAAATCGAACTTTTAGAATGTAATTTAAAAGCTTATGATGAATTTTGTATCACCCCTTCAAAACAAAGCATTAAGACAACACCAATTTTAAGTGATTTTGCACTTTGTAAAGAATGCAAAAGCGAATTTTATGATCCAAATAATAAACGCTTTCATTATCCTTTTATCACTTGTACTCATTGTGGGCCAAGATTTAGTATTATAAAAAATTTACCCTATGATAGAGAAAACACTACTATGAGTGAATTTATCATGTGTGATTTTTGTGAGAAAGAATATAAACATCCTTCAAATCGTCGTTTTCACGCTCAACCTATCAGTTGTCCTGAATGTAAAATTTCTGTGTATTTGAAAAACAGACAGGGTGAAGTTTTATCTACAGATGAAAATGCTTTTATAGAATGTGCAAAACTTTTAAAACAAGGAAATATCCTTGCTATTAAAGGAATGGGCGGGTTTCATCTGATGTGTGATGCTTTTAATGAAAAAGCTTTAGAGGAATTAAGAATAAGAAAAAATCGCCCTAAAAAACCCTTTGCTTTGATGTGTAAAGATATAAACAGTGTTAAAGAACTTGCGTTTTTAAATAAAAATGAAGAAGAATTGATCGGTGGAGTGCTTGCACCTATTGTAATCTTAAAAGCAAAAAAAAGTTTTAGTTTAATTGCCCCTGATATTGATAGATTGGGGATTATGCTTGCTTATACTCCTTTGCATCTTTTGCTTTTTGAGTATTTTAAAGGTGTTCTTGTGGCAACGAGTGCAAATTTAAGTGGTGAAAGTATTGTTAAAGATGAGGATGATTTAAGATCTAAGCTTGGTAAGGTTTTTGATTATTATTTGGATTATGATAGAGAAATTTTTAACTCAAGCGATGATAGTATAGCTCAATTAATCGGCGATCAAGCTATGTTTTTACGCACTTCAAGAGGTCTAAATCCTTGTTATATAGAATCTCATCTTGAAAAGAAAGGAACTTTTTTAGCTTTAGGATCAGAGCTTAAAAATGAATTTGTGATTTTTTATCAAAATAAAATTTTAATCTCTCCTTATATTGGGGATTTGAAAAGTGTGGATACTTATGAAAGATTTTCAAAACTTTTGGATTTTTTTAAGAAAAGTTATGATTTAAAATTTGATACTGTGCTTTGCGATAAGCATCCTCATTTTTTATACACGAAAGATTTTAAAGAAACTATGAAAATTCAGCATCACTACGCACATTTTTGTGCAGCTTATTTTGAATATGAAGAGGAATTTAAAAAGCATGAAAAAGCTTTAGGATTTGTTTGGGATGGAACGGGTTATGGAGATGATGGTAATATTTGGGGCGGAGAAATTTTTATAGCTAATTTAAAAGAGTATGAAAGAATCACTCATTTTGATGATTTTAAATTAATCAATGCGGATATAAAAAATATATATCATTTGGCTTTAAGTGTGATTTGGCATTATAAATTGGAAAATGTAGCTCAAGAGTTTTTAAGCAAAATCCCACAAGTTAAGCTTGAAAATCTTAAAAAAATTTATGCAAATTCCACTCTTAAAACCAGTTCTTTAGGACGCATTATTGACGCTTTTGGTGCTATTGTTTTTGACTTAAAAGAAAGTTCTTATGAGGCGCAAATAGGTCTTATGTGTGAAAGTTTTTATCAAAAAGATTTAGATTTTTCTTATAAACTTTACATAGAAGATGAAAAAATCAATTTCAAAGAGCTGATTTTAGGAGCTTTAAAAGACGAAAAAAGCAAGGCTGTTACAGGTATGCTTAATGCTTTGGCTAATTTCATCATAGAATATAGTCAAAATTATGATTTAAAAGTGATTTTAAGTGGCGGAGTTTTTCAAAATAAAACCTTACTTGAAATTTTAAAAGCTAAAAATTTTGATTTTTTTGTGTCTTTAAAACACCCTTGCAATGATAGTTCTATAGCTTTAGGCCAAATGATACATTTTTTAAATAAAGATTAATTTTTAACTCATTAAATTTTAATACTTTTAAGGATACAATGGATTAAAAAATTTTATAAGGGGTATAAATGTGTAAAGATTGTGGTTGCTCAATAAATTCTCACGAACATTCTTCTATGCATCATCATGAAAATCCGAGTTTAAAAGAGAGTAAAACCATAGAGGTGATTTCTAAAATTTTAAGTAAAAATGATGAACAAGCTCTGCATAATCGAAGCCATTTTAATGAAGCGCGCACTCTTTGTATCAATCTAATGAGTTCTCCAGGGAGTGGCAAAACCACTCTTTTAGAGAGTACCATCAAGGCTTTAAAAAATGAATTAAAAATTGCTGTGATCGAGGGAGATTTAGAAACTAATAATGACGCACAAAGAATTAAAAATGCAGGATGTGAGGCGTATCAGATTACCACAGGGCAAAGCTGTCATTTAGATGCTTTTATGGTGCATGATGCCTTACATCATTTGGCAATTGATGATGTGGATTTGCTTTTTATAGAAAATGTGGGTAATTTAGTTTGTCCTGCAAGTTATGATTTGGGTGAGCATTTAAATGTTGTTTTGCTTTCAGTCACTGAGGGAAGTGATAAGCCACAAAAATATCCAGTGATGTTTAAAAAGGCTGATGTTGTATTGATTACAAAAGCAGATTTAGCGCATCATTTCGATTTCGATATTAAAGAAGCGACTAAGCTTATTAAGGAATTGAGTCCAAGAGCAGATATTATAGTTTTGGATGCTAAAAACGGAAGTAATATGGAACTTTGGTATAAATTTTTGAAATTAAAAAAGGAGCTTTTTTAAAATGTGCTTGTCTATTCCGTCTGAAATTTTAGAAATCGATGAGTTAAATAATGCCACTGTGCAAACTTTAGGTGTTAAAAGAAAAGTGAATTTAGATTTGATTGATGAGCCTTTACAAAAGGGAGATTTTGTTTTGATCCATGTGGGCGTTGCTATGGAAAAAATCGACAAAGAAGCAGCTTTAGAGAGCATAAAAACCTATCAAGAAATTGTAGAAAAAATGAATAATGGGGAAATAAAAAACGATGAAGGGGATTTAGGTTTAAATGAATTTCATCGATGAATTTAGAGACAAGCAAAGCATTTTAGCCTTAAAAAAATTGATAGAAGAAGAGATTAAAAGCCCTATTAATATTATGGAGATTTGCGGTGGGCATACGCATAGTATTATGAAATATGCCTTACCTTCTATCTTGCCTCAAGAAATTAATTTCATCCATGGTCCAGGTTGCCCTGTATGTGTTATGCCAAGAAATCGCATCGATGTAGCTATAAAACTGGCTTCAATGAAAGATAATATTTTTTGTACCTTAGGAGATCTTTTAAGGGTGCCAGGAAGTGATTTTTCTTTGATTGATTTAAGAGCGAAAGGAGCGGATGTTAGAGCGCTTTATTCTCCACTTGAAGTTTTAGAAATCGCTAAGGAAAATCCAAGCAAAAATATCATTTTTTTTGCCATAGGTTTTGAAACGACAACACCTATGAGCGCGCTTTTACTCGAAAAAGTGATGGAATTGAATTTAAAAAATGTTTTTTTTCATATCAATCATATTACCGTTCCAGCACCTATTGAAGCGATTATGAATGATGAAAATGTGCAAATCAATGCTTTTTTAGGACCTTCTCATGTGAGTGTGATAACAGGTTTTGGTATTTATAAACCTATAGCGGCTAAGTTTAAAACCCCTATAGCTGTGAGTGGTTTTGAGCCAGTTGATATCATGGAAAGTATTTTAAATATAGTAAGACAGATCAATAAAGGTACGTTTGATGTGTATAATCAATACAAAAGAGCCGTGAGTGAAGAAGGAAATATTAAAGCACAAAATTTGGTTAAAAAATATTTTAAATCTTGTGATTTTGAATTCCGTGGCTTAGGAATTATTAAAAATGGCGGTTTGGAGTTAAGGGAAGAATTTGCTAATTTTGATGCAAACAAGCGATTTGATTGTGCAGTGTCAAGCAAAAATGAAAGTAAAGCTTGTATTTGTGGACAAATTTTAAGAGGTTTAGCTAAGCCTTATGATTGTAAAGTTTTTGGAAAAGCTTGTACCCCAAGAAGTCCTATAGGAAGCTGTATGGTTTCAGGAGAAGGAGCGTGTGCGGCTTATTATAAATATTCAAAGGTAAATGCATGAAAAATATTTCTTTAGCCCATGGCGGCGGCGGAGAAGAAATGAATGAGCTTTTGGGTGAAATTTTTAAAATTTTTAACAATGATATTTTAAATGCGGCAAATGATGCTGCAATTTTAGGAAATTTAGCCCTTAGCACAGATTCTTTTGTTTTAAATCCTATATTTTTAGATGATGAAATAAATATTGGTAAACTTTGTGTTTGTGGTTCTATCAATGATGTTTTGATGGTCGGAGCTAAACCAAAGTACCTTAGTTTAGCTTTTATTTTAGAAGAAGGTTTTGAAATAGAAAAACTCAATAAAATTTTACAAAGCATACAAAAAGAGTGTTCTAAAGCTGGAGTTTTAGTTGTGTGTGGTGATACTAAAGTGGTGCCAAAAGGCAAGGGTGATGAAATTTACATCAACACAACAGCTTTAGGAGAAATCCTTGATAAAAAAGAAACTAAAAATATAAAAGCAGGGCTTAGCGTGTTGGTTTCTGGAGATATAGGTAGGCATGGCGCGAGTGTTTTGATTCAAAGAAATCATTTAGAAGCTAATATTAAAAGCGATTGTAAGATTTTAAATGAAGAAGTTTTAGAGCTTTTGGAAAATAATGTAAAAGTTGTAGCTATGCGTGATGCAACTAGAGGGGGCTTGAGTGCGGTTTTAAACGAATGGGCAAAACAAAGTGGAAATGATTTTTTAATTTTTGAAGAAAAAATTATCATACAAGATGAGGTATTAGGGCTTTGTGAGCTTTTTGGTTATGAGGCGTATGAACTCGCAAATGAAGGCACTTTTGTTCTTTGTGTGGAAAAAGAAGATGAGAAAAAAGCCTTAGAAATTTTAAGAAAATATAATAAAAATGCAAATATCATAGGGGAAGTTTTAGAAGAAAAAGCCTCTCGTGTGATTTTGCAAAATTATTTTGGAGCTAAGCGTTTTTTAGAGACTCCAAAAGGTGAGCTTTTGCCGAGAATTTGCTGATGCATGAACTTAGCATAGTGGAATCTTTAATCGATCTTTGTGAAGAAAATGCTTTAGCTAATAATGCTAAAGATATACAAGAAATTTATGTCAATATCGGGCGTTTAAGCGGAGTTGAGGTAGATCTTTTTAAGCGTTGTTTTGAAACTTTTAAGGAAAATTCACAATTTTGTAAAAATGCAAAACTTTTGATTGAACTTGCTCCACTTGAAATTTTATGTTTAAAATGTAGTCAAAACAGTATCTTAGAACAAAATGTTTTTAAGTGTCCAAAGTGCGAAAGTATAGAGTATAAGATCACACAAGGCGAGGATTTACACCTCATGAGACTTGTTATGGAGTAAGATTTTTTCTGCTATTCTTGTAAAATTTTTAGATCTAATATTTCTTTAATGAGAATAGCTTTTTCAGCCTCTTCTGTTTTGCTAAAATCAAAAGGTTTTTCACGAGTATTCAAGGAAAGCGTTACACAAATTCTACCAAGTCCTTCTTCTTTAAAATCTGTGAAAAAATGATAATAAATACCATCGGTTGTAGTAATAATACATTTAATGCTAGGATTCTCATTGGCATATATGGTAAGCCAGTTATCATCATATTTGTATTTCTCGAATCCTAATGTTTGAATTAAAATAAAAGGCTTTCTATCTTTAAAATAACATAACAATCTTTTTATTGACGCTGTCAAAATAAGCAAACCTGTTATAAATCCTTGGTATGATATAGTTTGAATCAACAACATCAGGATTAAAAATGTCATAACCTAATGCTCTTATAAAAGGTTCAATGAGATATGTTATTTTCATTTACAGCAGCAGATATACTTAGACCTTGTAATATTTTTCATTAAAGCATCGCGTTCCTTATAATCTATTTTAATTCCTTATTATCCTTAACTTTTTGGGTAGTATAGCGTTTTTTTCAATATGAGGGGCGAAAAAGTTATAATTTATAGATTAATTATTTTTTAAAATTCTGGCAAGTTCTAATAAATTTGAGATTAAAAATTCTTTTTTAGCTAGTTTAGAATTCGTTTTTAATTCATACTCGCTTTTGAGTAAAAGATTAAAAATTTCTTTATATTGTTCGAGTTTTAGACTAAAGGCTTGTTGGCTTAAATTTTGACTTACCATAGGAGGTGGAGTGTAGCCTAAGAGTTCTTTAAAATCGACTTTACCATTGATTTTAGCATAAACAGCAATTTTAAAAAGGCGATAAAAAGCACTGCTTAAATAATTAAGTAACGCGATTTCATTATAATTTTCTGAAATTCTTTCAAGTTCATTTTGAAAATCTGTTCTTTTTATGATTTTTTCAAAAAAATTTTCAAAGTTTCCAGAATTTAAGCTATAACAATATTGTTCTATATCTTTTTCACTGATTTTTAAATCTGAAAATTTATTAAGCTCACTTGCTGCTAGGTATAAGTTTTCATCAAAATTAGAAAACAAGGTAAATAAGGCATTTTGAGTGATTTCTATATTTAGTTCTTTTGCTTTCATAGCTAAAAGTTCTATACCTTCTTTTGCATTGTTTGGCTTGAAAAAGCGTGCGAAGTTATTTGTGAAAATTTTTTCTATATCACTTTGTTTTGAGTTTTCATCGTAAAGTTCTAATAATAAAAAATTATTTTGATTGTTTTTACAAAGTTCGACTAAAATTTTGAGTTCTTTTGTGGGAATTTTTTTATTTGTTTTTATCTCTAAAAGTTTTTTTTCACTAAAAAGTGATCCGCCACTTAAAAAATCACTTGCTCTAGTAAAATTGTATTCTTCAAAAAATAATTTTAAAATTTCATCACAATTGTATTTTTGTTTTATAAAATTAGCGTAAAGCTCACTTTGAAAATTATCAATCCCATAAAGAAAGAAAAAATTTGGAAAATTATTTTTTGAAAGCAATATTTGCAAGTCTTTTCTATACATTTTTTACCTCAAGTTCGGTTAAATTTTTAGTGATTTTAGCATAAATTTTAGCCATAATAATATCTGCTTGTAAGATTTGAATTTCAACCCTTTGCAATAAACTAGCATGGGTATCATAAAGGATAATATCAGACCCTTTGATTTTATCATCAAGTTTAGCAATACAAACTCCATCATTTTGCGTGATCAAAGCCTTAAAGTGTTTGCCTATATTTTTAGCAGCCCATCTTGCAAATTTTCTATCCATAAAATCAAAAGCGACTTTATCGGCCTCTCTTTCAAGCGTACTTAAATTTTCACAAGTGCTTTGTATGTTTAAAAGTAAGTAATTAAAAAGCTTTTCGTCTTTTTTTTGTTTGGCTTTTAATAAGCGGTGTAAAATAAGATCGGAATATCTTCTAATAGGGCTAGTAAAATGCGAGTATTTATCAAATCCTAAGCCAAAATGACCTTGATTTTGGCTTGAATATTCTGCTTTTTTTTGTGCTTTAATGATGAGCTTATCCACTTCCGCCCTTAAATTAAGCTCATCAGCTAAGGTTTGGATGTCGCGTATAAGATCGGGTAAATTGGGATTAAATTTGATATCGATTCCAAGTTCTATAAGTTCATCAAGAAGTTTGTTTATTTTTCTTGTATCTGCACTTAAATGATTTCTAAAAATTCCAATATCTCCTAAAAGTTTAGCTGCTGCTTTGTTGGCTAAGAGCATACAATCTTCTATTAAATTATGAGATGGCGTGTCTTTTTCAAAAAGAGTATTTTTTAGACTTAAATTTTCATCTAAAGTCATTCTTAATTCTTCAGTTCGGAATTCAAAAGCGTTTTTAAGACGTTTTTTACGTAAATTTTGAGTGATTTTAAAAAGTTCATAAAGCCAATTATGTTGTTCTAAATTTGGTTTTTTTGATAAAAACTCATCTACTTCATCGTAATGAAAGCGACGTTTTGAGTTGATAATTCCTTCAAAAAGTTCTTCTTTGATAACATTGTATTCATGATCTAATGTGATTTTAAAACAATACACTAAGCGATCTTCATAAGGCTTTAAAGAACAAATATTTTCACTCAAGGCATAGGGTAGCATTGGAATGGCAATGTGTGGAAAATATATCGAAAAACCACGATTTCTAGCTTCTTTATCAATAGCACTATAAGCATAAACGTATTCGCTAACATCTGCAATAGCTACATAAATTTCTTGTTTTTGTGCGTCAAAATAGATCGCATCATCAAAATCTTTAGCGTGTATAGGATCTATGGTGCAAAAAGGCAGAGATCTTAAATCGATCCGGTTTTCATACATACTTGCATCAACACTATCGCCATTTGCCAAAGCTTCTTTAATGCAAGTATCACTGAATTCACTATTTTTATTAAAAAGCGCAAGAGAAATTTTTTCATCCACTCTTTCATCATCGATATGTCCTAAAACTTCTATAATATTGTTATTTTCATTTTCTATTTTTAAGATTGTTCCTAAAGGCAAAGTCTTTAAAGACTTTTGAGAGGCTTTTAAAGCCGTGCTTAGTCCAGTTTTAAGATTCATACCAAGTATGGCTTCCCCGTATCTTTTAGTGATAACTATCGAAGTTTCATTAGCGCGTTTTAGCACCAAAACAACTTTAGCACTAGGTCGTTTTTTCTTTATAGGTAAAAGCTTAACAGCGACGATATCCTTATAATTAGCTCCTTTTAGGTTTTTGTTTTCAATAAGCAGATCTTTTTTAAAACTTTCGTCAAAACATTCTAAAAATCCTGTACCTTTGCTTGAAATATCGAGTATTCCAAAGGTAAAACCATTGTTTAAATAAAATTTGTTTTTGTATTCTTTGATGATTTGATTTGCTAAAAGTTCTCTGATGATTTGTTTAAATTCATTACTGACTTGATTTATGCTGATTCCGTAATTTAAGCTGTTTAAAAATTCTTTCATTGAAATATGCTTTTGGTAAGTTTTTAGAAATTTTACATAAAGTTTATAAAAAAAATATGAAATTTATACTTTAATTGTTATAATACTATCCTTTTAATTTTTATTTTCAAGAGGTAGAGTGTATGCATAAAGTTTTTATAGTATCTAATTTAGATAAAAATATATTTTAATGTTCATTTTAATAGTTTAAGAAAATATCTTGTCAAAGAAAAAATTAGTCCAAATTCAAAGAATCTTGATTATCGTGATTCTTTTCTTGTTATGCATAGCATTAGCTTTAGGAATTCTAATTAAATATCAAAATTCTAATACTCCGGAAATAAACAATAATGTTGCAATAGAGCAAAAAAAACAAGATGATTCTACTTTATTTTATGATGATAATAGTGATAATAAACAAGATGAAATTAATGTTTTTGACGATTCTTATATCCAAGAAGACAATAATCACTCTTTAAGTATTTTAGAGCAAAAAGCACAACTTATTGATGCGAATTTAAGCTTTCAAGATGATAAAAATATTACTGAACAAAATATAAGTATTGTAGAACAAAATATAACAGAGCAAAATACAACAAGTATTGTAGAGCAAAATATTACCACAGAACAAAACGTGAGTTTAATTGGGCTAAATGACTTAAACCAAAGTTATGATGATGTAAATTTAAGTTTTAATCATCATGAGAAAAATTTAACTATATATGATCCGATTCAAAAAGAAAAAACAAACAAGCAACCAAAACTCGCCATTATTATAGATGATATGTCTAGTATGAGTCAAGTGAAAGGTTTAAAAGCTTTAAATTTGAAACTCAATCCTTCTTTTTTTCCACCTGATAAGAATCATCCAAATACTCCAAAATTAGCTTCTAATTTTAATTTTTATATGGTGCATTTACCTTTGGCAGCTATTCATTATAACAAGCCAGAGCTTGATACTTTAAATCCAAGTGATAGCAAAGAAAGAATTTTTAAAAAAATCGCACAGATTAAAAAAGATTTTAAAAATTTAAAATATATCAATAATCACACTGGAAGTTTATTTACGAGCAACGAAAAGGCTATGAGAAAGCTTTATGAAGCTTTAAAAAATCAAAATTTACTTTTCGTGGATTCTAAAACTATAGGAAACTCTAAAGCATTAAAAGTTTCTAAGGAAATGGGTATGATTTATATACAAAGGGATGTGTTTTTAGATAATGAAGATAATGTAGCTTATGTTAAAAAACAGCTTTTAAGTGCTGTAAGATTAGCACAGAAAAAAGGATTTGCCATTGCAATTGGTCATCCAAGAAAAAATACTTTAAAAGCTTTACAAGAGAGTAAAGATTTACTTAATAAGGTAGAACTAGTATATTTGAGTGAAATTTATGGAAGGTAAAATTTTAAGCGATGATTTTTTAGACCTTTTTAAAGACTTAAAAAAACCTCCAAAAAAACTTTACTATAAAGGAAATTTAGAGCTTTTAAAGAAGCGTAAAATTGCAATTATTGGCTCAAGAAAAATGAGTGTTTATACAAAAAATTGCGTTTTTTCTTTGGCAAATATGCTTAAAAATTCGGGAATTTGTGTTGTAAGCGGTGGGGCTTTAGGAGTTGATATCAGTGCAAGTATCGCTGCTATGCCTTATACGATAGGAATTTTTGCAAATGGTTTGAATCAAATTTATCCAAAAAGCAATGAAAAAATTATCAAACAAATGTATCAAGAAGCCTTAGCTTTAAGTGAATATGAAGAAAATTATATCCCTAAAAAATATGATTTTTTGCTTAGAAATCGTTTGATCATCGCTTTAAGTGAAGCTGTAGTCGTTGCTCAAGCTGATATGAGTAGTGGCTCTATGCAAAGTGCTAAACTTGCTTTAGAATTAAAAAAACCTTTATACGTTTTACCTCATAGGATTAATGAAAGTAGCGGGACGAATTTACTTTTGAAAGAGAAAAAAGCGGAATTAATTTATGATTTTAAAGAATTTGTTGGCCAGTTTGCAAAAGTGTGCGAAGATAAACAAGATGAATTTTTGGATTTTTGTAAAAAAGGGGTCAGTGTTGATGAGGCCTTAGCACTTTATGGCGAAAAAGTCTATGAATATGAACTTGAGGGTAAAATTTCTATCGAGGGTTTATTGATAAGAGTTTTAAAATGAGAGCATTAGCATTGGATGTGGGTTTAAAGCGTATTGGAGTGGCGCTTTGTATCGATAAAATAGCACTTCCACTTGATGCTGTTATGAGAAAAAATCGCAATCAAGCCGCTACAGAAATAAAAAAAATCTTACAAGAATATGATATTTCTTTATTGATTGTGGGTATTCCAAAAGGAGGATCAAGCGAAGATGAAATGCAAAGACGCATCCAACATTTTGTTTCTTTGCTTGAATTTGAAAAAGAAGTAGTCTATGTAGATGAAAGTGGAACAAGCAAAGAGGCTTTGAAATTTCAAAGGGCCAATACTCGAAAAAAAGATGGAAAATTGGATTCTTTGGCGGCTTTTATTATGATAAGGGATTATTTTGCTCTCTAAAATCAAAACTCTTTATACAGAAAAAGAATTTGTTCAAATTTTAAATTCTTTTGAAAAGGAAAAAAATATTTGTGTCTTTTTAAATTCTTTAAGGTGCAATGCTAAAGAATTAGAAAATGATTTTTTAAACGCCCATTTAAAATGGAAAAAAATCAATGAATATTGTTATTTGTTTGAGGCTAAGGATAAAAATATTTTAAGCTCTATGAAAGCTTTTAATGAATTTAAATTTTACATACAAAATTATTCCTCTTATTTATGTGCTTTAAATTTGGACGTAAAAGCGGGAGAAAGTGTTTTAGATATGTGTGCCGCTCCAGGTGGCAAAAGCATTAATCTAGCTAATTTTATGCAAAATACAGGTTATTTAGCTTGTAATGAAATTAGCAAGGATCGTTTTTTTGTTTTGCAAAAAAATCTTCAAAATTATGGAGTAAATGCAAAATGCTTTATGAAAGATGGTAAAACAATAGGAAATTTATGTCCTTTAAAATTTGATAAAATTTTACTTGATGCCCCTTGTTCGACTTTTGCAAAAATGGGTTTTGATTTAGAAAAAAGTTATAAAGAAATAAAAAATATAGCTAAAACGCAAAAAAAGCTTTTACATTCTGCATTAAAGGCTTTAAAAGTGGACGGAGAGCTTGTTTATAGCACTTGTACATTTACCAAAGAAGAAAATGAAGAAGTCATAGAAAATGCCTTAAAAAGCGAATTTAAACTTGAAATTTTAGACATCAATTTAGAGTATGTTGTAGCAAAAGATGCGCAAAGTGAGTCTTTTCAAGAAATTTCAAAATGCAAGAGAATTATTCCAAATTCAGATTACGATGGATTTTTTATAGCTAAACTTAGAAAATTATCTTAAACCCTAGTTTGTCCTATGAGATTATTTAATCTATCCATTATAGATCCAACATAAGAATTGATACTTTCACTACTTGCTTTCCAGCCACTAGCTTTTGCTTGATTAAACTGATTATCAAACCAAGCTCCACCATAACCTATAACAGAATTCTGCCATTTAACTCCTTTTTCCATTGCATAAATATCTGCGTCAAGCCAACCATCTTGTGCATAGCCTTTTAATAAACTTGCAAAATCAACCTTGCCTGTCATGATGTCATCTAAGGAAATACCATCACTATTAAAACTCTCCTTAGCCATAGCCATATTATAAGTTTCTACTTTTGGATTAAGTGTAGTATTTAAACTTTCAACAGGTTGTCCGCTACCATAAGATTTTAAAAAACTCATAAATAAATCTTCTTTAGTATAAGTTCCATCTTCATTTTTTGGATAAAATGACATATCAGGTTTAAATTGCCAATCCTCTCCTTGAGAAACATTTTTTATTTCTTCTAAGAATAAACCAAAACTATGTCCACTTAAGCCATCTATAGAAGCTCCAGATTGTATATATAAACTTTCAGCTTCTTTCATTTGATCAGAGGTTTTGTAAATAT
>NZ_NXMA01000002.1 GCF_005406215.1 Campylobacter aviculae | reverse complement strand
TAAGACTTGAATTTGAAGTTTGAGGCATAAGTTGTGAAAGAACTTTGTAAGCATTTCCTATGGCTTTAGCTATGTCTATTTTATGATACATGGATAAAAAATTATCATTTTCTTGAAAATTCACAAAACTTTCCATATCTTTAGCATAAATCTTATAATCTTTTGGTATTCCTGCAGCTTCATTGAAATCACTGGTGAAAAAACCATCTTCATCTACACCATAACCTAGTATTTTATTAACTGCCTTAGATTTATCACTTACTAAATTTGAATTTATTTGTTTTAATGAGGTATTGTTATTTAAATTTGTATTGTTGTTTATTTCTTTATTGTTATCTACCAAATCATTTGTTTTAGAATTCTTTTTAGAATTTAAAGTATTTGTATAGTAATTATAATTTGAGTAAGAAGTTATACTGTTTATCATTTTACTGCCTTTTGGTATATTGATCATTTCTACCTTATATATCGGTAGAAATGATGAGAAGTTTATATTTTATCTTTTAGATCGATATGGGTACCAACCACCAAGATTGCTTTCCATTTGTTCTTTATATTTGTTAGCTATTTCTTTGATTATCATGTTATTATTTAAATGAGCACTTGAAGTAGTTGAGTCAAATTTATAAAGCTGTCCATTTTTATCAATAACTCCAGTTCCATATGTAAATAAAACATAAGGTTGTCCAAGATCAGATACTTTTACTTGTCTTTTGACTTTGTAAACAGGGAAAAAAGTAATCTCACCCAATGTTACATCTAAATATGATACAATTCTTGATTTGCTAGGATTCGAGCATGAAGCTTGATCTATACCACAAAGTCCTTGTGGTGCTTTGTCATCTTGTTTAAGATAATTCACTATATATTGAAGTTCTCCTTCTGTATATAATGCTACAGCATAGTATTCATCATTATTACCCCATTGAGAACCAGAATGTAATTGAACTTGATACCCACCCTTAACATCTTTCATCTCATTCAGACTAAGAACTTTAACACCCACACTATTATCACTGAGTGCACCATTACTGACTTTAGCTAGAAAATCGTCTGCAAAAGCAGAACTTGCTAATAAAGCACCTAAAGCTGTAACACTAAATAGTTTCTTGAACATAATTCACTCCTTCTATGTAAAAATATAACATAAATTATTTTATCATAAATGATAATTTTAATTAAATTTTTAAAAGTTCTATTTTATGGATATTTTAGTAATGTTCGTGGTGAATTTTTAGTGCTTTAGGAGTTTTTTATTTTTTTAATATGTTTTAATATAATTGTGTAAATTGGTAATATTATTTTTTAAATTTTTATATTAAAGTATTTATAGTAGTAGATAATATTTATCATTTCTATATCGGTAGAAATGAGAGATTTATTTATCGCTTATTTGCAGTAAAGATTCTAATAATTTATTTTTATTATTGAATTCCGCATAAGATATGTAAGTTGAATTTTTATCTTTTATTATTTCGCTCATATTTCTTAGAACTTTGCCATTATCGAGTTCAATTTTATTTTGAGTATCATTTATATATTTTGCAATTTTCGCTATATCTGTTTGTATATTTTCATCATTCACGCCAGCAGCCTGAAAAAATGCTTTTGCTTGTTCGGCTATGCCATATCCAAAAGAATATTGTAAAAACATGTCATTATTTAATTCTTTTGAATTTTTGATCAATTCCTCGGAATCTGAAGTATTTAAATTTTCACTTGCTTTTTGAGCTTCATTTAATACAAGATTATAAATTCCTACTTGTGCTTTAAAATGCTCCTGCAATTCAATCAAATGAGGATCTTTGTTTTTTGAAGAATTTATTATCTGATCCATTTTACTTAAAATATTGTCTATAACTTCTTTAAATTCTTTCTTACTTACATTACCCAAATAGTTCAAATTTTGATTTGAAGAATTTTTATTTAGATTTTGCTTTAAAATATCATCAAAATTACTTTGAGTTTGATTTGATGTTCTTTTACTATTATCTAAAACATCAATATTTTTAATTTCACTCACATTCATTATAACTCTTCTTTTGTTTATAACGATCTAAATAGACTTCATAGCAATTTATCTTAATTGCTCCAACCTTTCTTTTTTAGAGCCTATTTCGGTAATTTGCACTCCAAAATTTCCATCCACGATTACCACTTCTCCATAGGCAACCCTTTTTTCGCCGATTAAAATTTCAAGAGGATCGTTAGCAAGTTGATTAAGCTCTACAACAGAACCAATATCCATAGTTAAAACATCTTTTAAAAGCATCTTTTTATTACCTATACGAACGCGAACTGGCAAACGCACGTCCATAATTAGATTGATATTTTTAAGTTCTTCACTCATTACGAAAGCTTTTTCTTCCCCATTTTCAGCTTGATTACTTGAAGATTCTGTCGATTTTCCAGTTAAAACATTATGTATTGTTTCATCCATAACGAGAGAAATTTGTTCTTCTAGACTTTCTATTTTAACATCAAAGAAATAAAGCTTTATAAAATCTTTAAAATCAACACTATCTGCTGCAAAATCGCAAGAGCTAAGTTCAAATTCCATTTTAGGAATATCTTTTTGTGCGCCTAAAGTAGTAGAAAAAGCGGAAATGATATTTTGTATAGCTTCTTTTGCTGCGTCCATCTCATCTGAACCAAGCTGATCATTTTTAGAAATTTCTTCTTCGCCCATCATCCATTCGCCAATAGCACTCATAAGAACAGCACTTGCTAAAACTCCTATTTTACCTCCACTATTTATATTAAATATAGCATAAACCAAAGGTGTTTTAAGAGTGTCTTGAGATGAAACATCAAATTCTTTATATTCGCTAAACTCGGCACTTTTTCCAGTAAGTCCTTCTATTGTGCTTGTACACTCATTTGTAAATAATTTTAAAAAATCATTAATCACAATTACTCCTTTTTATTCTTCTTCTTCCAAATCTTCAACTTCATCATAAGCGTTTGCTTTTGCTTTACGTTCTTCTTCATATTTTTCCAAGATTTCTTTAATTTCATCTTTGTCTGTACGTACAAGTTCAATAATTTTAATAGATTTTCTAAAGCGGTGCAATCCAATTTGTGCTATAAATACGTCTTTTTTGTCTATGCTTACAATAGCTTTGTCATCGGCTTCTCTATCAAGTTTTAAAATATCTCCTTGTTTTAATTCTAAGAATTCATTTACACTGATTAAAGTTTTTCCTAAAATGGCTTCATAAACAACTTCTGCACGACCGATCAAAGTTTTAAGTTCTTTGTTTCTTGATTTTTTTGCCGAAGTTTCACCCATCATAATATCACGATTTGCTAAACGACTCAAAATACTTTCTAAATGTACAACAGGATAGCAAATATTAACCATTCCACTCGAATTTCCTATGATGATTTCCATAACAACCATGATCACAATTTCATTTTGTGATACAATTTGAACAACATTAGGACTTGATTCTTTAGCTTCTACACTCGGATAAATTTCTGTAACTCCTCCCCAGCTTTCTTTAAGTCTTTGCATAATAATACGCAAAATAGAATCAAGTAGGTTAAGCTCTATATCTGTAAGCTCTCTCGAGGCTTCATAGCTTTCACCCTGACCTCCTAAAAGTCTATCAATCATAGGAAAAGCTATGCTTGGATTGATTTCTAAAACACAATTTCCATCCAAAGGCTTAATAGAAAATACGTTAAAACTTGTAGGGCTTGGTAGAGACATTAAAAATTCTCCATAAGTCATTTGATCTACGGAGTGTAATTTTGTTTCAACAATACTTCTCATCATAGATGAAATTTGAGAAGCTAAATTTCTTGCAAGTTTATCGTGTATGCTTTTGATCGTTCTTAGTTGTTCTTTAGAAACCCTATTTGGACGCTTAAAATCATATACAACTATATTTCTTTCATCTTTTTCGTCTTGAGAATTTGAAGCCGCAGGTGCTTCTGTATCATCAACAACTTCAAGTAAGGCGTCAATTTCTTCTTGGGAAAGTATTTCTGCCATTAAGTCAGCCTTTCTCTAAGTTTTTTAAGAAGTTTTTTGTGAATTTGAGAAATTCTACTCTCACTAATTTCTAAGATCTCACTAATTTCTTTAAGACTTAATTCTTCATAGTAATAAAGTTGAATAATGAGTTGATCACGCTCTTTTAATCCTTCAAGAATCTCTTGAATTTTTTCTAAAAATTGTTCTTTTTCAAGCTTTTCTAAGGTATCATCTTCATTATAAAGCTCTATTTGTTCATCAATAGGTAAAGTATAGCTGATTGCGTGTGCTGTACGCACTTCTTTGATTTTTTCTATATCTAAATCAAGTTTTTGGGCTAAATACTCATCATCTGGTTCTTTTTCATTTTCTCTAAAATACTCATCAATTAAATTATCAATATCTTTTATAATTTTGCGATTATTGCGACTCATAACATCTAAAGAACGTAAAAAATCAAGCATAGAACCATTGACGCGTTTTCTAGCAAAACCCCAAAAACTATCATTTTGATCTTTATCATAACGACGAGATAGTTTTATCATTTCTTCAACACCCACACTGATAAGATCATTAACATCGATGCTAGAAGGCAAACGTTCTTTTAAACGAAAGGCCATTGCACGAAGTGCTGGCATATAAGATAAAACCAATTCATCTTGTTCGTTTTTTAATGTTTGAGCGTAAGCTTTAGGCGGCTCTTTTTGCATGTTTTCGTCTTTCTTTAGATTCGTTTTTCTTTAATTCTTCTCTTTCTTCGTTTAATTTTTCTAAAATTATATCAATTTTCTTTTCTCTGATTACAAGATCGTTAATTATATTATTACTCGTTTTTTCGTATTCGTGTTTATTAAAAATTCTTCCGCTAATTTTTTTAACATCAATAAAGGTCATAATAGCAATATGAATGCATACATAAAACATAAAAGTGATAAAACAAGTAAAGATTAAAATATCAAAAGCTTCATCTATACTAATAACACTAAAGGCAAGTCCTATAAAAAATCCACAAACTGTAAAAAAAGCTACGTAATTTTCTGGTCTCATAATTCCTTCTTTAATTGCTAAAATCTCTCGATAATCTTTCTAAAGAAATTTGAAAAACTTCGATTTGAAACATTATCAAGCATTTTCCGTTCCAACCTATATAAAAGCTTAGATGCTAGGGATTTTAACTCATCACTTGCATTAGTATTTTCGTCTGTAAATAGGGTTCGTTTTTTTATGCTTGAGCTTACATCTTTAGAAGCACTTAAATGTCCTAAAAATTCTAAATTTAAAGGATTTTTTATATTTGCATCTGCAACTTTTTTTATATTTTCAAAAACTCTTAAAGCTTCATTTTCATTTTTAACAACATTAAATAACATAAGTAAATTTTCTTTAGTTTTTGAAGTAGTTTTTATAGTAGCGTAAGCATCTGTAATTGCAGCAGGATCAGGAACTGTAACTATGATAACTTCATCTGCCATTTCTAAAAAATTTAAGATATTTCCACCAATGCCCGCCCCTGTATCTATAATAAGAAAATCAAGTTCATCTAAGATACTTGCTTGATTTAAAAATCTTTCATAGATATTTTTATCATTATATTTTAAAATTTCATCCCCGCTTTCGCCCGGTATAAGCCATAGATTAGGTTTAACTTCTATTAAGATGTCTTCCAAAGAGCATTCCCCGCGTAAAACATGTAAAAGATTTTTTTGAATACGAACATTTAGGATTACATCTAAATTTGCCAAGCCAATATCCGCATCAAAAAGACCTACTTTATAACCATTATTTGATAGAACGTTGGCTAAATTTGCACTGATAGTGCTTTTGCCTACTCCACCCTTACCACTCGTGATAGCTATAAAATGGGTATTTTGAGATTTCTTACTACCATCTTGACTCATAAGAGAGCGAAGCTTATTGGCTTGATTATCCATTATTTTGTCCTTTATTAAAGCCTTCTAGAATACAACGGACTAAAAAGTCGCTATTTGCTACTTCTATATCATCAGGAACTTCTTGTCCAATTGAAAAAAAGCTAAGAGGTATATTGGTTTCATAAATAAGAGAAAAAATATTTCCAAAAACTTTTGTTTCATCAAATTTTGTGATGATTAAAGTGTCAATATCTAAAAATGAAAAATTTTTATAAATTTCCATCAAATCTTCATGTTTGGTATTGGCAGAAACGACCAAATTAACATCAATTTCTGCATTAGAATGCATTAAAAATTCTTTCGTTTTAGCGAGTTTGGTTTGATCATATTGTGAATTTCCTATAGTATCAACTAAAATGATTTCGCAATTATTCAAACTTTTAATCGCTTCATCAAGATCTTTTGGCTCTATGCTATCAATGATAGGAAGTTTCATCATTTTAGCATATTGAAAAAGTTGTTCAACCGCTCCAATTCTATAAGTATCAAGCGTTATAATGCCTGTTTTATAACGTTTATCCCCATAAGCATATCTGAAAGCTAATTTTGCTAAAGTTGTAGTTTTTCCTACTCCTGTTGGACCAACTAGCATCATAATTTTTTGCTTTTTGATATCGCTTTCAACGCGACAAGGTAAAATATTTCTCAAAAGAGAATAAAAATATCTTTGCACCGCTTCTTTATTGGTTTTCATAGATGTTGGCATATTTTCAATGGTTGCTTTCATAATAGCTTCTAAATGCTTCTCAAGCATTCCGCTTTCTTTGGCTTGTTTGTAAATAGTTGCAAATTCTGGAGGAATGATAAGATTGTTACGTGCTTCTGCTTTTTCATCCCACATCATATCAGCTAAAAGATCTATTTTATCATTGAGTTTATTGATTTGTTTTTCAACATGTTCTATTTTTTTATTATAACTCGGCTGAGGTGTATAATCCTCTAAAGGCGTATTGGTTACCTTAGAGATTTCACTACTAACTTCACTCAAGCGTTCTTTAAAATCACTAAAATCCATTGTCGCGTTAGGATTTATTTTGCTTTGCGGAAAGTTTTGGTAATTTTTATTATCAACTCTGGATGCACCTAGATTTAAGCTTGCTTTTGCATTTGAAAAATCAAGAATAACATCTTCATCTTCGCTTATACTTGTGGTTTTAGCTTTTGGTTTTTCCAAAATATCAGGATTTGGAATATTTTTTTGAACGGGTTTTTTAGGCGGTAAACTTTTCCCCATTTTTTTAAGATGTTCGTGATAATCAGCTTCTTCAATAGCAACCATAACTTCATAAAGAGCACTACGATTAAGAGTTTTTGGGCGAATTTGTTTGTTGGTAATAATCAATGCTTTATCACCATAGTCTTCTTTGACTTTAGGTATGATTTGTTCAGTATCTTCAACGGTAAAGGTATGGATAAGTTGTCCCATTTACAATCCTTTTATCAAGCCCAAAGGTAAAATTACACTTATTCTTTCTTTAGCCCCACGATGAGGCACCTCACACCACGCATCACGCTTGACTTTTCTAGAAAAATATAAAAGATCCAAATCAAGCGTTCTAGGAGCGTTTTTGAAAGTTCTTTTGCGTTTAAATTTTAACTCATAAAAAAGTAAAACTTTCAAAAAAGCTCTCGCATGTAAATTCGTTTGTATTAACATGATTGCATTGGTAAAATCTTTTTGCGCCTTAAATCCAAAAGCTTCATTGATGAGATAAGGTGAAGTTTCTAAAACTTTTATTCTTTTATCATCCATGAATTTTCTAAATAAAGCATCAAAACGTTTTTTTTCAGGTGCTATATTACTTCCTAGCCCTAAAACAGCAAAATATTTAAACTCCCTTTTATATTGGCTAAAATAA
The DNA here is from genome assembly GCF_005406215.1 of Campylobacter aviculae. Classification (GTDB taxonomy): domain Bacteria; phylum Campylobacterota; class Campylobacteria; order Campylobacterales; family Campylobacteraceae; genus Campylobacter_D; species Campylobacter_D aviculae. The sequence goes on along the minus strand of NZ_NXMA01000002.1, from coordinate 157,253 downwards.
GGAAAAAAACGACTTTTTTCTAGCCGTCTTGCTCCTTGAATTTTTAGCATTATTGTTTATTTTGAGCTTGTGCCTGCATTGCACGTATGTTATTAACCTGATCACAAATTTGTATCACGCCCATAAGTGCTAAATGATAACCAAAAGGTCCAAAACCTACAATTGATCCAGCACAAACTGGAGCAATTAAACTTTTTTGGCGAAATTCTTCTCTGCGATGAGTATTAGAAATATGCACTTCAATAGTCGGTAAAGCCACTGCTGCTATGGCATCACGAATGGCTATAGAAGTATGGGTATAAGCACCAGCGTTTATAATAATCCCATCTTTTGTTCCTAAACACTCTTGAATTTTGTCTATAATTTCACCTTCAAAATTACTTTGAAAAAAATCAAGTTCAACATTATTTTGAGATGCTGCAATTTTCATTTGTTCGTGGATATCATCCATTTTCATTGCACCATAAATATTGACTTCTCTTACACCTAGCATATTGATATTTGGACCTTGGATGACCATTATTTTCATAAAATTCACCTTAAAAATTAATTTTTACTTTATATTATAACATTTTAAAATAAATTTTTGCTACAATCATAATTTTATTTAAGGAAAAATTTGTGTATATTGTAAGTGCAAAATATCTTTTTTTATGTGACGAGAACTTTACTATTTTAGAAAATCAAGCCTTTATTTTTAAAGAGCAAATTTTAGAATTTGGAAAATCTGAGGATTTATTAAAAAAATATCCTAAGGCCCAATGGATAAAAACAGATCAAAATTCGATCATTCTCCCGGCTTTTATTAATCCGCACACTCATTTAGAATTCAGTGCCAATTCTACTACTTTACATTTTGGAGAGTTTTTGCTTTGGCTTAAAAGCGTGATTGAATCTCGTTCTTTTTTAAGTGCTAAGGCAAAAGAAGAATTGATCATCCAAAATATAAAGAGAATGCAAAAAAGCGGAGTGGGAACTATAGGTGAAATTTCAAGTTTTGGAAGCGATTTACAGGCTTGTTTAAAAGCAAGTGAAAATGGAATGCGTGTAGTATTTTTTAATGAAATTTTAGGCACAAATGAAAAGCAAATTGAAGAAAAAAAAGCTGAATTTTTACAAAGATTTGAAAATTCTTTAAAATATAAGAGTGAATTTTTCATTCCTGCAATTTCTGTGCATTCTGCTTATTCTACCCATCCGAAACTTGCTTGTTTTGCTCTTGATTTGGCAAGAAAATATGATTTATTAGTGAGTACGCATTTTTTAGAAAGCAAGGTTGAAAATATTTGGCTAAGAAAAGCAAAGGGTGGATTTAAAAAATGGTTGGAAAATTTTATAGCCAATCCTAAGCCATTTTATACCCCAAAAGATTATGTAAAACTTTTTAAAAATATAAAAACTCTTTTTACACATTGTGTGTATTTAAAAGAATATGAATGGCTGGATAAAAATTATCATTCTATAACTCATTGCGCTTTTTCAAATCGTCTTTTAAGCCAAAAAACTTTTAATTTAAAAAAAGCTTTACAAAGCGGTTTAAATATCCATCTTGGAACTGACGGACTTAGCTCTAATATTTCTTTATCAATACTCGATGAAATGCGTGCGAATCTGCTTACCCATCAAAATGAGGATTTATTAAAGTTAGCTTCTAGACTTTTACAAATGGCAACGCTTTATCCCGCAAAAGCTTTAAATTTAAACGCAGGAGAGATTAAAGTAGGAAAAAATGCAGATTTTAGTATTTTTAATCTTGGGGAATGTGAAAAAAAACAAGCTCCTTTACAATTTATTTTAAACTCTAAAGAAGTGGAAAAAATTTTTATAAAAGGAAAAGAATGCAGCTTATAAAATTATTTTTTAAAACTCTAGGGAATGGTATAAAATTTATCAATACCTATTTCAAAACTTTTGTTTTATTATTAATAATGATTTGGATTTTTTCTTCAGATCAAAGTTCAAATTCGCATTTTGCTAATTTAGAACGCATTGATTTAAAGGGCGAAATTTTTGATAGCTCTCCTGTTTTGGAAAAAATAATTAACGCTAAAAACGACAATCAAATTAAAGGAGTGCTTTTTGTGATTGATTCACCTGGAGGCGCATTTGCTCCAAGTATGGAACTTGCTTTAGCTATAAAGGATTTAAGGGCTAAAAAACCTGTGGTTGTATATGCGAGTGGTACTATGGCAAGCGGGAGTTATTTAGCAGGTGTGGGGGCTGATAAAATTTTAGCCAATCCTGCAAGTTTTATTGGTTCTATTGGTGTAATTATGCAGGGGGCTGATATTAGTGAGTTAGCTAATAAATTAGGCATTAAAGAACAAACTATACAAGCAGGAGAATTTAAGAGTGCGGGTACTTTTGCAAGGGCTTGGAGTGATAAAGAAAAACAATATTTGCAAGATTTGATTGATCAAAGCTACGATTTATTTATCAACTTTGTAGCCAAAGAAAGAAAATTGGATAAAACTCAAAAAAATACTTGGGCAAATGCAAGGGTATTTTTGGCACAAAAGGCTAAAGAATTGCGTTTAATTGACAATCTTAGTAATTATGAAAGCGCTAAAAAAGAACTTGAAAAACTTAGCAAGGTTAAAAATCCTACTTGGAAAGAAGAAGATAAAATCGATAAATTTTTGAATCGTTTAGAAAACAAAACTTCAAGTTTGATCACTCAAGGTATTAGCGAGATTGTTTATAAAATAAATGTTGGCTTTTTAAATACTAAGTAGAAATTTTATATTTTAAAATAATAAAAATTTTTAAATTAACAATATAAAACCCTGTATATTTTATGGGGTTTATTAAACAATTAATATCTACGATTAATGAAAATCATTATATTTTTAAAATTTCATCAATGGTTTTATTTTCTTGTTTTGGTATAAATTCAAAAATTTCTTTCGTAATAATACGATATCAGAATTAAATGTTTTTTTGATTAATTAAAATGGTTTGAAAAATATTTAAATATATTTTAATAAATTAACTTAAGAATAAATGTGTTTAATAAAAAATTGAAAATCTATATAAACAAGTCTTATATTGAGATAATATTGATTTATTCAATAAATATAATTTAATGTATTATAATCAAGAACATTAATTTTAGGGTTGTTTTTATATTTATTCTAAGTCAGCTATGACTTAGAATAATCCATTTCAAGCTTAATAAATAATAATATGTGCTTGTTGTGGCCCATGGACACCAAAAACAGTTATTAATTCTATATCAGCAGTTCTTGAAGGTCCGGCAATAAACAAAATATTACTTGGTAAATTCTCATTTTCTTTTTTGGTTAAATTTAAAGCCTCGCTGATGCTTTTTACCACATTTTCTTTTTTAAGTAAAACAATACAAAGTTTTGGGGCTAAAGAAAGCATTCTAGGTTGTTCTTTTGAAGAAAGCACTAAAGCAACACCATGAGAACTTACTCCAACCCTTGCATGGATAATAGAAAAATCACTATGAAAAACTTCAGATCTTAAATCTTCTATGTTTTTATCAAAGCAGACTTTTTGTTCAGCATTGATTTTTGCTAAATCCAAATTTAAATTTTGAGGATATATAAGCTTAGTATAACCATAACTCGAAGCAATTTCATTGATTTTTTCCTCAAGTTTGTCTTGAGTACTTTCTTCGACAATATATCTATTATCACTCATTTTTTGTTTTAACTCACTAAGCATATCTTCTGTAGTACAGATATGTTCTACAGGATCTATGCTTGGAGTACGGGAGAATTCTTTATCGCAATAATAATTTTCAAGTTTTTTTAAAATATTTTCTTTGCTTTTTGAAGAAATTTGTGCAATTTTACTCATAAGTAACTCCTTCAAGTTTTTCTACTTCTTTATATAAATCTTTTTTTATTTGTGGTAATTCTTTAAAAGCACTCCAGTTTTTAATCACTGGTAAAGAGTCTTTAAGGTTATGCAATAAAGAATTAAAATAATGAGCTTTTGAAAGCGAAAACCTCCATAAATTACCATTTGTGGCTAAATTTTTAAATCTTGCAAAAGTAAAGGCTTCCATAGCATTGTGATGAACTAAATTGGCTCCTATAGGAGGATTATCCCCTTGTCCGACTTTATCGCGTCTTAATTTTCTAATCAAATCAGCTAAAGGAATTTTTACAGGACAAACTTCTGAACAACGTCCGCAAAGTGAGCAAAAAGTTAAAATATCACCTGTATGATCTATACCAAAAATATTTGGACTGATCACTTCTCCTATAGGTCCTGGGTAGGTTGTTTGGTAAGTGTGTCCGCCTATTTGATCATAAACAGGGCAAAAATTCATACAAGCACCACATCTTATACATCTTAAGGCTTCATAATAATCTTCATTAGCAAGCATATTAGTGCGGTTGTTGTTAAACAATACCACATGCACTTCTTTAGGACCATCCAATTCTCCATTTTTCCTTGGTCCTGTGATAATGTTATTGTAAGTTGGTATAAATTGTCCCGTTGCTGATGGGGTGAGTAAAGATACCATCGTAGCTGCATCTTCAAAAGTTTCCATCACTTTTTCTATACCACAAAGTGCTATATGGATATCAGGAGCTGTGGTACACATCCTACCATTACCTTCATTTTCTATAAGCCAAAAAGCTCCTTCTTTAGACATGGCAAAATTAACTCCGCTTAAACCCAATTTTAAGCCCTCAAATTCATCTCTTAGATGCTTTCTTGCTATGGCATTAAGTTTTTCTGGTTCGCTTTCTAGTTCCGAATTTAGTTTTTCTTTGAATATTTTTCCTATTTCATAGCGATTTCTATGGATGGCTGGAACTACGATATGCACAGGCGCTTCATCGTTTAATTGCAAAATGAGTTCGCCCAAATCGGTTTCAATGGCTTTCATCCCTTTACTTTCTAAATAGTGATTTAGGCCTATTTCTTCACTAGCCATAGATTTACCTTTAAGAACTTTGGTAATATTTTTTTCTATCATAAGTTCATAGATAAGCTCACAGGCATCTTCTTTGGTATCTGCCCAATGCACTATCATACCATTAGCTGTTGCATTTTTTTCAAATTCTAATAAACGATCTTTTAAACTCATTAAAGCATTGTTTTTAGCTTGTTTTGCTTTTGATCTTAAACCTTGCCAATCTTGAAATTTAGCATCGATCACTTTAAAACGATTGGTTTGTAAAGTATGCATAGCATTGACAAGGTTTTCTTGCATTTGTTTATCGTTTAGTTTTAAATGAACGATTTGATCATGAGGCATCTTAGCATTCATAGTCTTTCTCCTTGCAAGCGTTTGATTAAAAAGTCATATAAATGGATAGGCTTGATATCAAGCCCCATTTTTTGCATAGTTCCACCTATATTTAAAAGACAACCTCCATCGGCACTGACTAGGTATTTTGCTCCAGTATTTTGGATATCTTTGATTTTGCTTTGCGCCATAGCATTTGAAATTTCAGGTTCTTTAATACAAAAAGTTCCACCAAATCCACAGCATTCTTCTTCATAAGTTAAAGGCACAAGTTCAACATTTTTAAGTCTTTTAATCAAATTTTTATTTGCATCGATACTTTTTTGAACTCTTAAAGCGTGACAATTTGAATGCCAAGTTATTTTTACAGGCTCTCCTTTATCTTCATAATTTACATTTAAAACTTTATCAAGATATTGAGAAAGCTCTATCACTCTTTCGCTAAAATTTTTCACTTTTTCAAATTGTGGATCGTCTTTAAAAAGTTCTAAATAATCATGACTCATCATTCCAGCACAAGATCCACTCGGTACAACGATAGGGTAAGGTTCATCAAATAGATTTACATTATACATTGCAATTTCTTTACTTTCTTTAAAATAGCCTGAATTAAAAGAAGGTTGAGAGCAGCAAGTTTGCTTTTTCTTAAAGATGACTTCCACGCCTTCTAAGCGCAAAAGTTTTAAAGCATTTAAAATTGTATCTTGCATAGCTGCTGTACCTAAGCAAGTTGCATAAAAATATACTTTTTTCATCAATTTTTACCTTTCTTATGAAATATCTTATTTTAAAATAGGACTAGGAATGATACCTTGTAAGAAGAAAGCAATGAAACAAGTCCAAATTCCTACTAAAATAATAAAAGCTATAGAATATTTAAGCGTGAATTTGAAAAGTTCAGATTCTCTTCCTACTAGCCCAACGGCTGCACAAGCTACGGCTATACTTTGAGGGCTGATCATTTTTCCTACAACACCACCTACAGAGTTTGCTGCTAAAAATAAAACTTCATTAACTCCAAGCTTTTGTGCTGTTGCTTGTTGTAAGGTTCCAAAAAGCAGATTAGCACTTGTGTCAGATCCTGTTAAAAATACTCCTATCCAACCTATGACTGGGGAGAAGAATGAAAAAACATCGCCTGTGTGTGCAAAAGCAAGACCTAAAGTCGCACTCATACCACTATTTTTAGAAATAAATGCAAAAGCCACAACAAGACCTATGGTAAGACAAGGAATAGCCATCTCTTTTAAAGTCGCTCCAAAACATTCAGCAGCATCGCTTGCTTTGATTTTCAAAATAAAAATAGTCAAAAATGCTGCAAATAAAATAGCAGTTCCTGCTTGAGCTACGGTTTTTCCATTAATAAAGTCTATGCCTAAATTTAAACTTACTGGTTTTAAAACGCTTGCATCCACAATAGAAGGACTAAGTATTCCTTGAGTAATATTGTTAAATGCAATGGTGATACTAGTAAAAGCAAAAATTCCATCTTTTCCAAAAAGATTTTTAAACCAAGGTTGAGTCCAAAAAATAATACAAATAATGAGTAAAATAAAAGGAGTCCAAGCTTTTAAAATTTCTCCAAGACTTAAGTTTGTATTTGTTTGAAAATCTGTTTTACCATCTACACGATAAACATTTTTTATTTTCCAAAATTTTAAAAATACTGTAGTTATTGCTAAGGAAGATACGGCTGAAATAATACTTGGAAGTTCGGCACCTAAGTAGTTTGAGCTTAGATATTGAGTCAATGTAAAACTCGCTGCAGCAACAAATACAGCAGGGAAAGTTTCTTTAATGCCTTTAAAGCCATTCATTAAAAATACAACAAAAAATGGAACAATAAAACTAAGAGGTATTAACATTCTACCTATCATAGCTGAAACAGATTGGCTTTCAATTTTAACTAAATCACACATTGCAATTACAGGAATTCCAACTGCTCCAAAAGCTACAGGTGCAGTGTTTGCTATAAGGCAAAGTCCTGCTGCTTGCAATGGTTTAAAACCAAGCCCAACTAAAAGTGCTGCTGTAATAGCAATTGGACCTCCAAAACCTATAGCACCTTCTAAAAAAGAACCAAAACAAAATCCAATCAAAATCACTTGCATTCTATGATCGGGAGTGATACTCATTACACTTTGTTTGATCACTTCAAAAGAACCTGATTTAATAGAAAGTTTATAAAGAAAAATTGCTGCTATGATAATCCAAGCAATAGGCCACATACCATTTATAAAACCTTGTATAAAGCTTGCACCAACCAAATTCCAAGGCATTTTATATACAAATAATCCCACTAAAGAAGCAGCTATAACGGTTAAAAACCCAGCCTGAAAGCCTTTAAGCTTAAAAAAAACTAAACAAACCAAAAAACAAAATATAGGTAAAAACGCAAAGAAAGCACTTAACCAAATATTTCCCATCGGATCATAAACTTGTTCCCACATTAGATATTTTCTCCTTTTAAAATATAAATTTTTATTAAATATTAATTTCCGAGAGACATTTTAACGAAAATTTAAAAAGAATGCAAAATAATTTTATAGAGAGTAAAAAAATATTTGCAATATTGTTAAAAATTTGTGTATTTTGGTAACAGATTTATTTTTTTAATTTTAATGAAATATTAATGATATAAAATTTGGCTATTTTTTAGAATTAAGATATTTAAGGTTTAAATTATCGTTAATTTAGATTGTTGGTTACAAATTCAATAGGTATTTTAATAAATTAAATTTTTAATAATTTTTATAAAAAACTAAAGTATTTCAAAAATAAGTCGATATAGGATTTGAATCTTTTAAAAATATTGCAAATTAGTCCGCTTTTGCGGACTATAAAACTTCAATAAATGCTTAAAGTTTGTAGTTTTCCTAAGACTTGATTTTGGTTATTTTGTTAAATTCCAATTGATAGGATTTTTTCCTAGATTCTTTAAAATTTCATTTGCTTTTGAAAAATGCTTACAACCCAAAAAACCTGTTCTGGCTAACGGACTAGGATGAGCTGCTTCTAATATAAAATGTTTTTTTTCATCTATTAAATTTTTTTTTGATTTTGCAAAATTTCCCCAAAGTAGAAAAATAAGTCCTGATTTTTCTAAACTTAATTTTGAAATGACCGCATCAGTAAATTTTTGCCATCCCCAAGAGCTGTGACTTGCAGGTTTTCCAGCTTCTACGCTAAGAATAGAATTTAAAAGCAAAACTCCTTGTTCAGCCCAAGAAGATAAGTTTCCGTGTTTGCAGGGTTCTATATTTAAATCCGTTTTTAGTTCTTTATAAATATTTAAAAGACTAGGAGGTATAGCCACTTCACAAGGAACTGAAAAACTAAGTCCCATTGCTTGTTTAGGTTGATGATAAGGATCTTGTCCTAAGATGATTATCTTTAAATCTTTTAAAGAAGTAAGATTAAAGGCATTGAAAGTTAAATTTGCTGGCGGATAGATTGTTTTTTTATTTTCTAAGGCGTAGATATATTTTTTTTTAATTTCTAAAAAATAAGGTTTTGTAAATTCTTCTTTTAAAAAGTCTTTCCAGTCTTCTTTCATTTTAATATTTTCAAGTTTTATTGTAGTCTCTTGCATTAACTTAATCCAGAATAATAAAGTAAAATATATTTTAGCACAAGACTAATGAAATCATACTTAGTTTGTTTTAAGACAAATAGAAATTAAATTTAAAAAAAGAAAAACAATCTTATTTAAAATCATAGATTTGAGTTATTTTTACTAAATAAATATTATTAATATTAACTAATTATTAATAAAATAGGAATATGCTTAATTTTTAGTTAATATTATGATGTAGATTTTAAAATTTACATTGAAAATTAACCATATCTAAAATATAAGAAAGGCTTAACAATGGGAACAAGAAGAGAACACGACTTTATAGGAGAATTAGAAATTCCAGATGATGTGTATTATGGAGTACAAACTTTTAGAGCTTTAGAAAATTTTAAAATGAGTGGCAGAACTTTAAAAGAATATCCATTCTTTGTAAAAGCTTTTGCACAAGTTAAAAAAGCGGCAGCTTTGACTAATAAAGATTTAGGGATGGTGCCTGCTGATAGGGCTGATTATATCGTTAAAGCTTGTGATAGAATTATCAATGGTGAGTTTTTAGATCAGTTTGTGGTAGATATGGTTCAAGGCGGTGCTGGAACAAGCACAAATATGAATGCTAATGAAGTGATTACTAATGTCGCCCTTGAAATGATGGGCCATAAAAAAGGCGAATATCAATACCTTCATCCAAATGATAATACCAATTTTGGTCAATCAACCAATGATGCTTATCCAAGTTCTATCAAAGTCGCAGTTCATGCTAAAATGGGCGATTTGCTTAAAGCTATGGAAATATTGAAAAATGAATTAGAAATTAAAGCAAGAGAATGGAAAGATATATTAAAAATAGGTAGAACAGAACTTGAAGATGCTGTTCCTACAACCTTAGGAAATACTTTTAATGCTTTTGCAAGCTATTTAAAAAGCGATATAGAAAAAATCACCAAAGCAAGAGAATCAATGACTTATTTAAATTTAGGAGCTACTGCTATAGGTACTGGAATTTGTTGTCATCCTGATTATAAAGATTTGGTTGAAAAATATTTAAGTGATATAACAGGTAGTACCTTTAGACCAGCAGAGGATTTTATAGCGGCGACTCAAGATACAGCTGATTTTGTTCATGTAAGCGGGGCTTTAAAAACTGCTGCGGTTAGGCTTTCTAAAATTGCTAATGATATAAGATTGATGAATTCAGGTCCAAGATGTGGTTTGGGTGAAGTTAATTTACCTCAAATGCAACCAGGCAGTTCTATCATGCCAGGTAAAGTCAATCCTGTAATTCCTGAAGTAGTTGGAGAAGCTTGTTATGAGGTTATAGGAAATGATGTAACTATAGCACTTTGTTCAGAAAGAGGAGAATTTGAGCTTAATGCATTTGAACCAGGGATTGCTTATGCTTTATTTAATTCTTTAGTTCTTTTAGAAAATGCGATGCTAACTTTAGCAAATAAAGCAATCAAGCATTTAACAGCTAATCCTGAAAATTGTAAAAAAACTATGTTAAATTCTGTTTGTTTGGTTACTGCTTTAAATCCTTACATAGGATATGAAAATTCAGCATCAGTTGCAAAAGAGGCTTTGCAAACTGGAAAAAGCGTGGCTGATATAGTTTTAGAAAGAGGCTTATTGACTAAGGAAAAATTAGATGAGTATTTAACTCCTGAAAATATGCTAAATCCGCGTATTGAGAAATAAAAAGGCTTTATTATGAGTTTAGAGTTAATTTTACAAATTATTGTCTTTTTGGGTTCTATATTTATAGGAATTCGTTTAGGAGGTATAGCTATAGGTTATGCAGGAGGTATAGGAGTTGTTATTTTGGGGCTTGCTTTAGGTATGAAACCAGGCAGTATTCCTTGGGATGTTATTTTAATCATTGCTGCAGCTATTGCAGCAATTTCTGCAATGCAGCAAGCTGGTGGTCTTGATTATATGGTAAGATTAACCGAGAGATTTTTAAGAAGGCATCCAAAATTTATTAATTATTTAGCTCCAATTTGTGGATGGCTCTTAACTCTTTTAGCAGGAACAGGTAATGCTGTATTTTCTTTAATGCCTGTCGTTGTAGATGTTGCAAAATCTCAAAATATCAAGCCTTCAGTTCCACTTTCTTTGATGGTGGTTGCTTCTCAAATAGGTATCACCGCATCTCCTGTGAGTGCTGCTGTTGTTTATATGAGTGGAGTTTTAGAGGGATTTGGATGGAGTTACCCAACACTATTAGGAATTTGGATCAGTACAACTTTTATTGCTTGTATTTTAACAGCGTTTATAGTTAGCATCATTACTCCTTTAGATCTTAGTAAAAGTAAAATTTATCAAGAGCGTTTAAAAGCAGGACTTGTAAAAGATGCTAATGAGGTTTTACAAGCAGAGGATAAACCAGGTGCTAAGCTTTCAGTTGCGATTTTTTTAATAACAGTTTTATGTGTGGTTTTATATGCAACGGCAATTTCTAGTAATATCAGATGGATAGATCCTGTTATTATCCCAAGAGATTCTGCTATCATGAGCTTTTTATTGACTGCGGCGACTTTGATCACTTGGTTTTGCAAAGTAGATCCAGCAAAAATTTTAGATACAAGCGTTTTTAAAAGTGGTATGACAGCTTGTGTTTGTGTTTTTGGTGTTGCTTGGCTTGGAAATACTTTTGTTTCAGGTCATACACAAGAAATTACAACTTTAGCTAGTGATTGGGTAAAACAAATTCCAGCAACACTTGCGGTTGCATTTTTCTTTGCTAGTATGCTTTTATATTCTCAAGCAGCTACTGCTAAAGCTATCGTTCCTGTGGTGATTACTTCTTTAGGTATCACTGCTGCAAGTCCGCATGATTCTTATATGCTAGTGGCTTGTTTTGCTGCGGTTTCTGCACTCTTTGTTTTGCCAACTTATCCTACCTTATTGGGTGCTGTACAAATGGATGATACAGGAACAACAAGAATAGGTAAATTTATCTTCAATCACTCTTTCTTTATACCGGGTGTGTTAGCTATCGCTATTTCGGTAGCTTTAGGTTTTGCAGCCGCCGGTCTTTTCTTATAAACAATAATAGCCTTTTTTGGCTATTATTGTTTTTTTGATATAGTTTAAAATAAATTTTTGTATTCGGAATTATTTTAAATGTATCGAGTAATATTATTTTTTATTGTATTTATTTTAAGTGCTTGCTCAACTTATCAAGATCAAAATTTATTTTATCAACAAGAATTGTTTTCTAAAAAATGTGATCGCAATTTTTTTGAAAAGCAATTAGAAAAAATTAACCATAGCAATGATACGATTTTTAAGGGTTTAAATACAGGATATATTGCTAGAGATTGTAAGGATTTTAATTTAAGCAATGCTATTTTTGATCAGGTTGAGAATTCTTATAAGTTTGATGTTGATTTAAAAAGCACCATTCATAAAAATGCAGAGCTGATAACTTCTACACTAATAAATGATGGAATAAATGATTATCAAGGTGCTTGGTATGAACGCACCATGGTAAATGTTTATAAGGGTTTAAATTTTATGAGTCTTAAAGACTTTGAAAACGCTAGAGTAGAATTCAATCGTGCTTTGATAAGGCAAGAGATGGCAAAAGAATATTTTGCTAGTCAAATTGAACAGATGAGAAAAAAAGCTGAAAAAGAAGAGAATTTTAAACAGAATATTGAAAATAATATTAAGCTTATTTCAAATCAATATGAAAATCTTTTCAAAGAATTCCGCGCGCAAAAAAATTACACAAATGCTTATGTAACTTATATTTCTTCAATATTTTTTTTCATAGATAAAGATTATAGAAAGGCCAATGATCTTCTTAAGGAAGTGTATGCAGCCTATAATGATAACGAAGAAATACAAAAAGAATTTAAAGTTTTTAATCGATATTCTAATGCACTCAATCCAAAAAAATTAGAAAAGTATATTTTTGTAATTTATGAAAATGGCTTGAGTCCTGCTTTAGATGAGTTTTCTTTAACCCTACCTTTTATTTTTGATGGATATATCGCAACAGCGAGTGTGGCTTTGCCAACTTTGAAAAAAAGAGATGAATCTTATGTTTATTTAAATATCTCAAACAATACAGACTCTATGAAAACGTCGAATATTTTTGATTTTGATGAGGTGGTTGCAAGTGAATTTAAGGAAGAATTGACTGCTAAGATCACAAAATCTTTACTTTCAAGCATTTTTAAAGCAAGTTTAAATGTAGCAGTAGCCAAAAATGACGAGAGTGGAATTTTAAGTCTTGCGACAAATGTTTTTGGAGTTGTAACTACAAGAAGTGATTTGAGAATTTGGAATTTTTTACCTAAGAATATCCAAATTTCAATGATAAAAAATGAAGGTCTTATTAAAATTCAAGATGATAGTGGCAATTTAATTTATTCTGATTTTTTAGATCAAAATAAAAGTATATTGATTTTAGTTAGATCTTTTAATCCAATCATTCCAAGTCAAATTTACAAAATTGAAAATTAAATAAAGTATAATTAATTTAAAAAAGGAAGTAGAATGAGAAATTTATTGTTAGTAGCTTGTTATGCTTTTTTAACTCTTTTTTTAGTGGCTTGTGGAGCACCTGTTTATACTGATGGTTATGCGAGTCAAAAAGAACAAGGGGATGCTTTAACTTTAGGCCTTGATAGGGAGGATTTTGAAAAAACAGCACAAGAAATGATTGAGAGCATGTTAAAAGATCTTGCTTTTGCTAATATTTCACAAGGTCAGAGAAAAGTGATTGCTATTGGAAAAATCATTAATGATACACCGCAAAGAATTGATACAGACAAGCTTATAAGTAAAATTACTATAGCACTTCGAAAATCAGGTAAATTTGTCCTCACTACAGCTGTTGCAGCAGGGGGTGCTCGTGATGAGATGAGTGAAGCTGTAAGAGAACTGCGTGATAATGAAGAATTCAATCAAAATACCATTTCCAAAAAAGGAACCTTAGTAGCTCCTGATTTTTCTTTGAGTGGAAAAATTCGTCAAGATAATGTCAAACTTAGAAATGGCGATATACAAGCGGAGTATTTTTTTCATTTAACGCTTACGGATCTAAATTCAGGACTTGCTTATTGGGAAGATGAAAAAACAATTGATAAAACTGGAAGTAGCAAATCGGTGACTTGGTAAAATGAGAAATTTTTTTATTTTAATAGCCTTTTTATCTTTACTTTGGGCTGAAAATCAAAATATTATAAAAGCTCAAAATGAAAAAAATGTGATTATTTATGATTATTCACCCCCTGAAGATGTTAATTTTAGTAATATTCAAAGCTTAAAAACACTTCCTCATCAAAGATCTAAATTTCAAAAAATCACACAGGGTGTAGGAACAGGCCAAACAAGAGAAGAAGCGGTCAATAATGCTTTAATCGATGCTTTATCCAAGCTTAAAGGTGTATCAAAGATCAATTTAAGACAAGAAACCAAAAGCATTGATTTTAAATTTTCGGCCTTAGGACAGATTGTTCAAAATTCAAAAAATACACTTCAAAATGTGAGTAATGGGCGTATTGATAGCTACGAAATCACTTCAGTTGAAAATAATGGAACAAATTGGCAAGTTGGTCTTTTAGCCTACAAATATCTTTATCAAAATGATCAAAAGCCAAAGTTGGTGCTTTTTGATGGAAATTATGGAAAAGCAGGGGAAAATTTAACTCAAGCTTTAAATGATATTTTTTCTAATGATACTTATTTTACTCTTTTGGAAAGGAAAAATGATTTTAAAAGTGAGGATAAGCTTATTGAAAGCAATCAAAGCTCTAGCGATGAAAGTTCTAAGTTGGGGAATGTTTTAGGTGCTGATTATATTTTAGAATATAAAATTTTAGACACATCTAAACAAAATAGTTCAGTTGCTTATCAAAACAATAATAAATTAAAGATTAATATATCTTTTAAACTTATATTTTATCCCACAAGAGAGATAGTATTGTCAAAAACTTTAAGTGCGAATTTTATGCTTACTCATGATGTCCAAAAGGAGCAAAAATATTGGGAAAATATTGCTTTAATGATGCAAAAATATATACAAAATTCTCTTTTTAATGCTAATACATCAGAGGAAAACAAAGAAGAAAAAGGCAAAAATCCTACTTATAAGCTTCACGAAGGTGGTGGAGTTGATCTTGGGTTTTAGCTTTATTTAAAACTTAATTTTTTAATTACAAACTTTAAATTCATCAAAAATTAAAGAAAAATTCTGTAAAATCAGAGTTTTTCTAAACCATTAAAGCTTTTAAATCCGAATCGGTGCTTTGTGGTACTTACCAAATTATTAAGGAAAAGCAATGTATGCTATTATGAAACACAGCGGAAAGCAGTATAAAGTTAGTGTTGGCGATGAGCTAAAACTAGATCACTTTGAGGCTGAGAGTAAAGCTAGTATTGAAGTGAATGAAGTACTTGCAATTTGCGATAAAGATATTAAGGTAGGGGCGCCTTTCGTAGCAGGTGCAAAGGTTGTTTTGGAAGTGATCAATCACGGAAAAGATAGGAAAGTAATAATTTATAAAAAAAGACGCAGAAAGGATTCTAAACTCAAACGCGGTTTTAGAAGACAATTTACTCGCGTTGTAGTTAAAGATATTAAAGCTTAAGGAGTAAAGAATGGCACACAAGAAAGGTCAAGGTTCAACTCAAAATAACCGCGATTCTATTGGTCGTCGTTTAGGTGTTAAAAAATTTGGTGGCGAATTTGTTAGAGCTGGAAATATCATCATTCGCCAAAGAGGAACTGCAACTCATGCAGGCAATAACGTAGGCATAGGAAAAGATCATACTATCTTTGCTTTGATTGATGGTTTTGTTAAATTTGAAAGAAAAGATAAAGATAGAAAAAAAGTTTCTGTTTATCCTGCTTAATTTCTAGGCTTCTGCCTAGAAAATTTTAAATTTTCTCCAACGTTTTTAATTCCTAACTATAATTATTCTTGTTTTTGAATTTCTAAATCAAAATTAATCATTAAAATTAGTTTTAAACTTTTTATTTATTTTAAGTTTTAATTTATAATGGGGGGGGGTATAATACCATTGTTTAAAATATATAAGGAGGCTAACATGGGAGGAGATAAAACAAATCCAAATTATCCTTCTACTACTGGAAACCCTAGTGGTGGCGGTAGAGGAAATACCCCAAAGGGTAAATAATCCTTAAATTCAAAAGAGTTTTAGCTCTTTTGAATTTCTTTTAATTTTTTTGTTATACTTCTTTTTAAAAAATCTTTATAAATATTTATTGATAATGTTAACAATTATTTTAACTATGGCGGTAAGAGTGCTGAGAGATTTGTGTTAAAATTCGATTCAGCGGCAGTTAGTAATATGCGATAACAATATCTTGTTATTTAAAATACAGGAATCATAGTTTTTAATTAGTATGCAAAATCAAGAAAAAATTCTTAAAAAAATAAAACAATTTGCACTTTCCCATAAAAAAATTCGTCTTGTTACACTTGAAGGTTCAAGGGTAAATAAAAGAGCTAAAAAGGATAAATATCAAGATTATGACATTTCTTTTTTTTCTAAAAATTAAAAATTTAAGAAAACTACTAAATATAAATAAAAATGAAGAGATCAAAAAAGCAAAATTACCTCAATTTATTAGAAATTTTGGTGAAATTTTATTTTATCAAGCACCTGAAAGTTTTGAATTTTACAAGGGAGATTTACCTAAAAACTGGCTAAGCTTTTTGGTGGTTTTTAAAAATGGGATAAGAATAGATTTTAAATTTATCCCTTTGAAAGAATTGAAAAATTATTATGAGTTTGAGCCTTTAAGCAAGGTGCTTATAGATAAAGATAAAAAATTTGTTAAAGTAAAAAATGATACCGCCTTTTGTATAAAAAAGCCTACACAAAAGGATTTTGATGAGGTGCGTAATGAATTTTATTGGCTTTATGGCAATTTAGAAAAAGCTCTTTTGAGAAAGCAGTTGATTTTGGCAAATTGTTTATTGGGCTCTATGCGTAAGGTGCTTTTTGACATGCTTAGTTTTAAGATAGGTTTAAAATTTACTTTTAAAATTTGGCTAGGTAAGGAAAATACTTATATTTTAAAATTTTTAAAACAAAAAGAGATAAAAATCATTTTAAATTCTTTCGATAATACTTCATTAAAGCAAATACGAAGATCAAGAAAAAATTTAGAAAAGCTCTTTTTTAAGACAAATCAGTTTGTGGCCAAAAAGAATGGTTTTAAGATTTATGCCTATAGAAAAAATATTTTTGAGTATTGTAATATTTTAAATAATTTGTAATTTTAATAGTTTTAGTGGTTAATTGTAAGAAAATTTAATTTTAAATTATTGGTAAAATAGACAACTAGGGCTTTTAAGTCGTTAAAAATTATTTTGAATTTTATTTTCTTTTGATATACTTCTTTTTAAAATTTTTAAGGTTGTAAATGTTTATTGATAGTGTTAAGATTACTTTAGCTTCAGGTGATGGAGGCAAAGGTGCTGTGAGTTTTCGTCGTGAAAAGCACGTTCCATTGGGTGGTCCTGATGGTGGCGATGGTGGAAATGGCGGAGATATCATTTTTATATGTGATAACAATACTCATACCCTTGTTAATTTTAAAGGCAAAAAAGAACTTCGCGCACAAAATGGTGCAGCGGGTATGGGGCGTAATAAAAATGGAAAAAAGGGTGAAAATTTAGAACTCATCGTTCCTGAAGGCACACAAGTAATTGACGCACAAACCAATGAAATTTTACTTGATTTAACCAAAGAAGGACAAAGAGAAGTATTTTTAAAAGGTGGTAAAGGTGGGCTTGGAAATACTCATTTTAAACACGCAACCAATCAGCGTCCCGATTATGCACAACCTGGTATAAAAGGAGAGAGTCGTTTAGTAAGACTTGAGCTTAAATTGATCGCTGATGTGGGGCTTGTGGGCTTTCCAAACGTGGGAAAATCAACTCTTATTAGTGTAGTTTCAAACGCAAAACCTGAAATTGCAAATTATGAATTTACCACATTGACGCCAAAACTTGGTCTTGTTGATGTGGATGAGTATAATTCTTTTGTGATGGCGGATATTCCTGGTATTATTGAGGGTGCAAGCGGAGGCAAAGGTTTAGGACTTGCTTTTTTAAAACATATAGAAAGAACATCTTTTTTACTTTTTGTATTGGATCCTTTAAGAGAAATGCCTTTAAAAGAGCAATTTATAGTGCTAAGAAATGAGCTTGAAAAATTTTCTAAAGAGCTTTTTGGACGCGAATTTGGTATCATGATTTCAAAAAGCGATAGTGTGAATTTAGGTGTTGATTTTGCAGAAGCGATTGCAGAGAATGTAGTAAATTTAAAAGATTATTTAAAAAGTATAGAAAATCCGCAAAGTTTCTTAATCGAGGTTTCAAGTCTTGAAAAAACAGGGCTTAAAGAGCTTAAATTTATGCTTTTAGAGGAGATTAAAAAATTGAGAGGGAGATAATAATGTTGAAAAGTCTAAATGGCAACTTATTGTTTCGCTATAATTGTTGATAAAATCAATATCCATTTGATTTTATTGATCGGTTTTAAAAGTATAGTTAATTTTTTCAATATTAATTATAAAATTTAACTAAATAAAAAATTGATTTTATAAAAATATTTACCTTTTTTAAAAGCAAATTTGATATATTGTTGATTTAAATTAACAAAAATCATAAAAAAATAATAAAATTTAGGAGTTAAAATGAAAAAAATAATTTCAGCTTTTGCTATAGTTGCAACCGCTTCTATTGCGCAAGCTAAAAATTTAGAAATTTATGAAAGTCCTACTTGTATGTGTTGTGATTATTGGGCAGCTTATATGAAGAAAAAAGGCTATAATGTTAATGTGCATAAGACAGATGATTTTCTAAAAATCAAAGATCAATATGGTATCAAAAACGAATATCAAAGCTGCCATACGGGAATCATTGAAGGTTATGCTATCGAAGGACATGTTCCTGAAAGTGCTGTAGCTTGGCTTCTTGAAAACAAACCAAAAGACGTTATAGGAATTTCAGCTCCTGGAATGCCGCAAGGAAGCCCTGGAATGGAACAAGGCTACAATGAAAAATATCCTGTGATTTTAATGAAAAAAGATGGAAGTTATGAAATTTATGGCTATTTTTTAGGAGATCAAAAACTTTAATTATTTAAAAGGATAAGATTAATTTTTTATCCTTTTAATTTCATTTTCAAGTATATGATAAGGTGTCAATCCTATAAATTTTTTATTCATTTTTCCTGACTCAAAAAAACTAATTACAGGAACTCCATAAATACCGCCTATGGAATCTGAAAGATACTTAGCTGCATTTTTTTCATAAAATAAAGTTAATTGAGTTAAACCTTTTTCTTTTGCCCAATTTTTTGCATCATCTAAATTCTTTGCATCTCCTAAAATCACAAAAACATTAAAATTATAATTTTGGATTAATTGTTGTAAAATTTTGATTTGTTCTTTGCACACTCCGCAATCTTTGGTAAAAAATACTAAAGCAAAATTTTCATCCTTTTGATTAAGTTTTAATGTTTTTTTAAAACCATTATAGGAAAAATTATAATTTTTATGATCTAAGCTTTTAAAATTTTCTCCATCACTGCAAGCTATAAAAAATAAAGCTGTGATTAAAGCGATGAAATAAGCTTGGACTTTAAATTTTTCCAAGGTGTTTCTCCTAAAATTCTATCTTTTATAATTCCATTTTTAATGATTATAGTTGTTGGCGTTGCAAATATAGCGTACCTATCCTGTGTTATTTTAAGATCATCTTTTAAAATTTTAACCTTTTTAAAATCAAATTTTTTTGCTAAAGATTGTATAGTTTGTATATCATTGGCTGAATTGATCGCATAAATGCTAATTTTATCTGGATAATTTTGCGCAAATTCATCTAGATAAGGCAATTCCTTTAAGCATGAGGAGCAACCATTTTGAAAAAAAACTAATACTTTTAAAGGATTTTTATCATTGTTTAATTTAATATCATCTCCTAAAAGATTTTTAGCTGAAATTTCTGCAGCCACTTCTCCTATTTTTGTGCTTTTTTTATTTTCCAAAGAGCAAGCATTAAACAACAATAAAGCAATAAAAATACATAAAAATTTCATTTTAAAACCCCATGATGTAAGCATATAGTTCTATCAGCAAATTTAGCTAAATCTGGATTGTGCGTGATTAAAACAATGGTTTTTCCTTCATTTTTAAGTTTTTTTAGGGTTTGAAGAACGATTTCTTCATTGGCTTCATCTAAATTTCCTGTGGGTTCATCCGCAAGTAAAATTTCAGGATTATTGATTAAAGATCTTGCGATACAAACTCTTTGTTGCTCCCCTCCGCTTAGTTGATTAGGAAGGTGATTTAAACGATGTGAAAGACCGACTTTTTCAAGCATCATTTTTGCATCTTCTTCATCAATGCAAGAGTGATAATATTGAGAAAGCATTACATTTTCTAAGGCATTTAGATAAGGGATAAGATGAAATTGCTGAAATATAAGTCCTATTTTCTCTCTGCGTAATTGTATTTTTTGCTCTTCTTGAATTTGTTCTAAATTTTGCCCATCTAGGATATATTGACCATTGCTTGGAGTATCCATTAGAGATAAAATATTTAAAAGTGTGGATTTGCCACTTCCTGATGGACCCATAATGGCAAGCCATTCTCCTTGATAAACATTTAAATTAATATTATTTAAAGCCTTGACTTTGCCAAAATTTTTACTGAGATTTGTTATTTTTATTAATTCTTTCATTTTAATCACCTTTCAAATTATCACAAATATTAATTTTTAAAGCCTTTTTTATAGGTAAAAAAGCGGCAAAAAAAGCAAAAGCCAAAGAAATAATGATAGATATTGATACCGCTTTAAATCTAAAGTCAATACTGGAATTAAAAATTAAATAACCAAAAATATTGGCTAAAAATATTCCACAAAATGCCCCTATAATGCTTGCTATTAAGCTCACAATAAAACACTCACTTGCAAAAAGTTTAAAAATTTCGCTCTTTTTAGCTCCTAAAGCTAAACGCAAAGCAATTTCTTTTTTTCTAGAAAATATAATAGAGCTTAGCGTGGTATTAACACTGGTTGTGACTATGATTAAAACAATAATGACGATTAAAAACATTAAGGTTTTTATTTTTTTAAGAACCAAATTTTCACTTAAAGATACCGATGATATAGGTTTAGCGTTGATGATATGATCGCTAATAGCTTGAGTTTTATCCCAAACGCTTTGAAAATCACCATCGACTATAGCATTAGCATAATTAATACCTTGAGTGTCGCTTAAATTTTGAATCACATTTAAAGATGCCAAGGCTATACCATCGAATTCATCATTGCTTGAAAATATAGCTTTTATGGTTAATTTAACACTTTTTCCATTATTTGGATTATAAATTTGCAGTTCATTTCCTACTTTAAGGTCTAATTGTTTGGCTAGATCGATACCTAAAAAAACAGAATTATCACTAAAATCTCTTAAAGAAAAACTTCCACTTTTTATCTCTAAAAAAGGTTTAGCGATCTTTAAGGCTTTAAAATCTGTTCCTAAAACAACCGCACTTGTGCTGCCTAAATTTAAAAATTCGTATAAAAATGGAGTTAAAGCCCTAGCTTTTAATTTCTGTTTGATTTCCTCATATTTAGCGTTAGAGATAAAATTTTCATCTATATTTTTAGAGCTTATAATCACATTTGCCCCGTAGGCTTTGAGTTCTTTAGAAAGTTTTGTATCTATGTCAAAATAGATATTTAAAAATGCTGAACAAGTTAAGGCACCTATGAAAATGGATAAAATGATGATAAAAAGTCTTTGATAAGAAAAACTAAGACTTTTAAAAAGTTCATTTAGAAAAAATCTATTTTCCATAAAGCACCTCTACTGGAGAGAGATTAGAAATATTTCTTATAGGGATTAAGCAGCCAATTATAGCTATTAAGCCAGCAAAAATAAGACTTAAAGGTAAAGCGATAAAAGCAATATTGATAAAATAACCAAAAATATTAAGACTGATGATTTCTGAAATTCCTATGCCAAATACAAATCCAAAAATTGCAGCGATAAAGGCTACAATTAAATTTTCGCTTGAAAAGATCAAATAAATTTGAAAAGTATTAGCTCCAAGGACTTTTAAAAGACCTATTTCTTTTTTTCTACGATGAATTTCTGAATTCATAAGGCTTGAAATAGCTATGCTTGAAATGATAATACAAATAATGCAGGTGATTGACATTAAAGATTGAATTTTTTTAACGATTAAATTTTGAGCATCGCTTATAGCATTTAGCACTTTTACATCAGATCCTGGAAGTCCATCTTTGATTTGACTAGCAATAGAACCTACATAAGCAGAACAATACCATTTATCGTATTCAACCTGATCGAGTTTTTCTTCTCCTAAGCGGCGTACTTTTTCAGAAAGTGCAGATTCTGGTATAGTAAAAGCCCTAACTTCAGCGCTTGAATAAAACCCTTGTTTATTAAGTAATTCTTGAGCAAGATTTAAAGGAGTGATGATTTTATTTGACATTTTAGGATTTGTATGCAATAAAATTCCTACAATCTTAACTTCTTTTGAAATATTATTTTCTCCAAGGAGTGTTATATTTTGTCCTATTTTTAGTTTGGAATTTTTAGCCAAATCTTCACCAAGCATGATTTCATTGCTATCATCTTTTGCCCAGCTTCCTTCTACTTTAAGATAAGGATAAAGGGTTTGAATTCCTGTTACAAAATCATCACTATCTTTTATTTTAATTGCTTTACTAAAATAAGTTCCATATAATAGAGCTTTTATAGCCTTATCATCATTTTTAACAGTGATTTTACCATCTAAAAATGGGGCTAGGGCAGTGATGTTATTGCGCCAATAAATATCTTTAATCATATATAAATTTTTTTCTTCAAGATAGTTTTTATTTTTTAAGGGTTTATAAATTTCATTGCCTATTTCAATGTTTAGGTTAGAACCTTTAGGTAAAACCAGTATATTTGATCCATAGCTTTTTAATTGTTCCGTGACTTCATTGCCTATACTTAAAGTAATATTTAGCATAATACAAAGCAAAAGAGTGGCTAAAAAACAAGTAAGAAAGGCTAAGAATTTTTGAATTTTATTTTTAAAAATAGAATTAAGGATTATTTTAGCTAACATCGCTTCTCCTTTGGATTAAAAACTTAGCTTCTGTATCTTTAATAAATTTTAAAGGATCTTTTTTAAATTCTTCATAGTTTTTTTCATTGATAAAATAATAAGTAATTCCTTTATAGCTATAAGAAAAAGGTGCTTTTATGTTGATGAGTTTATCTTTTGAAACAGGGTCACTAACTTGAATTTCTTTGATTTGATTAAAATAATTAGATCCGGCAATGACATCTTTTACATCAATAATAATATTTTTGCCATCATAAGTATATTTTAAAGGAATAGGATTGCAACCACCAGATTTTCCTACGCTTGGTAGAAAAATACGGACATTGCAAGAAATGCAGATTAATTCCCCGTCTTTTTTAATATAGCCCATATCTCCGCAAATCATACAAGCATCAAAAACAGCAACAGGAGAGTCTCTGTCTTCTCTTTTATTGATTAGAAAAAATCTCACAACCTTACCTTCAGCTGTTACATAAGCAAACCTATGAAGTTTATTATCCCTTAAAAGTGCCACATCAAAGATAAATTTACCCTCAGCGTTAGGTAAAATTTCTTTAGGTTCATCTATAACTAAAGGTTTAGAACTGATCATAAAAAAATATAAAACGATACAAAAACTAACTATACAACTTACAAAAACGCTTGAAAAATAAGAATTGATTAGATGATTTTTTGCCTTATTTTTGCGATACTCAATATCTAAAATCGTGCGTTTATTGATATTGTTTTGGCGAATTCTTAAACTTAAAAAAGTAAGGATGAGGATTAAAATGATATAAAGATAAATTTTAAAAGTGCTAAAATAATTGCTTTTTCCAACAAAGCTAACCAAAAAAGTTTCAGTATCGATAATTGAATTTCTCATTAGAGTGAGTAAAATATTAGCTAAAGCACGATCCATTTCTATAAAGATAACGATACAAAAGACAATAAAACTTGCTTTTTTATTGATTGTTTTTTGCCATCTTAAAAAGAAAAAGATTAAAATACAAATAATGAAAGCTAAGAATATAAAACCTAAAGATGCAATTGTTTGACTATCCAATAAAGAATTACTAAATATAGGCAAATCTTGATTGATGTAATAATAATTTAAAGCTATGCAAAAACTTAAAATGGTCGATAAAACTAAGTTTAAAATTTTAACTTTTTCCCAAAAATAAAATATAAAACTTGCAAGTAAAGAAGCTATAAAAATAAAATTGAGATTAAATATCAAATTATCAGTTTTTAAAAATTGTGCGGATATAAAAAACGCAAAATACCCAAATAAAAATCCTAAAAAAACCGCTATAAAGCTTTTTATAATGTATTTTTTGTCAGGATTTATAAAAGCTATTAAAACGCTTAAGGGTAAAATATTGGAAATAAAATTGACAAAATATATGCTCATAATCTTTCACTTTTTTATATTGATAAGAGTTATTATTACATAAAAAACTTTAAGAAGTATAAAATCAAATCAGTCTTATAAAACCTAAATTTTATTCAGATAAATTTTTAAAAAAGATATCTAGAAATTCTTAGAATTTCTAGATGCTTGATTATTTTGGTGTGCCAGTATATTTAAATTTATAATCAACTTTAAAGGGCTCAAACCATTTACCCACGCCTGTTTCTTCATCAACATGGCGTCCAAATCCTTGTTTTTCAGGATTTGAAATGTAAAAAGTAAGCTCATAATTACCCACTCCAAAACCACCTTTTTTGTCTTTTTCCATAGCGATATTAGCACCATAATGAGGACCATCATCCGCAACCATAGGCATTAAAGTTCCGCGTTTAATGGCTCCAGTATCCGTATTTTTAAGTTCATAAGCTATGGTTAGATAAGGCATCCAAAATCCTTCAGGAAAGCCATTAGGATTGTTTTTAGTTGCGTGAATATCTGCTTCTAAGTGAATATCCGCTAAAGATGCTGCAAGATCAATTCCTCTTGGTTCCATTTCGATTGGTTGGAGATAAACAGCGGCTATTTCCATCCCATTTAATTCTTTTGGATCCCCAATCGGTACTTCACCGGCAAAAAGATTTATGCTTGTAATAGCTGCTATAACAGCACTTGATAAAATTTTTTTCATTATTTGACTCCTTTTTTTGAAATTTGTTTTGTGATTAAAATACCAATAATTAATAAAATTAAAATTATAAATTGAGGGATTAAAGTTTCATAGTAAGGATAAATTCCAAGCCATAATATAGGTTCAAAATTCATAGGAACTAAACTAGGAAGGATGATTTTTCCTTCTATAAGCTCTGCTATACCTTTACCTGTAAAAACAAATACCATATAAAAGATTATATAAGAGGTAATATAAAAAAATTGTTTAACAGGGATGCGAATAGCTCCTGCTTTTAAAAGAAAATATAAAACAATTAAAATTAAAATTCCAAGTCCAAGTCCCCCAAATATAGCACTTAAATCCGTACTGGTTTTTGCATCAAAAAGCAAAGCTTGATAAAAAAGAACCGTTTCTGCACCTTCTCTATAAACAGCTAGAAAAACGGTAATCCAAAGTGTTTTTGCGCTATTGTTTGAAATAGCATCAATGGCTCCTTGCTTGATAAAACTAGCCCATTTTTTATTTTGTGCGTTTGAAAGCAACCAAAATCCAACATAAAATAATAAAAGAACTGCTATAAGCATAGTAATACCTTCTATAAGTTCTCTACTTTGCCCCGCATTTTCTTTGAAAAGCCAAGAGACAGCAAAAGCGGTGATAAAGCTGAGTATAACTCCAGTAAAAAGTGCGCTATAGGCTATATTGAGGCGATTTTTATTGCCACTTTGCACAAGATAAGATACGATAGCAACAACGATAATTAAAGCTTCTAAACCTTCGCGTATGATAATTCCTAAAGCCCATATAAAAAGAGAATAAGGCGTAGAATTTTGAATTTTATCTATACCTTGTTGGATGAATTTTTCTAATTCATCAAAAGTAGCTTTAAGTTCTTTTTTATCGGCACTATTTTTGATTAATGCAACACTTTGAGAAAATAAACTTTCGATTTTTAATTTCAAATTGCTATCAACAGCACCTATTTTATTTTCCATCCCACTGGCTTCAAAAATATCCAAATAGGTATTTTGTAAATCATTGATAGCTGAAATATTAAAACCATCGTAATTATTTAAAATTTCATTTAAGGCAAGTTTGATATCATCTCCGACTTTAGCGTAATCTTTTCCTTGATTTTCATCATTAAAACCTTTTAGTTTTAATTTTGAAAGTTCTGAATTTGGAATTTGTAAAAATGTATCAAAAAGCTGTTGTTCTATACCATCTAAACCATCTCTTAATTTTTTTTCATCAAGTTTTTTATCATCAATTTCACGTATCAAGGTTCTTAAAGCTTGTTGGAATTTTTGATCATTTCCAGCTTTGGTAAATTTATTGATTAGAATTTCAACTTTTGTATTACGATAATCATTAAATAAAGCATCATTTAATAAATTTTTACTCTCATCATAATTTCCATTTTTAAAAGCATTTGCAGCAAGGGTAAATTTAGTCGAAATATTATCAAGAATAAATTGCAATCTTGCATCCATAGAAGCTGCCGCTTGAAGATCAGAATTGATATCATTGGTTTTTAAATTTGATGGATTATTTTGGATATTAGAATTATTGTTTGATCTGGGTTTAACACCTGTAATTTGGGCAATTAAAGCTTCAGCTTCAGCTTCTCTTTTAGCATTAGCCTCTAAACTTGATTTTTTAGCCGCGGCTTTATCGTAATTGGTTTGACTAGCCTCTGCTTTTAGTCTGTATCCATTTTGCAAAATAGGAGTCACTTCATCTAAGTCATAATGAAGACTTTCAATGAGTGCGTTGATTTGTTCTAAAGGAGCTTTTTCCTTATACATACGACGCAAATTAACAAATTTACGCTCCATAGTGATGGCTTTGCGACCTATATTTCTACCTATAGGACCTTCCATATTTTCAAAATGTTGAAAATAAGCATCTTCGCTTAATTTTTTTGCACCTTGGTTATCACCTTGTTTATATAAAGTAAAACTTTGTTTTAATATCTCTTTAATAGTATTAGATTCAGCTACATAATCATCAATTTTTGCAAATACAGAACTTGCTAAAAATAATACAAGAGTAAAAAATACAATCTTAAAAATTTTCATTAATTTAATTTCCTTAACTTTTGTTTTGCATAATGAAACAATTTTATAAAAATAATATTTATTATCAATATAAAGTATAATATCAATAATCTTAAATAAGACTAAAATAATGTAATTTTTACCTAAAGATTGTATTTTTTATAAAATTTTTCAAAAGTATTAATTTTTAAGAAAAATTTCCGATATTGTTTAAGTGTCTTTTCTTTGTTAAGACTATATCAAAATAAGGAGGGTATTATGATTTCAGATGCAACCATGAGTAATGCGAACTTATTAACAGCGGTTAATACTTCGGTATTAAAAAAATCTATGGATACAAATGAAACATTAATGGGTAAGCTTATCGAAGGTATGGAGAATGTCTCTGAAGCCTCCGCTCCACAGACTTCTAGTTCTGGTGGTTTAGATATTTACGCTTAGATATCTTAAATTAAGGGTGTGGCTTTACACCCTTAATTCTTTAAAATAATTATTTCTTTAGTATTTTTTAGCTATAATCCAAATTTAAATTTCGTAAAAACAAAATTCCTTTAGGAGTATTGATGCATATTATAAAGAAAATAGTTTTAAGTGAGACTTTTCCTGGAATTTTGCTTATATTTTTTACTTTTTTGGCATTATTATTTAAAAATTCTTTTTTAAGCTCCATTTATACAGATTTTTTTCACGCCAATTTTACAATAGGACTAGATCATTTTAAAATCTCAAAATCCTTAGATTTATGGATAAATGATGGTTTAATAGCCATATTTTTTCTTTGCATTGGGCTTGAGTTAAAATATGAAGTTTTACGCGGACAACTTAAAAATATAAAATCTGTTTCTTTGCCTTTATTTGGAGCTTTAGGGGGTATGATATTTCCTGCTTTGATTTTTACTTTAATCAATCATTCTCACGAATTTGCTATGAAAGGATGGGCAATTCCAACTGCTACAGATATAGCATTTGCTGTAGGAATTTTAATGCTTTTAGGCAATAAAATTCCATCTAGCCTAAAATTATTTTTACTTTCTTTAGCTATTTTTGATGATTTGGGTGCGATTATTATCATTGCTTTATTTTATACCGACCAGCTTTCATTTTTAGCGATAATTATTTGCTTTTTATGTATTTTGACTTTATTTGCATTAAATTATTTTCATGTAACACATTTGTCTTTGTATGTTTTAATTGGAGTGATTTTATGGATATCCATGCTTAAAAGTGGAGTTCATGCTACTTTAGCAGGAGTTATTATAGCTTTATTTATACCTTTGGATACACCTGACAAAAAACCTTATTTACATGAAGTTTTAAAAGATTTAAATCCTTGGGTAATTTATTTCATCTTGCCTTTATTTGCTTTTGCTAATGCAGGTATCGATGTTAAAGACATGGAACTAGGGGCTGTATTTTCACCTGTAAGTCTTGGGATTATGTTAGGCTTATTTTTGGGCAAACAATTGGGAGTTTTTTCTTTTTGCTATATTGCGATTAAATTAAAACTTGCAAAACTTCCAGAGAATATAAAATATTCTAAATTCTACGGAGTATGTATTCTAACAGGTATAGGTTTTACCATGAGTTTGTTTATCGATGGTTTAGCTTATAAAAATAGTAATCTTTTTGAGCATGCGGATAAATTAGCTATTTTATTGGCAAGTTTTTTGAGTGCATTGGTTGGTTTTATATATCTTAAGATAATCAAATGAATGGCGTATTTCATAAATTAAAAACTTTAATTTTGAGTGAAGCTTTTGGTGGAATTTTGCTCATTATTTGTACTTTATTTGCTTTACTTGTGCAAAATGGATTTTTAAGTGAGTATTATCGCAATTTTCTTAATTTAAAAGTAGGTTTTAGTGTAGGTGAATTTGAGCTTAATAAGCCTTTTTTACTTTGGATAAATGATGGGCTTATATCGATTTTTTTCTTCGCAATAGGACTTGAGCTTAAAAAAGAATTTTTACACGGGGATTTTAGAAATCCTAAAAATATAATATTACCTTTTATAGCAGCTTTGGGAGGTATATTAATCCCCGCTTTGTTTTTTACCTTCATTAATATAGGAGATCTTTATACTCTTAAAGGATGGGCAATTCCAACTGCTACAGATACAGCTTTTGCTTTAGCCATTTTAATGATGTGTGGAAAACATATTCCAGCAAGTCTTAAGACTTTTTTACTTTCTTTGGCAATTTTTGATGATGTGGGCGCTATTTTAATTATTGCAATTTTTTATACCACTAAACTTTCTATATTTGCTTTTGTGGTTGCAGGTATAGCCATTTTTATAATGTTTATTTTAAATATTTTTAGAATTACAAGAAAGTCCTTTTATTTTATTTGTTCTATAATTCTTTGGATTAGTGTTTTAAAAAGTGGAGTTCATGCTACTTTAGCAGGGATTATCACTGCTTTTTTTATTCCTATGACCACCAAAGAAGGAAAACCTTTTTTAGAAGATATTTATGAGAGTTTAAAATTTTGGCTTACTTTCGTGATTTTGCCTTTATTTGCCTTTGCAAATGCAGGAGTAAATTTATCAAATATAGATCTAAATACAATTTTTTCAGGCGTAAGCATAGGTATATTTTTGGGACTTTTTATAGGAAAACAATTGGGAGTATTTGCATTTTCATATTTTGCCATCAAATTTAAATTGACCGATTTGCCTCAAGGTTCGAATTTAAAACAGCTTTATGGAGTCTCTATTTTAACAGGTATAGGTTTTACCATGAGTTTGTTTATCGATGGTTTAGCTTACGAGGTAAGTGATATATTTCATTATGCAGATAATCTTGCTATTTTGATCGCTTCATTTTGTTCTGGAGTTTGGGGCTTTATATATCTTAAATTCTTTACTCATCATTCTAAAAAAGGAGTTTAATGAGACAAATTTTTTTTATTTTTTTAGCTTTATTTTTTATTACTGGATGTAGTTTTTATCCTAACTTTGCGTTTATAGGAAAATCGAATTATCACTATTCAAATGCAGAATCAAAGCTAAAATCCATTGCTTATGAGTGGAGAAAAACTCCTTATGTTTTAGGAGGCACTACAAAAAGAGGTGCAGATTGTTCAGGTTTTACTCAGAAAGCTTTATTGGAATTAAATACAAGAATTCCAAGAACAACTGTTACGCAATTAAATTCAGGTATAAAAGTTTCCAAATCTAATTTAAAAACAGGAGATTTAGTTTTTTTTAGAACAGGTAGAGGACCAAATGGTATGCACGTAGGAATTTATACAAGTAAAGGTAATTTTATCCATCTTTCTTCCAAGGGTGGAGTTAAAGAAGTTAGTTTGAGTAATTCTTACTGGAAATCCCGTTATATAGGCGCTAGAAGATATATAAGATGAAAATTGGCGTTTTTGATAGTGGTATAGGAGGGCTCAGTGTCCTAAAGTCTCTTTATGAGGCAAATTTATTCGATGAAATAATATACTATGGGGATACTGCACGAGTTCCTTATGGAGTGAAAGATAAAGATACAATTATAAAGTTTTGTTTAGAAGCTTTAGATTTTTTTGAAAAATTTCAAATTGAAATGCTTATCATTGCGTGCAACACAGCAAGTGCCTATGCTTTGGATATATTGCGTAAAAATGCCAATATCCCAATATATGGAGTAATAGATGCTGGAGTGGAGGCCACAAAAAAAGCATTAAAGAGTAAGGATGAAAGAATTTTAGTAATTGCAACAAAAGCGACTATCAATTCACAAGAATACCAAAAACGTTTAATTGATCAAGGTTTTACTAGAGTTGAAGCTTTAGCAACTGGACTTTTTGTTCCTATAGTCGAAGAAGGTATTTTTGAGGGAGAATTTTTGCAAAGTGCTATGAAATATTATTTCGAAAAAGTTCAAACTCCCGATGCTTTAATTCTTGCTTGCACCCATTTTCCTTTTTTGATGAAATCTTTAGGTAATTATTTTGGTAAAAATACAAAACTGATTCATTCTGGTGATGCTATAGTGGAATTTTTAAAAGAAAAGCAAAAGCTAATCTTTAAAGAAAATAAAGCCATTTTGCATTTTTATGCATCAAGCGATGTGCAATCGTTAAAAAATACTGCTAAAATTTGGCTTAATTTATAAGGATAAATAATGATAGAACTAAAAAAACCTGCAGAAATAGAAAAACTTAGAATTGCAAATCAAATGGTTGCAAAAACTTTAGATTTTTTAGAAAAAGAGATAAAAATTGGAATGAGTTTAAAGCAAATTGATGAAATGGCAGAAGAATATATATTAAGCTTAGGTGCCAAACCTTCATTCAAAGGGCTTTACGGCTTTCCAGGCGCAATTTGCACTTCTTTAAATCAAGTTTGTATTCATGGAATTCCTGATGATAAAATTCTTAAAGAAGGTGATATCTTAGGCATAGATGTTGGCACAATGCTTAATGGATATTATGGGGATGCTGCTAGAACTATTGCTATTGGTAAAGTTTCTTCTAAGGATGAAGCTTTGATTGCTTGTGCTAAAGATGCTTTGTATTATGCAATTGATATTATTAAAGATGGAATGCGTTTTAAGGAGCTTTCAGCTGCATTGGGTGAATTTATTACTTCAAGAGGTTTTGTTCCACTTCGTGGATATTGTGGGCATGGAATAGGTCAAAAACCTCATGGAGAGCCTGAGATTTTAAATTATTTAGAAAAAGGAGCTAATGCTAAAAGCGGACCTAAGATAAAAAATGGAATGGTTTTTTGTATAGAACCTATGATATGTCAAAAAGATGGAACCCCAAAGCATTTTAATGGAAAATGGGATGCGGGCAGTATTGATGAGTTAAATACTGCCCATTATGAACATTGTGTAGCGATTATTAATGGACGAGCAGATATTCTTTCTGCTTTGTGAAATGATTAATTATCTAAAAAGATTTTTAAAATCTGTAGTTGAATCATACATTTGGGCATTATCCATACCTTGACTCATTACAATAGCACTGGCTAGATCAGCTAGAATATTTTTGATTTCATCTCTTTTATCTTGGATATAAGCTAAAACACCTTCATATCCAGCTTTTTCTAAGATTAAAAGAGGATTTGAAATTTCAAATTCAAAAAGTTTTTTGCCAACATATACATTAAAAATATTTCCAAAAAGTGCTGTTCCCATAAAAGAACAATTTTGAATAAGTTGAGAAGTAGTCGCATCTAAAGTACGTTTTTGTAAATCATCTATTTGATCATCGAGTCTTTGTGCAATGCTTTGTTCGATTTTTTTAAGAGCGAGTTCTAAGACTTGCAAGGCGCCAATAAAATCATTAGCATCGTTAATCTGTGAGCAAATTTGTGTAGCTTTAAATTCGCTCATTCCTTGCACCTCTCCTAAATGTTTTTTTAATACATCTAATTCATTTTTCATTTTTTTGCCTTTCAAAAAATTATCACTAAATCTTTAAAAGCAAAAAGTGTTCCTACTTTTTAATTAACGTTAGAATTAATCCATATAACGATATCTTTAGTTAAGGAATTTAAATTTTTTTCAAAAGATTGATAAATATTTTGGATATCATTTTGATTAATATTTTCTCTAGAATCAAAAAGTCGATGAGAAATGATCTTATTTTCTTTTGCATTGATAAGATTAACACTTGCAATAATTTGTGTATAGTTTTGTTTAGAATTGATGATTTGTTCAAAAGAATCAATTCTGCTTTCAAGAATGTAATCAGGCTTTAAAGAACTTCCTTGAAAAATTACCGTTTTAAATATTTTGACCTGTTCTAATTTAGATAAAAGTAAAGATCGATAAAAACTACTTGGTAAGTCTGCCCAAAAATGGTAAGCATAAGAATTGCCCATATTATTTTCTATATATACAATCGATTTTGAATTAAGATATAAAGGCAAAGAGGCGTTTTTGATTTTTAAAATCTTAGTCGTTTTTTTAAAAAGAGTGCTAGAAGAAATTTCATCGTTTTTTAAAATAAACATTTGAGTTTGATCAATTTGATGATTAATAGAGCATCCATAAAAAATGAAACTTAAAACAAATATAAATAAATACTTTTTCATTATCTTTCTCCAGGTCCTAGTTGAGGTTTTTCTTGTTTAAATAAAAGATCAGATGGGCTTTTTTGTAAATTTTGTATCAAGAGATCACTTTCTAATAAAACTTTTTTTAAGAGTTCTAAATTCTGTTCGATATCTTGTTTTAAATCATCATATGCTCCTTCTTTAATATTTTTTAAAATTTCATTAAAATTTTTAGCTGTAAGACTTATATTATCTGCCATTTGTCCTAGTTTAAAGCTTGCATTTGTAATATTTTGACTCATTTTTTTTGAATTTTCATTAAGATTAATACTTATTTGGGCTAAATTTTTTAAAATGAGTTCTAAATTTTTTAAATTTTGATCGCTTAAAAGTTCTTTAGTTTTATCATCTGCTGTTTTAACTAAAGAGAAAATATGCTCACTTTGTTTATCTATGGCGGCTAAAAAACTTTCTTTAAATCGAATTACGGGTGGTGTATTTGCATTTTTGCTTGTTAATTTTGGACTATCTTTTGTTCCGCCTTGTAATTGGACGAATTTAAGACCTGTAATACCTTGGAGTTGCAAGGTTGCAAAAGTATCTTGTTTTATAGGAGTGTCTTTTTTTACCTTAATGAGTATTTTTACTCCTAAATTATCTTGTGTTTCAATACTTATATTTTCTACACTTCCAACTTCTACACCTAAAAGTCTTACTGGTGCTTTAATCCCGAGTCCTGCTACAGATTCTTGTGTTCGTATTTCATAATACTCAAAGCTTTCATCCTTAGCATATCCTCCAAGCCAAAGTATAAATGCTAGGCTGGCAAAAAATAATCCAAAAACAAAAATTCCCACAAAAAAATAATTAGCTCTATTTTCCACTTTTACTCCATAAATCTTTTGAAAAGTTTTTCATTTTGCATTTTAAGTTCCTCATAAGTTCCATAAAAACCTACTTTTTTATCTTCTAAAATAATAAAACGATTAAGTAAAGCTTTCATACTATCTTTATCATGTGTTACTAATACAATACTAAGGTTAAAAATTTGTTGCAATTCTAAGATAAGCTCATCAAATTCACGGCTACTATAAGGATCTAGGCCGGAAGTTGGCTCATCAAGAAAAAGTAATTTACTATCTAATGCCAAAGCTCTAGCAATAGCCACTCTTTTTTGCATACCTCCGCTTAATTGACTTGGAAATTGTTTTAAAACGCTTTCATTTAAACCAACCATTTTAAGTTTCATCATAACTAGTTCTTTGATTGAAATTTCATCCAATTTTGTGTATTCTTTTAAGGGAATAGCTATATTTTCATAAACGCTAAAAAAACTAAAAAGAGCAGCAAATTGAAAAACTACTCCCCATTGTTTTTGTAAATTTAGAGCATTTTTTTCATTGATATTTTTAATCTTAAATCCTAGAATTTCATATTCACCCTCATCAAAATGTTCCAAAAGCAACATTTGTTTGAGTAAAACAGATTTTCCACTCCCACTTCCACCTAAAATTCCAAAAATTTCATTTTCTTTTACTTCAAAATTAATTTTATCATGAATTAATTTTTCTCCAAATTTTGTTACAATATTTTGTGCTTTTATAACCATTAAATTCCAGCCATAGTTAAAATAATTGAAAATAAAGCATCAAATGCTATTACCCAAAAAATAGTATTTACAACACTTTTTGTGGTATAAATTCCTATGCTTTGAGTAGTGTTTTTTACCTTAAAACCATTAAAACAAGCAATCGCACCAATTAAAAATCCGAACATTGGAGCTTTTGCAAGACCTATGATGATATGCTTTAATTCAACCGCTTCCTTAAAACGCCTTATAAATTCTAAAAAAGAAATGTCAAGGCTTATTTTCGCAACTATCATTCCTCCTAAAATACTGATAGCATCACTTAATGCGACTACTAGGGGCATAGAGATGATTAAGGCCATTACGCGAGGAATGATAATAAAATCAAAAGATCTAAAACCCATGGTATTCATCGCAGCAATTTCATCTGTAATTTTCATCACTCCAATTTGTGCTGTATAAGCACTTGCACTTCTCCCAGCTATAATAATAGCTGTAATTAAAGGAGCCAGTTCTCTAGTAGCTGAAATTCCCATAAGATCAACGATAAAAATATTAGCTCCAAATTGAGCCAGTTGATAAGCCGCTTGATAAGCAAGGACGATTCCTATTAAAAGAGCAGTTAAAATGATAATAGGTAAGGCATTAAATGCTGAATTTTCTATATGATATAAAAAAGATATAAAGCGAAAATTTTTAGGATTTTTAAAACATAGCAAAAGAGCAATAAAAAAAGCACCTACAAAATTGATAAAATCTTTTAAAATTGCAAGAAAATTAACACTAAATATCCCTAAAGATATGAATAATTTTTTAAAATCAAGCTTATTTTTTTGTGTATCATTTTCTATTCTTTGATAATTTTTTTCACAAAGTTGAAATAGTTTTTCAAAACGAGAATTTAATCCCTGTTTTAATATAGAAATATTATTTTTTTTAAGATCAAATTCTAGGGCAAGAAAAAATCTCACTCCGGCCATATCAATTTCTTCTAAATTGCTAAAATCAAAAATACATTGTGTGATTGAAATTTGAGATAAAAAATCGTGAGTTTTTAATCTTGCAATGCTTGTTTTATTCCAAATTCCAAAAATCAAAATTTTATCTTTTTGAAATTTGAAATTCGCAGTCATTTTATTTATCGAGTATAAAATTTAAAAGTTTAGAAACGCTAAAACCAAAGTGTTCAAACACATCCTTATCTTTTCCACTTTCTCCAAAACTTTCTATACCATAAACTTTATGACAAAATTTATAAAGCTCATTAGAATTTGCTGCTTCAATCCCTATAACTTCACCTTTTAAAATTCTTTTTTTATAGTCGTTTTCTTGCTGATTAAAGAGTTCAAAACAAGGCATTGAAACAACATTACAAGTAATATTTTGTTTTTCAAGCTCATTGGCAACATCTAAGCAAAGCGAAACTTCGCTACCGCTAGAAAGTAAAGTGAATTTAGGATTGTTATTTTCTTTAAGCAAATAAGCTCCATTTTCAACATCTCCAAAAACAGGTTCGCTTAGAGCTTTAAGTTTTTGACGTGAAAGGACAAAAGCACTTGGCATTTGTTTATTTAAGGCTATTTTCCAAGCTTTGACATTTTCAACCCCATCCGCAGGTCTAAAAGTTAAGCAATCAGGCATAGCTCTAAAAGTGCTTAATTGTTCAATAGGCTGGTGAGTAGGACCATCTTCTCCAACCCCAATACTATCGTGAGTGAAAATAAAAAAGTGTTTAATTTTCATCAAAGCAGCAATTCTAGCAGCCGGTTTTAAATATTCGCTAAAAATGAAAAAGGTTGCTGAAAAAGGTAAAAATAAGCCATACCTAGCAAAGGCATTATTGATAGCTACCATTGCATGTTCTCTTATGCCAAAATGGATATTTTTCCCTTCTACAAAATCTCCCATTTCGTGAAGTTCGGTTTTATTTGAAGGACCTAAATCTGCACTTCCGCCTAAAAAGCCTTCTAAATTTTTAGCTAAAATGTTTAAAATTTCTCCATTGCTATCTCTTGTAGCAAGATCTTTACCTTTAAAATCAGGATATTGTATTTTGCTAAAATCAGGTTTTAAAAGCTTTTCTAAGAGTTCTTTTTTATTTGAATTTTGAAGTTTTTCTTTCCATTTTGCTTCTTCTAAATCTCCAATTTCTATAGCACTTTCAAAACGAATTTTTGCTTCTGGTGGAATTTGAAAGGTTAAATTTTTATCAAAACCTATTTTTTCTTTAGCTTCTTTGATGATATCTTCACCCAAAGGAGCACCATGACTTTTATGGCTTCCTTCAAGTTTTCCAGCGCCTTTGGCGATGGTTGTTCTTGCAATAATAAGGCTTGGTTGTTTAGAATTTTTTGCTTTTTCTAAAGCTTTATCAATCTCTTCAAAATTGTGTCCATCGATATCTTGAACTTCAAAACCTTGGGATTTAAAACGCAAAGCAACATCTTCATTAAATGCAAGGCCTACATCTCCTTCTATAGAGATATTATTGCTATCATAAATAAGTATTAAATTATCAAGTTTATGAAGTCCTGCTAAAGAACAAGCTTCATAAGAAATTCCTTCTTGTAAATCTCCATCACCACAAAGACAATAAATTTTATGATCGATTAGATCTTCTCCAAGCATTTTTTGAGCTTTTTTAGCAGCCATAGCAAATCCAACAGCATTAGCCACACCTTGTCCTAAAGGACCTGTTGCAATTTCAATGCCTGCTGTTGTGATCTCTGGATGACCAGGGGTTTTAGAATGAAGTTGTCTAAAATTTTTTAAATCATCCAAGCTTAAGTCATAGCCGCTTAAATGCAGAAAACTATAGATTAAAGCACTTGCATGACCGCCTGAAAAAACTAATCTATCGCGATTTAGCCAGTTTGGATTTTTAGGATTATGTTTTAAATGATAACTTAAAACACTTAAGATATCAGCTAAACCCAAAGGAGCACCAGGATGGCCAGAATTTGCTTTTTGGATCATATCTGCACTTAAAAATCTTAAAGTATCTGCTTGAATTTTTAAAAATTTTGTATCCATTCTCAACCTTTATAAATATTGTATCATAAGATTTTCGATCATTTTTGATATTTTTTCATCTAAATCAATCAAATCATTTTTGCAATTTTGTATCAAATCATTTTTGCAATTTATGGCTTCTTGAAGTCCTAATAAATTCACAAAAGAATTTTTATGCGTATCATGATTAGCAGGTTTTCCACTTTGCTCTTCACTCATGGTTGCATCTATAATATCATCGTTGATTTGAAAGATTAAACCTAATTTTAAACCAATATCATAAATTTTTTCACTTTCTTTTTTGTCTAATTCGCAAATTTCACAACCCATTTTTAAAGATGCAGCTATGAGTTTTGCGGTTTTATGAATATGTAAAAATTTAAGTTCATCTAAATTGAGTTTTTTATCTTCAAAATAACAATCAATCGCCTGACCTATAATCATCCCATTAATACCTGCATTATAGGCTAAAGTGCGGATTAAATTGATTTTGATCTTTTCTTTTAAATTTAGGTTACTTAATAATAAAAAAGCTTCAGTATTTAAAGCATCTCCAACTAAAATAGCCGTGGTTTCATCGTAATTTTTATGTAAAGTAGGAGTACCTCGTCTAAAATCAGCATTATCCATAGCAGGTAAATCATCATGAATGAGAGAATAAGTATGGATAAATTCTAAAGCCAAAGCTGCACCTAAGGCGTTTGAAACGAGTTGTGGTGCCTTGCACTCAACAACCCCTAAAAGCAATTGTGCACGAAAATGTTTCCCTCCTGCTTTTAACATTGCTTGTAAGGCTTCATTAAAAAAAGGATGAAAGCTTTTTATATAGGGTAAATTTTCATTTAAATACTTGATGAAAAGTTCTTTCACTTTTTAAGCCTAATAAAAAATTGGAAATTTCCATCCCCATTGGCGTTGATATTGCCAAGCAAATTATCATTAAAATTATGTAAAGGCAGCTTAGAGCTTTTTCTTTGAATTAAAATATTAAAATCGTTTCCACTAGCTAGTATGGTTTGTAAGTTTTTAAAATCTTTGACTATGGTATTATTAACGCGTAAAATTTTATCACCCACCATAAATCCAGCTAAAGCAGCTTTAGATTTTGGATCAACTTTTGTAACGATTAATGATGAATTTACACTCAAGCCTAAATTGCTTCTAAAATTTGTCGGTTTTACTTTTGGCTTAGTATTTGGAAGATTAAACATACTTAAATCTTTTGCAAAAACCTCAGTTGAAATATTTAAATCTACATTATCTCTTAATACTTGAAAATAAAGAGTGCTTCCACGATCTGCAAAAAGAATTTTTTCATTCAATTTTCTTAAATCTTTTACAGGCTTTCCATCTACACTTACTACTTCATCATTGATCAAAAATTGACCATTTTTGCGAATTTTATTAACATAAATTTTATTTTCTCTCAATATAAAATCTACACCTATATCTCCCCAATAAACATCATTATATTTCATGAAATGTTTCAAATAACGATTTCCTATAAAAGAGTTATCATTTAAAGCAATACCCATCATTTCACAACATGCAGTTCCTAAAAGCCCTATTTTTGTATTAAAGTCAAGCTGATCTCTTTCGTTAATATTTTGAGCTAGGTACTTGATATGTCCTATGTAAGGTTTATTTGGATCCCAAACTCCTACCCAATCATTACGAGTTAATTTTTCTTCATCTCCCATAGGTGCAGGAATGAGTGAAAAGTCGGTTCGAACAAGGTAAAGATTTAAAAAAGGATCGTATTTTACGTATTTATTTAATTTTGCATTAGGTTGTTTTAAAACAGCAAGTAAATTTTCACTCAATACAAAAGCAGGAAGTCCCTCATAGTTAAACATACTTGCTTTATTCCTTTGATAACCAGCGACAAAATCTTCAAAAGTAGGGCGTTCTATAGCTTGCCCAATCATTAAAAAAGTAATAATACAAAATAAAAATCTCATAATTTTCCAAAGCCTCCTAAAACATCGTTAGTTATATGATTGCGATTTTGTGCAACCATAGCTAAAACATCATTAATAGCCGATATAAGTAAAATTTGTAATGACTCTTTATCTTCAAGCAAGGAATCATCAATGCTAACATCAATAATTTCTCCTTTACCATTTGCACTGACTTTAACAAGCCCCGCCCCGCTTTTTGCACTGAATTCTTTATTAGCAAGCTCTGATTCTATATTTTTTGCTTTTTCTTGCACTTGATTTAAAAGCTCTCCCATTTTGGAAAAATCTATATTTTCAAACATTATTTATCCTTAAAATTTCATTTACAACAAGTTTGTCACTAAAAGGATATTTTATACCTTTAATTTCCTGAGTATCTTCATCACCTTTTCCTAGTATGACTACTAAATCGTCTTTTTCTTTGAGCTCTAAAGCTTTTTTAATGGCTTCTTTTCTATCTTCGATCATTAAAGCTTTATCGGGTTCTTTAAAACCGCTTGCAATTTCTTCGATTATAGTTTTTGGATCCTCATCACGTGGATTATCGCTTGTAATGATAGCAGTTTTTGCAAAGTGTTCTACAATTTTACCCATTAAGGGTCGTTTAGTGCGATCTCTATTACCCCCTGCTCCAAAAACCACGATAAGCTTTTTATTTTTAAGAGCATCAAGCACTTTTTCTATACCATCAGGAGTGTGGGCAAAATCCACAATCACTCCATTAGCAACTTGTTCAACTCTTCCACAAACCCCTCCAAAATGACTGATTGCTTTTTCTAAATCGTCCAAATTTGGCTTAACAAGTTCATTCACACAGGCACTTGCAGCTAAAAGATTATAAAGATTAAATAGTCCTAACATAGGCGATTCTATATGAAAACTTATATTTTTAATCATAACAATTGCTTCAATCCCATTTTCTAAAGAATAAGCTTTGATTTGATACAAAGAAGGGTTTTCTATGCCATAGGTAAAAGCATTTTTTACATTAAATTTAATTGCTAAAGCGTCTTTATTGATAAATTTTAAACTTTCATCGGTAAAAAAAAGTTCTTTAGTTTGTTTGTAATTTTCAAAGGTTTTATGAAAATCTAAATGATCTTGAGTGATGTTAGTAAAAATTTTTGCTGCAAATTTCAAACCCTCGATTCTATTTTGTATTAAGGCATGAGAGCTTACTTCCATAACAAAAAACTCGCATTTTTTTTCCGTGGCTATTTTTAAGTATTCTAAGGTTTTTAAAATCGCAGAAGTTGTAAGAGATTTTTTATCGATTTGTTCATCATTTATAAAAGCACCACGAGTTCCACAAAGACCACACTTGTATCCTAAATCAAGTAGCATAGAATAAATTGCAGCTGCAGTTGTAGTTTTCCCGTTTGTTCCTGTGATGCCAATGATTTTTATCTTTTCATCAATGTTGAGTAATTTTTTACACTCTTTAACATCAATAATTTTACATCCTTTTCCTAAGGCTTCATTTTCAAATTGTTTATTTTGTTCTGTTTTTAAGAAAAAACAATCTTTTTCACATTCTAAAGTATTGTCTGTGATAAATGAATTTTCAAGCTTTATTTTCACTTTTAAATCCTATAAGCTTTTCTTGAATTTTTATAAATTTTTCATTAGCCCAAAAATGAGCTATAACATTTTCTATATAATTTAAAGTCATATCCTTATAGCCATTATCTACCAATTTTTCTAAAAAATCTAAAAAATCATCACGATTGTCAATAACTAGCTTGGTACTATTTATAATATTTTCAAAACTCTTTTTAAAACCAATTTGCTGTTCACTTTTCAAAAAATCTTGATAATTTAAGGCATAGCCATCCTCAAGCTCATTTTTATTGTGTAGTTTTTTCTCATTTTGAGTTTCTATGGTTTTAAAAATTTCTTCAAAATCTTTATCAATTTTATTTACAGAATAATGCTCTAGATAAAATTCAAAAAGCAAAATTGCTTCTTTAGGAAATTTTAAAGCCAGATCACAAAGCAGAATAAAATTAAATAAACGTTTATTTTTACGTTTTTCATAAGCCAGAGAAAAATATATTTTTGCTGTTTGAAAATCTTTTTTTAGAAAATGTTCAATACCGAGTTTTTTATAATTTTGCAAATTCTTCTGCCCCACCATTTAGATTTACTATCGTAATTTCAGGATGAATATCAATTTTAAGTTGTCTTTCAAGTCCGTATTTTAAAGTTGTTCCGCTTGATGCACAACCTTTGCAAGCACCGATTAAATGCACATAAACTACTCCATTTTTAATCCCTAAAAATTCAAGCCCACCCCCATCGCGTTCTAACATAGGAATGCTTTTTTCTAAGCTTGATTTTACTGGATTTATAAGTTCTTCATCACTAAAAGGCATCATCAAATCAATCCTTAAAAAAATTTCTATACTTTAGCGTGATTGTGTTTAAAAAAAGGTAAATTAAATGTTTTTTCTTAAATCTTCTAAAAAGGTTCATTGTTAGATTCTTTTGCAAAATCAGTCTTTAATTCTTCCACATTGAATTTTTTAAGCGTCAGAATTTTATTTAAATTTTTAAATAATTGTTCCAATTTTGTTTCATTTTTTTCATTTTTTAAAATCGGTAAATACTCCTTTAAAAAAATCAGGCATCCTTCTTCTGATAAATTTTTATTTAAAATATAAGAGCTTTTATCGATTAAAGTGAAAAGTTGTTTTTTTAAAGCCAAAGTCGAGTTTGTAATATCAATATGGTTTAAAAAGGCTAAATTGACCTTACAAATTCCAAATAAAAATTCATTTTCGCTTAAATTTTTTCGGATATTTTTTTGTTCCAGTTCTCTTATATCACTATCTTCATAACCCTTTTTTTCTAAAATTTTTTCTAATAAAATTTTATGCTTAAAACAAACACTATCGCTAATTTGTTTAAAAAGTTCGTGCATATTGGAATTATTTTTTAAAAAATTGAGAATTTCAAGTTCTGTAATGTGTGTTTTTGTGTTTGGAATTTCTAAAGGAGTGGAATTTAAATTTTTATAAGATCTGAAATTCTTTGTTAAAATGATCAGCTTTTCTTCCACGCCTAAAAGTTTAGAAACGAGTTGTGTGTAAGAATTAGCAATTAGAGGTTCAAGAGTGAAAGTATATTTTTGCACACTCTCTAAGGCTTTTTGTTTATCAAGTGCTGAATCAAGCGTAAAATCTGCTATGATGCGTCTGATATAAAATTCTCCAAGTTCCACACCTTTTTCAAGCATATCATAAAGTTTCGCATTTTGATTGTTAGCGACTAATTCCGCAGGATCTTTTCCACCTTCTAAAATGGCGACTTTACCATCAATTTTATGAGTGCTAAGCAAAAAAGCTGATCTAGTAGCCGCTCTTAATCCTGCTTCATCGTTATCAAAGCAAAGTATCACTTTGGCTTCATAGCGACGGATTAAAGGCAAATGATGTTCGGTTAGTGCGGTGCCAAGAACGGCCACTGCATTATTAAAACCTGCTTTATGAAAA
Source organism: Campylobacter aviculae (assembly GCF_005406215.1). Lineage (GTDB taxonomy): Bacteria > Campylobacterota > Campylobacteria > Campylobacterales > Campylobacteraceae > Campylobacter_D > Campylobacter_D aviculae. The sequence continues at coordinate 114,124 of NZ_NXMA01000002.1, read as the reverse complement.
GCAATCGCATCCATATAGCCTTCGCAAACAATCATTTCCTTTTTTGCATTGATAGCATCTTTAGCCAAATGAAAAGCGTAAAAAATTCTACTTTTATCAAAAAGCATATTTTGAGGAGAATTAACATATTTTGCCATTACGTTTGGATTTATAGTTCTTCCACCAAAACCTACAAGTGTATTTTTTTGATCATAAATTGGAAAAGTGATGCGCCATATAAAACTCGCATAAATCTCGCCTTTTTCATCTTTCTTTAAAGCTCCAACCGCTAAAGCATCCTCGATGGATATATTTTCATTTTGCAGTAATCTCACGCTTTCTTCGCTTGATTTTGCAAAACCTAATTCAAATTTAGCAATGTCCTTATCGTCTAATTTTCTTGAGTAAAGATAGTCTAAAATTTCTTTATGATGAGAAAGATTATTTTTAAAATAAGCATTTAATTTAGGTAAAATATTTTTTAGATCTTTCTTGCTTTCATTTTTTTCTTTAGTATAACTTAGAGTAAAATTGCAAAGGCTGGCGACTTTTTCTACTGCATCAGAAAAATTTAATTTTTCATAGTCCATTACAAATTTAAAAGCATCTCCTCCTGCTTTACAGGCAAAACAATGATAAAAACCTTTTTGGGCGTTAATATGCATAGAAGGATTTTTATCTGCATGAAATGGACACACGCAAACAAAGCTAGAGCCTTGTTTTTTTACTTCAATGTAATTTTCAATAATATCAACAATATTAAGTCTTTGGGATAAATTTTCTATACTTTCTTTAGATATCATTTTAAAAACCTTAAATAAAATTATACAAAGATTTAGCTATAATTTGGCATAAAATTTTAAAGAGAGTTTATGGATTTTTTCTTTGTTGAATATAGAGATCCTTTGGTAGGACTCATCATTTTAACGATTTTAATCTTTGTTGTTGCTGTAGCAAATTATGTTTGGAAAGCTTTTTCAAATAAGGATGAAGAGCAAAAGCTTGAAAAATTTATTAAAAAATTCGAAATGGATAATGCACATAAAGACTTATTGAGAAACGAGAGATTGAGTTTTGGAAATTTGAGTTTTTTGGCTGATATTTTTACAAAAAGTGGAGAATTTGAGAAAGCAACTCAAATTTATTTGATTGCACTTGAAAAAAGCAAGGATAAAAATGAACAAGAATTTATTTTTATTGCTTTGGCAAATATTTATTTTAAAGCAGGATTTTTAGAACGAGCCAAAGAGGTTTTACTTCAAGCTTTAAAACTTCGTCCAAGAAATAAAGAAGCTTTAAAACTTCTTAAAATTGTGTATTTGAAATTAAAAGCTTATAAAGAAAATTTAGAGATTTTGGAATGTTTATTTGAACTTGGAGAGGATGTAGAAAAGGAGCAAGAATTCATCAAGGCTTTAAATTTACAAGCTTTAAATTCAAATGATGAGGAAAAGAAAGAAAAACTTTTAAAGCTTAAAATAAAAAATAATCCTATGCTAGGGCGTTTTATTTTTGAAAAATATTCTTTATTTTTAGGGCAAAATTTTAACGATATTTGTGATTTGCTTTATAAGCAAGATCAAGTTTTTAATCTAGAAAATCAAGAGTTTTTAGAATTTTTTTATGCTTTAGGCCATATTAGCAAAGATCAAATTCCAAGTCATTTTGTTTTTCAAAATTCAAATTTAAAAATGTTAAAAATTTTACGTGAAAATTCTTTTAAAGCAAGGCTTGAATTTTCTTATCGTTGTTCAGAATGCAAAAATATCATGCCTTTATTTTTTTATCATTGTCCCATGTGTTATGAATTTAATACCTGTAAGATTATTTGTGAAGTGAAAAATGATGAAATGTGTTGAAATTTATACCGATGGTTCTTGTCTTAATAATCCAGGTTTTGGAGGATGGGCGTATATAGTGCGTTATAAAGGGCATCAAAAGGAAGGCTTTGGATCGAAAAAAAATACTACTAATAATCGTATGGAATTAATGGCTATTATTGAAGCTTTAAAAATTTTAAAAGAGCCTTGTGAAGTCAAACTTTTTACTGATTCAAATTTGATGGTTCAAAGTATTAATGAATGGCTTGATGATTGGATTAAAAAGGATTTTAAAGGTAAAAAAAATGTAGATTTGTGGAAAGAATATTTACAAGTATCAAAATCGCATCAAATTCAAGCTTTTTGGATCAAAGCACACAATGGGCATGAGGAAAATGAAAGATGTGATATTTTAGCAAGAGAGGCGGCTTTAAAATTGCAAAAGGAAAATCAATGAAAAATATCGAGCTTTTAGAACAAAACTTAGGTTATCAATTTAAAGATAAAAATCTTCTCACACAAGCACTGACTCACAAAAGTTGTAAAAAATCTTATAATAATGAGCGTTTGGAATTTTTAGGGGATGCGGTGCTTGATTTGATCGTAGGGGAGTATTTATTTCATAAATTTGGAAAAGACGCTGAAGGCGATTTGTCAAAATTAAGAGCCGCTTTAGTGAATGAAAAATCCTTTGCAAAAATTGCCGATAGTTTAAATTTGGGTGATTTTATTTTTATGAGTGCATCTGAAGAAAATAATGGAGGAAGGCAAAAGCCTTCCATTCTTTCTGATGCCCTAGAAGCGATCATAGGATCTATTCATTTAGAATCAGGCTTTGAATGTGCAAGAAATATCGCTTTAAAACTCATAGAAAATAATTTTCCAAAAATTGATGCAAAAAATTTAATCAAAGATTATAAAACAAGACTGCAAGAGATCACTCAAGGCACCATAGGAAAAACTCCAGAATACGAAACACTGCGTGCTTTTGGGCCCGATCATTTAAAACAATTTGAAATTGCTTTAAAGCTAGAGGGTAAGGAAATTGCAAGAGCTATTGCAAAAAGCAAAAAAGAGGCACAACAAATGGCGGCAAAAATTGCACTTGAAAAATTGGAAAATTTATCATGAATACCTTTGGCACAAGATTAAAATTTACAAGTTTTGGAGAATCTCACGGAGTAGCTGTGGGTTGTGTGATAGATGGAATGCCTGCTGGTGTAAAATTTGATGAGGAATTTTTACAAAATGAACTCGATAAACGCAAAGGTGGAAATCAATTTTCAACCCCAAGAAAAGAAAGCGATAAAGCACAAGTTTTAAGCGGAGTTTTTGAGGGATACACCACAGGCCATCCTATTGCCATAGTTGTTTTTAATGAAAATGCACGTTCTAAGGATTATAATGATTTTAAAGATGTATTTCGCCCTGCACACGCTGATTTTACTTATTTTCATAAATATGGCTTAAGAGATTATAGAGGCGGTGGAAGATCAAGTGCTAGAGAAAGTGTTGCTAGGGTAGCTGGGGGTGCTGTATGTGCGATGCTTTTGAATGAATTTGATATTTGTGTTCAAAGTGGAGTTTTTGGAGTAGGGAGGTTAAAATCAAATTTAAATGAGGATCAATTTGATTTTAAATGGGCACAAGAAAGTGAGATTTTTTGTCTTGATCCTAGTTTAGAAAATGATTTTAAAGCTGAAATTTTAAATGCAAAAAAATCTAAAGATAGTTTAGGCGCAGCGGTTTTTACAAGAGTAACTGGGATGATGAAAGGATTTGGAGAAGTTCTTTATGATAAATTAGATTCTAAACTCGCCCATGCTTTAATGGGGATTAATGCTGTTAAGGCAGTAGAAATTGGTGAGGGGATTAATGCAAGCAAAATGTATGGATCTCAAAATAATGATATTTTAAAGGATAATAAATTCTTAAGCAATCATAGTGGGGGCATTTTAGGTGGAATTTCAAATGGAGAAGATCTTGTTTTAAAAACTTATTTTAAACCCACTCCTTCTATTTTTAGAGAACAAGAAAGTATGGATAAATTTGGAAATAATGTGAAATTAGAATTAAAAGGCAGACACGATCCTTGCGTTGGCATACGTGGAAGTGTTGTGGTTAATGCTATGGTGCGTTTAGTTTTAGCTGATTGTTTGCTTTTAAATGCGAGTTCTAATTTAAATAATTTGAAAAAAATTTATAATCTAAAATAAAAAAAAAGCCCGTTTTGAAACGGGCTTTTATAGCAATATTTTGAAAAGATTCAATCACTATATCGTTCTTTTTTGAAATTAGTTTATACTAACTGATAAAAAATTTGCTAATTTGTGTTTTATCTTCAAAAGCTGAGGTGATAAATTTTTGGTTTTTAAATTCTAATTCATAGTTGGTATTTATATCGCATTTGGTGTAAGTTAAAGCAATTTTTAAAGCAAGTTCTATATCCTCATTACTTGCATTTGTGCTAAGCAAAGAATAAGCTCCTATTAAATTTCCTATGTTTATAACTTCATATTTTGGAGTTTTTAAATTTCTTAAAAGTTCATTTTCTAATTCATTACGTCCTATGATCATTTTAGCGCCCATAGGCAATCTTAAATGACGTCCGTATTTTAAAAGTTGTGCGTCATTAACTTGCATATCTTTATCAAATTGTATAAAATCGCGAATTTTTTTAGCAAAACTATCAAGGGTTAATAAACATCCTCCACCTGGGCTTTCAAAATCTTCAAGTCCAAATTGTGCAGCCAGTTCCAGTTGTCTTTTGCGACTTCTTCCACTAATGCCTTCTAGTTTTTCTCTATCCACCCAACCTTCTCTTTCAGGCTTTGTTAGAGGTAAATTTTTGGCGCACATAGGACGCAAGATAAGATCCTCTTCATCAAGGGCTAATTTTTTAACCTTAGCCATAGCGTCATTTCTTTGACTCATCGGTCTTTGTCCTAAGACTTCTCCGGTGATGATAAAACTTGCATTTTCTTCTTTTAGCATAGCAAGAGCAGTTTTAAACATAAAAGCATGGCAATCTATGCAAGGGTTAAAATGCTTACCATAGCCATATTGTGGATTAAAAAGAACTTCTTGTAAATAAGAATTTCTTACATCGATCATTTCAAAATCTGCACCCACCATAGCCGCTCTTTTTTTCATGATCTCACTTTTATCGCTTGTGCTTCCAAAACCTATATTAATATTTAGAGCTTTTACTTCTATACCTTGAGAAGTGATGAGTTTCATTGCTAACATACTATCAAGGCCACCACTAAAAAGGGCTAATGCTTTCATTGTATTCCTTATTACATTCTTTATTATATAAAATCTTTTTCTTTTTTGTCGATATCAAATTTATAATTATATCAAAAACTAGCTTATAATATTAAGGGTTTTAATCATGAGAAAAATATTTTTTATTTTTATACTTTTGGGTGTAGTGTATGCTAAAAATTCCTGTCCCGATTATAAAGAAAGATTGAAAAAATGCAATGCTTTACCAACGCAGCATCAAAGAAAAATGTGCCGTTTGGGTTTATTTGCATCTTGTAAATAATGTTAATTTGTAAATTTTAAAGGATGATTTATGGATAAATTAACAATGAATGGTTTTAATACTTTGTCAAACAATCAAAATGTTACAAATCGTAAAGAAATTTTAGAATTAAAGACTGAAGAAAAGGATAAACTCAAAGTTAATGATCTTTCAGATCATAATAATTTTGGCAAGAAAATTATTTTTGAAGATAAAGAAGGTGAGTTGATATCTTTAAATTTAAGCGAAGAAAATTATAAAAATTTGCAAAATCATTTTAGTTCTTATACAAATTATATTGCTAGAGATGATGGAGCTATAAGATTAAATGGAGAAGCAAATGAATTTGTTTCTAATTGGTTTGAAAATGCGAAGAATGAATTTTTCAGTGTTAAATCTACACAAAGTGATAAAAAAATCAGCATAAGTTTTCACCAAAATACTTTGCATGAAAGTATGCAGAATTTAGGTTTAAAACATAACGATTCATTATCTGATGATGCGAGCATAGAAGAAAAATTGAATTTTTTCATAGATAAAGATGTCAATAAAGATGGAAATATTGATGATAATGATATTAAAGAACCGAGTTTAAGAGAAATTTTGAGTGATTTAAAAGAAGTTTCAGGAGGTGGAGCAAATGCTATGCAAAGTGTTGATCCACAAAAAACGCAAAAAAAAGATGATGATGAAGCTAAGATTAAAGAAAAAGAAAAAGATGATGAAGATTTACTTCAAAAGGCTCAAGAAAAAGGTTTAAGTTCTTTAAGCGCTGATGAACAAGCCAAACTTAAGGCAAGCAATCCAAAGGAATTTGAAGAACTTCAAGACAAATCTTTAGATGAGTTAGCTAAGAACTTAAGCAAAGATTTGATGCAACAAATCAATGATAATGAAGCCATATTTGTCGATAAAAGAGTGTGAATAAAAGTAACATAATTTTTTGTAACTTTTAAATTTATCATATAAAATATTTGTTTTTTATAATTTTTCTGTTAGTATATAAGTGTAATTAAAAATTAAAAAGAAAGGGAAAAAATGAAAAAAGTATTATTAGTTGCTATTTTTAGTTTGGCTTTTTCAAATGTTGCTTTTGCGAGTTCTGATTGTGGTGTAACATGTCAGACAAAAAGACAACAATGGAATATTTATTACAATAAACTAAGATATTGTGATAGATTGCCTTATTATCAAGCTACTATGTGTCGTTTGGCAGCTGCTCATTTCAAACCTTAAGGATAAGTGATGAAAATTGCTAAAGATGTAACAATTATCGGATTAAATGATGTAATGGCTTATTCTAAAAGAGCCTATTTAGATAAAAAAGATCTTCAAGGTTTAAAGCAAGAAGAATTTAATCCAGAAGATTTTTTAGTAAAACTCAATCCTGAAAGTGAAAGAGAAAAATCTGGTATTAAAGTTATATTTGAAGATGAAGAAAGTTCTTTATTTGTAAGTTTGAATTTAACTAAAAGTAATTTTCAAAATATTTTAAAACATTTTGGCGATAAGGAGGATTATTTCTTAAGAGAAGATGGTTCGATTAGACTAAATGGAAAAGCTCAAAATTTTGTAGCAGGTTGGTTTAAAAATGCAGCTTACGATTTAAATTATCTAAAAGCAGATGCAGATAAAAATGGAATCATTCAAGGCAAAGAAAATAATAATCTTTATCTTTATAATGTTATATATACTCCTGATAATCCTAAAGGTGGAGCCAATGATCTAATCAGACAACTTTATATTACCACAGGGGGTAAAAGTATAGCAGGAGATGATGGTGAAGAAAGAGATTTAGAAAGTGCTTTAAATGCCCTGCTTTATTTTGATAAAAATGCTGATGGTAAAATCACTGTTTTGGAAGCAGAAGGTTCTAAAGATCGAATTTTGGCTAACGCACAAGCTATGTTTGATAATGGAAGCTCTGTAAGCAAGACGCTTTTGCAAAAATTAAAGAAAATGCAAGAAGAAATTGATAATGCGAGTGATGAGCAAGAAGATTCTGATATCAAAAATAAAGCTTTAGATCAAGGTTTAAGTGCTTTAAATATGCAAGAACTTTTAGAATTCAAGCAAAAATATCCTGATGAGTATGAGAAGTTAAAACAAAAGGATTTAGAGGATTTGAGCAAAAATTTAAGCCTTGATTTGCAAAAAGAAATGGATTATGGAAGTTTAAGTATCATAGATAAATTAGCTTAACTTATCCTTTTAAACTATATACTATAGGAAGTGTGATCCTTAAATCGTTTTTATAGTAAGGAAAATTCACCGAAGCTTTACGGATGCTTTCTAAGGCATTTTTGTCTAAAAGAGTGTATCCAGAGCTTTGGATTATCTTTAATTCTGCTAAAGTTTTATTTTCTTTCCATAAAAATTCTACTTTGACAACCCCTTGCATACGCATTTTTTGAGCTTGTTTAGGATAGTTTTGAGCTTTTTGAATGGCTTTTTGAATTTCTTCAAGCAGTGGATGCTTATCTTTGCCTTGTGTGAGTTGTGTTATTTGAGGAGAAGGATTTTTTATAGTTTGATTTGTTGGTGCTGGGTTTGATACAGTTGTGATTTGTTTTTGTTCTATTTTTTTGACTTTTGTTACATCTTTTTTTATAGGTTTAGTTCTCTCAGGTTTGGGCATTATTTTTTCTAAAGTTTTATTTTCTTGTATAGGTGTAGAATTTGATCCCACAAATTGTTTCATGGATAAGGCAAAAACTTCTTCATTTTTAAATTCTATTTTAAAAAAGTCAGCAGATCGAAACACTAGAAAAAATATAGGTAAAAAAGTTAAAAAGGATATATAAAAAGCTTGATATTTGTGATTTAAAAATAAGCTTTTCATTTACTTTTCTCCGTGATAATTTGGAATTTTTCATGCTCTTTAGTTTTTAATAGATCAATAATTTGAACAAAGCTTTCAAATTTGGCATTTTTATCACTTTTTAATTCTACTATAGTTTTTTCATCAAGTTGCGATATAGCATTTTTTAATTGATCTAGAGTTGCTATTTTATTGTCTAAATAAAAAATATTTTTTTCATCAATTGTAATGAGAAGTTTTTTTTCATTTTCATTAAGACTGATAGAGCTTTCACTTTTAGGAAGATTGATTTGGATTTTACCCTGTGCAATAAAAGTTGAAATACTAAGCACTATGGCAAGCAAAACTAGCATAATATCTATGAATGGAACTATATTTAAACCTTCGTTTTTTGGAAGTTTAAGCATCTTTGTTTGCCTTGTATTTATTGCTTAAAAGCGAAATTTTGCGCAATAAAGCATTGTATGCTATAAGAGTTGGAATGGCAACTAAAAGACCCAAAGCCGTAGCTTTAAGTGCTAAAGAAAGTCCTATAACTATAGATTTTACATCTATATTACCTACTAAACCCATTTCATAAAAAGTAACCATAATACCAATAACTGTTCCTAAAAGTCCAATATAAGGAGCATTAGAATAAATAATATAGATAGTGGTTAAATTTTCGCTGATTGCATCATCAAATTCTTCTTGATTTTTATAATCTTTAAAATCAATTTTTCTAAAAAATAATATTCTTTCGATCACGCACCAAAGAGCTACAAATGCCATAATTCCAAGAATTATAAAGATAATCAAATCAATATAATTTCTTAAAAATTCCATATCAACTCCGTTGAATTTTTGTTTAAATTTAGAGCGATTATACTACAACAAAAATAAAACTATAATTAATATTAATTATCATAATTTTTAAAAATTATTTCTCAAATCAAGCTATTATAAGATATAATAAAAATCATAAAAAAATAAATTAAGGGAGTTGTATGGAACAAAATCATAATTTTACTTCTTTTGTCCTTTTAAATGATAGTGAATTTGATTTTTTAAAATTAAATTCTTTACTTAAAAGCGAATTTGGTATATTGATTCCGGAAGAAAATTTCAATCAAGATGGTGTTATTTTTTATCATAAAAATATGTTAGTTACTTTAGGTTTGATTAAAAACCCTATACCTAATGAAGAAGCCGAGTATTATGCAAAATTTAATTTTATGTGGAAAGATGCTTTAGAAGAGACTAAAAAACATAAAGCCCATCTTCTTGTAGCTGTACTTAGCCAAACTGAAAGTAAGCTAGAACAAGCTAAGCTTTTTACCCAAGTTGCATCTGCATGTTTGCAAGATCAAAATGCCTTAGGATTTTATACGGGTGGGGTTGTTTTAGAACCTAAATTTTACATTGAAAATGCAAAGATGTTACAAGAAAATCGCTTACCAGTTTATAATTGGATTTACGTAAGCGTTTATCCTAGTGAAGATGGTATCAATGCTTATACTTATGGATTAAGAAATTTTGACAAATTAGAGCTTGAGGTAATCAATAGTAAGCTTACTGAAAAAGAATTATTTTTTACTATATATGATATTGTATTGCATATTTTAACTTACAACATTGATTCAAAAGATTTAAATACTTTAAAATTTGAAGATGGTAAGAATATCCAATTTTTAAAAAGCGAAGGAATAAGCGTTGAGGGAGAAAGTTTAAAGATAAGTTTTTAAGTTTCACATTTGCTTCACAAAGTTAGGTTAAATTTTCTCCAACCAAAATCAAAAGGAGAAAAAATGAAAATAAAATTAGGTTTAGTAACTTTACTTGGTGCTACAGTGCTTTTAGCTAGAGATATTGTTGTTCCTGCAAACACTCTTCCACAAAATGCACAAAATTTTATTGCTAGCAATTTTAAAAATACACAAATTGCCTTGGTTAAAAAGGATATTGATTCTTACGATGTAACTTTAAGCAATGGAATGGAGATTGATTTTATGATCAATGGGGATTGGAAAGAAGTAGATGGCAAGTATCAAGCGTTGCCTAATACGATTTTACCAAATATTATGTCTAAAATAACTGCAACTTCTAATGCACAAATTGTAGAAGTAAGTAAAGAAGTTAATGGGTATAAATTCGAAACAAATAATTATATGAAAATTTATACAGATACTCAAGGCAATATATTAGGGCAAAAATTTGATCATTAATTTTCATAAAGTTTATATTAAAATATTTGGAATTTTCCAAATATTTTAATGCTCTGTAAAATAAAAAATTTAAACTTCAATTTGATTTTTTAATGGTAAATTCTTTATATTTTTATCTATACATATCGTTTCGTTAAGATTTAATTTATAAAATATTGAATAAATTTCCTCTAAGACATTGTTTCATTTACTAAAAATTTGTTACAATCGTATAAATATTTTATTTACACTTTAAATTAAAAAAGGAAAAAATGATGGATACTTCTAATAATAAATGGACGAGCCATGATATACGGTGGATACTATCCCTTTTTGGGACAGCAATTGGTGCAGGTGTTCTTCTGCTTCCAATCAGTGCAGGACTCGGAGGACTTATTCCGCTTTTGATTATACTTGTTTTAGCTTTTCCTATGACTTATTTAGCTCATAGAAATTTATGCCGTTTTGTTCTTTCGAGTTCAAACCCAAGAGATGATATTACTTTCGTTGCAGAGAGTTATTTTGGCAAGGGTGGTGGATTTTTAATCACTGTATTATATTTTTTTGCTATTTTGCCTATTTTATTGGTTTATAGTGCAAATCTTACCACTACTTTGATTGAATTTTTAATCAATCAATTTAATTTTGACGCAGATGCAGTTCATGGAGCACGTTGGTGGATAGGTTTATTGATTGTTGGTGCTTTGGTGCTTATTTCTATATTTGGAGAAAACGTTGTTACCAAAGCTATGAGTTTTCTTGTTTTCCCTTTCATTATATTTTTATTTATTCTTTCCTTACTTTTAATCCCTCAATGGAATACAGCTCTTTTTACAAATATAGATTTTTCAGTATTTCAAACAAGTAATTTTTGGGTGACTTTATGGCTTGTAATTCCTGTGATGGTATTTAGTTTTAACCATTCTCCTATTATTTCATCTTTAGCGTGTTTTTGTAAAAAAGAATATGGTGATGATGCAGAGTTTCGTGCTAGAAGAATTATTTCTTGGGCTGTTGTTTTAATGGTTTTTGTAGTTATGTTTTTTATTTTTTCTTGTGCTTTAACCTTCACTCCTGAAGAATTTGCTTCTGCAAAAGCTCAAAATGTTAATATTTTAACTTTTATTGCAAATAAATTCCCTCAAGTAGCCGTTTTAACATATGTTGGACCTATTGTTGCTCTTGTTGCGATCAGTAAGAGTTTCTTAGGACATTATCTTGGCTCCCAAGAAGGTTTAAATGGTATTTTATATAAAGCAAGTAATGGAAAAATTCAAGGTAAATTAGCTCAAACTTTAACAGCAATTATTACTTTTGCGATTGCTTGGTATGTGGCTTATGAAAATCCAAGCGTTATAGGTATTATTGAGACTATAGGTGGTCCTATTTTAGCGATATTGCTTTTCTTAATGCCCATTTATTGTATTTATCGTTTTGATATTTTGGCAAAATTCCGTAGTAAAGCTTTAGATATTTTTATTGCTATTATGGGGATTGTAGCTATTTCAGCTGTTATACATAATCTTATTTTAGAATATTTTGTAAAGTAGAATACGATGAGTAATTTTAGTATTTTTAAAATTGGAGTAGGTCCTTCATCATCGCATACTTTAGGACCTATGCTTGCTGGGAATTTGTTTTGTAAAAAAGTTGCTAAAAAATTAAATGAAATTGAAAAAATTCAAATAATCTTATACGGTTCTTTATCTTTAACAGGTAAAGGGCATTTAAGCGATAAAGCTGTAATTTGGGGTCTAAATGGCTTAGAGGCTAGAAATTTAAGTGCTCCTATACAAGAAGAAGTCAATAAGAATGCTTTAGATAAAGGAAAAATCAATTTATGTGGTGAAAAAGAATTGAATTTTAATTATGAAAAAGATTTGATTTTTTCTAAAGATTTTTTACCTTTGCACGAAAATGGTATGCAAATAAAGGCTTTTGATTCAAAAGGTGAAATAATAGAAGAAGAAACTTATTATTCAGTAGGTGGTGGTTTTGTTTTAACAGCCCAAGAACTAGAAAAAAGAGGCAAAAATTCAAGTCAAAGCACAACGAAACTAGATATAGAGCTTAACAATGCTCAACAAGCCCTAGATTTTTGTGAAAAGAATGGTTGGGACTTAGCCGAACTTTCTTATCATTATGAACTGCAATTTCATACCAAAGAAGAGATTAGATCTTATTGCTTAGAGATTTGGGAAGTGATGCAAGAAGTATATTATAATGGTACTCATCCTACCGAAGAGTATCTACCGGGAAAACTTAATTTAAGACGTCGTGCTAAGGGTATGAAAGAACGTATTGCTATGACAGCTGATCCTATGGGAATGATTGATTTTATTTCTTTATACGCTATTGCAGTTGCAGAAGAAAATGCTAGTGGAGCAAAAGTTGTTACTGCTCCTACAAATGGTGCTTGTGCTGTTATTCCTGCTGTAATGCTTTATCTTAAAAATCATACTATAGGTTTTAATGATGAACAAGCTATAAATTTTTTATTGACGGCTATGTTGATCGGTTCTTTATATAAAAAAAATGCGAGTATTAGTGGAGCTGAAGCTGGATGTCAAGCTGAGATTGGAAGTGCTAGTTCTATGGCTGCTGCTGCAATGGCTACAGTTTTGGGTGCGAATGCTTTTAAAGCTTGTAATGCTGCTGAAATGGCAATGGAGCATCATTTAGGATTGACTTGTGATCCTGTTATGGGTCTTGTTCAAATTCCTTGTATAGAAAGAAATGCTTTTGGAGCGATTAAAGCCATCAGTGCGGCTAGAATGGCAATGACTAGACAATCAACACCTAGAGTAGGTCTTGATGAAGTAATAGAAACTATGTATGAAACTGGAAAAGATATGAATTATAAATATAAAGAAACTTCTTTGGGCGGTCTTGCTACGAATTTAAAAACCGTATGTTAAAGCATTTTATGCTTTAACATTTTTTCTTTTTTTTAAAAACTCTTTCATTTCTTCTTTTGAAAATTTTTTTAACAAACTAATATGTTTAAAGAGTAAATTGGTACTTATAGAGCTTGTGATTAAAATTATGATACATATAGCTAAAAAAAATAAATCAATAATACTAAACTCCATTATAAACAAGCTTATAAAGAACAAACTCACAAAAAACAAAAAGGATAAAAGCAAGCTTTGTTTCATTTGTATTTCACTAAAGTTGTCTGAATTTTGGGTTAGATTTTTAAAAAATATAATTTTTTCACTAATATTTAAAATAAGAATTTCATCATTTTCTTTAAAAATTTGATCTTTTATTCCTTGATAAACAAAAGTTTCTCCATTCGGATTAAATTCATCTTTGTAAGCTTTTAAAATATAATCTTTTAAAATAATATTTTTAATATCGCTTTTCTTTTCAATTTTAAACAAATTAAAATCATATTTTACGCGAAAAATTTTATTCAGATTCATAAATGCCATAAGTATCACTTCCTAAAAAATTTTTATAAAGCGGTTTTAAATTTAAAGGTATTGTAACATTTTTTTTATTGTTTAGAATTGAACTTTGAAAAATTAAAAATAAATCCATCTCATTTTTAAAATTTTTGAGGAAATTTTCTCCACCCTCATACATGATAAATTTAGCTTTTTCAGGAATTTCTGTATATATATTTCGATTTGGAATTTTAAATAAAGGGATATTTTGGTCAAAACTTTCTAATTTATTACGACTTAAAATACAAAGATCAGGTGCTTTTCCTTGGCAAAGTCTTGCATCGAGTGTTGGTTTATCAATCCTGATAGTTTCTCCGCCTACTACTAATAAATCAATAACAGAACGAATTTTATGAGCATAAGTTCTGCTTAACTCATTGCTAACAATTTTTCCAAGAGGCGAACCACTCATGGAAATAGCGAGTTTAAAAAGTTTAAATTGTCCTTTTTGCCATTTTAAAAAAGGTTTTAAAAGATCCTTTCCTTCTTTTTCGAGTATACCAAATTCTACCTCTATGCCATGTTTTCTTAAAAAATCTCCTCCGCCTTTTGCGATATCATTTTCATCTTTAACGCTGATAAAAATTTTTTTAAAACCAAGCTCACTAAAAAGTTTCGCACAAGGTGGAGTTTTTCCTTGATGAGAGCAAGGTTCTAAGGTAACAAAGGCAATCGCTCCTTTAAACATATTTTGATGATTTTTGCAAATAAAATCATGCAAAGCATTAGCTTCCTTAGGTAAGGAAATTTCAGGTTTTAATTTTTTAAAAGCATAGCTAATCGCATTTAATTCTGCATGTGCTAAACCTGCTTTTTCATGTGCTTTTATAGCTAATATTTTTTCATTTTTGTCTAAAATCACACAGCCTACTGCTGGATTAGGATAAGTTAAAAATTGATATTTCCAAGCCTCATTTAAGGCTAATTGCATATAAAATTCTTTCATTTTTTCCATCTAAAATTCTTTTTAGAATGATTATATAATATTATTATATTTTTGTATAGTATATTAAAGAAGTTAGTGGCCGGGAGAAAGGGATTCGAACCCCTGGAGGTGTTACCCTCAACGGTTTTCAAGACCGCCGCTTTCGACCACTCAGCCATCTCCCGATAAGTTTATAAATAGTTTTTGTGCCTTTTGGAGGCGACATCCGGATTCGAACCGGAGATCAAGGCTTTGCAGGCCCATGCCTTACCGCTTGGCTATGTCGCCCTGATAATTCGAAGTGGTGCCCGAGGCCGGACTTGAACCGGCACGGAAGAAAAATTCCGAGGGATTTTAAGTCCCTTGTGTCTACCAATTCCACCACCCGGGCGGGTGATATGGAGCGGGAAACGAGATTCGAACTCGCGACCCCAACCTTGGCAAGGTTGTGCTCTACCCCTGAGCTATTCCCGCAAAGTTAAAGACAAAATTTTATCAAAATAAACTTAAAGAGAGTTTATTTTGGCTACCTACAATCAAATAAAGCTGTCGCGCTTAAGCTTTGTTTTGCATCTTTTATATTAGGTAAAGTCAGTTGCATATCGTTTGATTTTGCAGCGAAAATTCTTGGTGATATATTTGGATCTAAATTTGCTTTGAGTGTTTGTAGTATGCAGGATTTATTTAGATCTTTAGAATAAATTTCTTCATAAGAATATGCTTTTTGTAAAAGTTTGCTGTAAAGTTTTTCTTTATTTTCTTCTAAAAGTTCTTTTGAAAATTTAGGTTCTAAAGTAGGTATAGAAACTCCTACAAATGGACTTTTTTTAATTATAGAATTCAAATCATTTAAAAAGCGATTAAAATTGTCAAGTTCATTTTCTTTAATAACACATTCTAAATTCGCGTTCAGTCTTTGTCCTTTTATGGTTTGCATACCATCTTTATAAGAAAAGTTAGGCTCTAAAGAAAAACTTCCTCCACTGCAAAAATTATCTTTTTTAATGCGTTGTGTGATTTGATTAAAAGTATCGGCAATTTGACTTTTTTCTTCATCATTTAGAGTGATCTTTGTATCAAGATTTTCATTTGCCCAAAAATTGATATTTGCATAAAATTCATCAGGTTTTAAGTTTGTATTTACTTCTATATTTCTTGAAAAATTTAAAGCTTGATTAGAGTTTTTTGTCTCTAAAAACTCAACATTAAAAACTACTCCGGCAATAAAAAGCAAAAGACATAAAAATCCTATACCTAAACCTTTGAAAAAAGCTAACATATTTTCCTCTTTTTAAATTATTTTTATTTATTTTATCAAAAAAATTTTAAAATTTTTGATATACTTTGCTTCATGCAAAAACACAACATTAAAAAACTTCAAGAAAATTTACTTTTTTGGTATGAAAAAAATGGACGCAAAAGCTTACCTTGGAGGAATTTAAAAAGCTTAAAATGTGATGAACGTTTAAAAGATATTGACAAAGCTTATGGTGTGTATATCAGTGAAATTATGTTGCAACAAACTCAAGTAAAATCCGTTTTGGAAAGATTTTATTTTCCATTTTTAGCTAAGTTTCCAAATTTATTCACTCTTGCAGAAGCTAAAGAGGAAGAGTTGTTAAAAGCTTGGCAGGGTTTGGGATATTATAGTCGTGTTAGAAATCTAAAAAAAGCAGCTTTAGAGTGTATAGAAAAATTCGGTGGTATTTTACCAAAAGAGCCTGAAAAATTAAAAAAATTAAGCGGTATTGGAGCTTATACAGCGGGTGCAATTGCCTGTTTTGCTTATGATCAAAAAGTCGCCTTTGTAGATGGAAATATTCGCCGTGTTTTAAGTAGGCTTTTTGCTTTAAAAAATGCAAATATGAAAGAGCTTGAATCAAAGGCTTATCAAATTTTAAATTTAAACGATGCTTTTAACCACAATCAAGCCTTATTGGATATAGGTGCTTTAGTTTGTTTGCCAAAAAATCCAAAATGTGGCGTTTGTCCTTTTTATGATTTTTGCAAAGCTAAATTTAATCCAGAATCTTACCCAGAAAATAAAAAAATTCTTTATGAAAAGTTGAATTTATTTCTTGTTTTTATAGAATATAAAAATCAAATTGCAATTAAAAAAAGTCAAGAAAAACTTTATAAAGGTATGTATAATTTTCCTTTGTTTAAAGAAAGCGAATTTAAACTCACAAAAAATATGAAATATTTGGGAGAATTTAAACACAGTTATACCAAATATAAAATCAATGTTAAGGTCTATCATCAAATTTTAAAAATTAAAACTAAAGATTATGAATTTAAAGAATTTAAAGAACTAAAACACATTCCATTGTCAATACTTTCTTTAAAAGCTCTAAATTTAATTAAGTTCTGATTTTTTAGGTAAGCATAAAGTGGCTATAAGCATAATGATTGTAAAAATAGCTATATAGATGAAAAAGCCATTTTCCATACCTGCATTTTTAAACTGTAAGGCCATCCAAGGAGCAGAACCTCCAAAAACAGCATTTGAGATAGCATAACCTAGACCTATTCCTAAGGCTCTTACATGTTCAGGAAAAAGTTTGGCTTTAAAAATTCCAGCGACTGAAGTATAAAAACTTAAAATAATAAATAATAAGACCACTAAGATAAATATCAAATAAGAACTATTTTGTGCATTTTTAGCTACCAGTGTAAAAATAGGATAAATTCCTACAAGGGCTAAAATACAAAATGCAATCAAAGAATTTTTATGTCCTATTTTATCTCCTAGATAACCAAAAACAGGTTGGATGATCATAAGTATAAATAAAGCACCCAAAAAAAGATTATTAACAAGCATTTTATCCATACCCGCATTTTCTATAAAGGTTTTCGTATAAGTAGTAATAGTATAAAAAGCCAAAGAACCTCCAGAAGTTATTGCAAGTACTATTAAAAAAGGTTTCCAAGATTTACATAATGCTTTTAAGGTTCCACGATCTTCATGTTGATGAAGTTTTGCGGCACTTTCATGCATCATCCTTCTTACAAAAAGCGAACCAAGTGCTAAAATTCCACCTATGATAAAAAGTATTCTCCAAGCGTATTTCTTCATATCATCAATACTAAAAAATAAAAACATTATGCTAATACTCGCAACAGCTAGAAGTTGTCCGCCTATTAGAGTTACATATTGAAAAGAAGAGTAAAAACCACGCTTTCCTTCTGTGGCGAGTTCTGAAAGATAGGTTGCTGCTATGCCATATTCTCCACCCACGCTAAGACCTTGTATGAGTCTTGCTATTAAAAGTAAGATGATAGCAAGATCACCAACTGTATCTTTGCTTGGTAAAGCTGCTATCATAAAAGAACCTAAAGCCATCAAAATTACAGATATTACCATAGATTTCTTGCGACCCATTTTATCAGCCAAAGAACCAAAAAGCCAAGAACCTATAGGGCGCATAAAAAATCCCGCAGCAAAAACCCCAAAAGCATTGATTTGTTGGATTGTAGGATTATCTGATGTTGAAAAGGTATGAGCAAAATATGTTGCTGTAAAAGCATAGATATAAAATCAAACCATTCTACTAAATTTCCACTACTTGCAGCTATAATAGAACGGATTTTATGAGTAGATTTTTGCATACGAATCCTTAATATTATAAGTTTTTAATTTAAGTGTAGCACGATTTTTTTAAATACTTTAAAATACCTAAGCAAAGAAATAAAAAAATAAGAATTTTTATAAATAATGTTACCATTTTACTTGAAAATTGGTAAAATAACTGTTTTTTGGAATCAAAGAATGAAATTTAAAAAAATTTATATAGAATTAAGTGATATTTGTGGTTTAAAATGTGATTTTTGCCCTTCAAAAAAAGCAGTTCGTGGGATTATGAGCATAGAAAAATTTGATATTTTGGCTAAACAAATTCATAATCAATCCAAGCTTTTTACTTTGCATCTTTTGGGCGATCCTTTACTTTTGCCGGATTTAGAGAGTTATTTAAAAATTGCTAAAGAATACAAAATGAAACTTGAGATTACCACAAGTGGATTTTATTTTAACGATCGAAATAAAAATTTGCTTTTAATCTATGATAATATATATCAAATCAATATTTCTTTAATGGCTTTTTTAAGCCAAAATAAACTTTCTTTAGAAGAATATTTTAAACCTATTATAGAATTTTGTAAAGAACATTTAAAAAATAAAAATTCTAGTTTTATCAATCTTAGACTTTGGAATTTGGGTGCAGATTTTAAAATACCTAAAGAAAATCTAGTTATTTATGAATTTTTATCTAAAGAATTTCAAAAAAATATTGATAATGCTTTAATAAAAAATCATTTAGCAAGACATATTATCCTTCACCAAAATACACTTTTTAAATGGCCAAATTTAAGCGACACTCCTTTATATTTTCATGGAAAATGTTATGCTTTAAAAGAACAGATTGGAATTTTAAGTGATGGAACTTTAGTCCCTTGCTGTTTAGACACAAAAGGGGATATAAATTTGGGCAATGTGTTTGAAAAAGATTTTCAAAGCCTTCTTAAATCCGAGCGTTTGCAATTTATGAAAAAATCTTTCGAGGCAAATAAGCGCATCGAAAGGCTTTGTCAAAGTTGTGAATTTTTTAAAACAAGATTAGGGGGCTAGTGTTTCTAGTTTGGTTTTAAATTCCTTTATTCTATCTGTTATTTTGGGGCTTAATCGTAATAATATATGCGTATTCTTATAGCTATAGATTCGATCTGTTTTAGCTGCTTTTGTATTTTTTAGTAAAGTATTAGAATTTAGCAAACTTTGATGATTTGCATTAATGCCAAGAATTAACAAATCTGGATTTTGTTTGAGTATATATTCTGCTGATATTATAGGGCGTGCGATATCACTTTTTGGACTTAAATTTTTTATCCCAATAAGTTTTAAAATGTCAGCGATTAGAGAATTATCATTAAAAGCCATTAAAGGTTTGCTAGAATAAAGATATATCGCACTTTTATTTAAAGGATTTTTTTCTAAATTTTTCAAATTGTTTTCAAAATTTTGTAAAAGTTTTTTTCCTTGTTCTTCTTTTTGTGTGATTTTTGAAAGAGTTTGTATGTTATCTTTTATATCATCGAGACGCTCTGCTTTTAAATTGATATTTTTAATACCAAAATTGTCAAGTTTTTCTTTTAAATTCAGAGAATAAGAACTTAAAATCACCAAACTTGGTTTTAAAGAGAGGATTTTTTCAACCGATGGATTTGAAAAAGTACCTACACTTGGAATTTTAGAAGTTTTGTCTTCAGGATAAATGTTTGAATGCTGTAAAGAAGCAATGCCTACAATTTGATCATCTGCATTTAACATAAAAAGTGTTTCAACGCTTGCAGGATCAAGTACTATAATGCGTTCTTTTGCTTGCATTATTCCTAACAACATCATACATAAAATCAGTATTTTTTTCATTTTATTTCCTTTAAAGCTAAAATATAAGGTTTTGAGTTTTGGTAAATGATTTCACAATTTAAATTGTAAATTTCTTTTAAAATTTCTTTTTTAAAAAGTTCTTTGGTAGTGCCAAAATATTGCACTTTTCCCTTTTTTAAAAAAAGTAATTTATCACAAAATAGTGAAGCAAGATTTAGATCATGAAGTATAGCTATAATAGTAATTTTTTGTTTTTTAATTAAATTTTCACAAAAACTTAAAAGCTCAATAGCATGATTTAAATCAAGTGCTGAGGTAGGTTCATCTAAAAATAGAATTTTTGGTTTTTTAAGCAAGGCTCTTGCTAACAATACTTTTTGGAATTCACCCCCACTTAAAGACAATATATCTCTTTGTAAAAATCCATCTAATTTTAATGTTTTTGCAAGTTCTTCGACCTCTAAAATATCTTTTTTAGAATAAGTTTTAAAGGTATTTTTTAAGTGAATATATTTACTCATCAAAAGCGTATCTATGACTTTTAAAGGTGTTCTAAGCTCTGAATTTTGGGGAACAAATCCACAAATTTGAGCAAATTCTTTAAGTTTAAAATCCTTAATATTTTTATCAAAAAGTATTATTTCTCCACTTTTTGGGGTTAAGTTTTGAAGCATGAGTTTTAAAAGAGTGCTTTTCCCTGATCCATTAGGGCCTAAAATTCCTATAAATTCTTGTTTTTTAAGATCTATATCGATATTTTTTAGTAATGCTTTTTCATTGTAGGAAAAATTTAAATTTTTTATTTTTAACATTATAAAAATCTCCTAACCTTTAAGGCTAAATATAAAAATATAGGTGATCCAATAAAAGCGGTTAAAATCCCTATAGGAATTTGTACAGGTGCTATAATTGTCCTTGCTAAAGTATCACAGATGAGTAAAAAAAGTCCTCCAAAAGCTGTGCAAAAAGGTATCACTAAGATATTGTTATAATTTTTAAATAAAAGTCTTACTGTATGAGGTATAATAAGACCTACAAAGGCAATCAGACCTGTAAAGGCCACAGCAAAAGATACAGCCAAAGAAGAAACTATAAGCAGATTGATTTTTAGTCTGCTTGCATCCACTCCTAAATTTCTTGCTTCATCATCTCCACTTAAAATGATATTGAGTTCATTTTTATGTATATAAAAATATGATAGAGAAAAAATCAAAGGAGGGATTAAAATCATAACTTCAAACCAAGAAACCGATCCTATGTTTCCCATCAACCAAGCGACTATCTTAAAAGAATCTTCTCCTATAAGATAGGTAAAAAAAGAAGTGAAAGCTCCTAAAAAAGACGAGATAGCTATTCCTATAATGAGTAATGTGGCTATGGAAGATTTTGAAGAAATTTTAAAGATTGCTAAGGTAAAAAAAGCTGAACAAAAAAATCCTAAAATTCCATAAAAATAATCAGGTAATTTTAGCAAATACGCCAAAACTGCACCAAAGGTTGCTGCCGAAGCTATACCGATAATATAAGGATCTGCTATGGGATTTGAAAAGACATTTTGTGTGATAGCTCCGCTACTTGCTAAAAGCATTCCAATTAAAATGGCCATGATAATACGCGGTAAGCGTCCATCTATTATAATTTGACGCAAGATTTCATCTTCTGAAAAAAGATAAGAAATAAGTTTGCTTGGACTTAAATTTTCATCCCCTAAGCAAAGGGAGATAAGTGCGATACTTAAATAAGCTATAAAAATACCTATACT
This sequence comes from Campylobacter aviculae, assembly GCF_005406215.1. GTDB lineage: Bacteria > Campylobacterota > Campylobacteria > Campylobacterales > Campylobacteraceae > Campylobacter_D > Campylobacter_D aviculae. Next base: position 92,267 of record NZ_NXMA01000002.1, on the reverse strand, counting down.
CCAAAAAAGATTTTTAGAAAGCATATTTAAACTCTAAATAATAATTTCTACCATTTCCAGCTAGGTATTGATTATTGACACTATCTTGATAGGTGTAATATTGTTTATCAAAAAGGTTTCGAATTCCTCCAAAAATTTGTAGCTTTTTATAGTGATATGCCAAGCCTATATCGGTGAGTGCATAATCTTTTATCCAACTATTTTTACTCATTTTTCCAGTATTTTCATCTATAACTCCACTGTCTTTAGATCGAGAATAATATGCTAGATCCAAAAAAGTGCTTAAATTCGAATTGATAAAGTATTCAACTCCGGCTGTAGCTTTTATTTTTGATACATAAGGAATTCTTTTTCCATCATTAACACCTTTTGAAATTTTAGCGTCTATATAAGCTAAACTTTGTCTAAAAATCAATTCATCATTTAAAAAACTTTGGCTTAGATTAAGCTCTGCCCCGATACGACTTGTTTGATCTATGTTATAATATTTCCAAAACGCACCGGATTCAGAATGCGGATTTCCAAGATATGAGATCTCGTTTTTGCTTAAAGTGTAAAATAGGGTTAAATTAATCCCGTAAAAATCCCACCAAAAATCATTCATACCTAGCTCAAAAGTATTAAAAGTCTCAGAATCTAAATTTGAAGAATAGTATTTTTGTGTTTTTTGATCTTTATTTACAAATTGTGCAGGAGATGGAGAGATAAATCCTCTTTCGTATTTAAGATATACATTTCCTGTATTGGAGTATTTAAAATTTGGAGTGATTTCAAAAGCAATATTATCCCCTTTATTATCAGTGCTAAATGCTTCTGTATTATTTTTAGGTGCTTGAGAAATGATCATTTTGCTTATGTAGTTTCTATCGGTCTTATAAAGACTATATTCATATCTAGCCCCGCTAGAAATACTGAAAATATCATTAAATTCATGAGAGTCAAGAGCAAAAATGGAATGACTTTGTTTATTCATATCCATAAGAGTTGTCATAGTGTGATTGATTGAAAACACATTTGGGATATTTACATCATAGTGGATAATACTCGTTCTTTTTGCATCATGATTTGCAAATTCATAACCAAAAACAAGATAAGAGTTATTTTTGTAATTATATTTACTTTTAAGATTAACGCCTGTAATTGTATCTTCAAAATTGCTTCCATCTTGATATACAGGTATATTCATTCCTCCAAAACCCATTGTAGAAACATCTTTAAGATAATTTATTTTCTGATTTTGCCAAAAGCTAGCTAGATCAAATTCCCATTGATCGTTAAGATAATAGTGATAATCTAAAGTAATTTCAGGTCTATTGATTGAACTAATACTTTCACTGTTACCTTTTTGTTTAGGATTATCTTCAATTTGTGCCTTTGTTAAATACCCACTACCCGTATTTTTACTTTTAAAATAGTTATAACCCAAGATTAAATCACTATATTCATTTGGATTGATGTAGGTTTTAGTATTGATAAAATAACCTTTCTCATTATAACCTTCTTGATAGCCATCTATATTAAAACCTTCTATATTAAAATTAAAAGCAAGTTTTTCATTTATTTTTTTAGCCATGTTGATTTCTAAATTTCCGCCAAGTTTATGGTGATTATACCCATTCCCTTTTATACCAATAGAAAATGCATTTTCTTTTTGCTTTTTTGTAATGATATTAATCACTCCTCCACGAGTCCCATTTCCATAAAGTACAGATCCTCCACCTAGAATGATTTCTATACGTTCGATATTATCAATATTGATACTATTTATCGGAGTTATCCCATGAGAATTATCAAGCATGTTTATAGATTTTCCATCTACCATAACTTTAACAGCAACATTAGATTTATCACCTTGACCTCGCATATCGACATTGCGTCCTAGTCCGAAATTTACAAAATTGATTTCAGGAATTCTTTCCAAGGCTTGTTCTACAGAATTAAAACCTTTTTTTTGCAGTTCTGAACCTTCTATAACTATAACATTTCTTAAATTACTATCAGAATCTTGCTCAAAACCGCTCGCGGACACAATGACTTTATCGAGCTTTATATCAGTTTCTTGATTAATTTCTTCCGCGTTTATATCAATAAGTAAAGAACTTAATAATATCGGTATTTTTATCAGTTTTAAATTTTTATACAATTTCAACTCCTTAAATAAATAATGATAATATATATCATAATTTAGAAGTGAAATTTATCGTTTATTATCTTAAAAATACATAAATTTTTTAAATTCAATATCATACATAAAATTTTAAGATTTTTTTAATTTGATAATTGATATCATTTTTATGTTTAAATAAAAATTTTTATGAAAAAAAGGAATAAAATGAATTTAGAAAGTATTATTTCCCATATGAATGAACACCATCAATCAAATTTGATTGATCTATGTAAAAAATTTGGTGGCATACAAGATCCAAAAGATGTAAGATTGCAAAGTGTTGATTTTACAGGTTTAGATATAGTTTATAATGGTAGCGAAAATTTGCGCGTAGAATTTCCAAAAAAAGCCAATGAGGAAACATTAAAAGATACTATAATATCTCTTTGTATGAGTGCGAAAGCAGAAGAAAATTTTCACGGAGTTGGTAAAGAAATTGAAGAATTTAAATTAAGTTTTAATTCTGTATGCTTAGCAACATTAAATGAAAACAATGAGGTTGTATGTTCTTATGCGCCTTTTGTAACCACAAATTGGGGAGATTATATCTATATCAGTGAAGTTAGTGAACATTTTGGCAATATTAAGAAAAATCCAAATAACATAGAAGTTATGTTTTTAGAAGATGAAAGCAAGGCGGCTTCTGTAATACTTCGTAAAAGATTGCGTTATAGAGTTAATGCAAGTTTTATAGACAGAGGAGAACAATTTGATAAAATCTATGATGAATTTGAAAGGCAAACCGGCGGAGAAGGCGGTATAAAAACTATAAGAAAAATGCTTGATTTTCATTTGGTTAAGCTTGAATTTGGAAAAGGACGCTTTGTCAAAGGTTTTGGACAAGCATATGATATTGATCAAGGTAAAATTACCCATGCAAGTGCAGGAGCAAATGGAAATCCACACAAATTCCCACATAAACACTAACTTTATACAAGAGCAATTTATAAATTTTGCTCTTGTAAAGATTCTGCTTGATAATGAGCAATTAAAGGTTCGATGATTTCATCAAAAAGTCCATCTTGCATAATAGAATCCAAGCGATATAAAGTCAAATTGATGCGATGATCGCTGATGCGATTTTGAGGAAAATTATAAGTGCGTATGCGTTCGCTTCTATCTCCACTCCCTACTTGAGATTTTCTCGCTTCACTTTCTTTTGCCAGTCTTTCGCTTTCTTGCATTTCATAGAGTCTAGCTTTTAAAACTTTCATTGCACTTTCTTTATTTTTATGCTGACTTTTTCCATCTTGATTGACAACAACTATGCCAGTAGGGATGTGAGTGATACGAACAGCTGAATCAGTGGTATTAACACTTTGTCCGCCGTGTCCTGAAGAACGCATAACATCGATTTTTAAATCGTTAGGGTTAATCTGTATTTCAATATCATCAACTTCTGGCATAACGGCTACAGTAATGGCTGAGGTATGGACCCTTCCTTGAGATTCTGTTTGGGGAACTCTTTGGACTCTATGAGTACCCCCTTCGTATTTAAGTCTAGAATAAGCTCCTATACCTTTAACTAGCATTATAATTTCTTTAAATCCTCCCACACTTCCTTCACTAGAGCTGACTATTTCTAATTTATAATTACGATTTTCCGCATATCTTGCATAAGCTTTTACAAGATCTCCCACAAATAAAGAAGCTTCATCTCCGCCAGTGCCTGCACGAATTTCTAAAAAAATATTTCTCTCATCATTAGGATCTTTAGGCAAAAGTAAAATTTTAAGTTCTTCTTCAAGCTTTGGTTTTAACTCTTCTAAAATTTTTAATTCTTCTTTAGCAAGTTCTCCAAGTTCATAATCATTAAGTAAAGCTTTGTTTTCTTCTATGCTTTCTAAAGTTTTTAAATACTCTTTGGCTTTTGATACAATAGGTTCTAAATTTTTTTGTTCTTTTGAAAGAGAAGTCATTTTTTCAATATCATTGATGATATCAGAGTCGCTAAGAAGAGAATTTAACTCTTCGTAGCGTTTTAAAAAAGGTTCTAATTTATCAGCTAACATTAAAAATAAAATTATGCAATTTTATTTACTAAAAGAGCTAAACGGCTCACGCGACGTGAAGCAGTTTGTTTTTTAAGAAAACCGCGACTAACCATAGCATGAATACTTTTATTAGCTATTTTAAAAGCTTCATTTGCGGCATTTTTATCATTTTTTGCAGCTGCTTCTCTTACAGCTTTTGTGATATTTTTAAGTCTTGTTCTATAAAATCTATTTCTTTCTGTTTTTTTAATAGTTTGTCTTGCCCTTTTTTCAGCAGATTTATGGTTTGCCATTAAATGTTCCTTTTTTGAAATTTTAAGGGTTAATTATATAGGAATAAAATTTAAAATTTCATTAATTTAAGTAAAATTTCAAAATAAATTTTTTAAATTTATATCCCAAGTTACAAGATTAAATTGAAGCAAAATTCCGTAAATTACCGCACTTAAAAGTCCTGCAAATAAACCCGCTAACATATCATCTAGCATTACGCCCAAGCCGCCCTTAACCTTTTTATCAATCTTTCCTATAATAGAAGGTTTAGTGATATCAAAAAAACGAAAAAATATAAAAGCCATTAGAAAATTAAGCAAAGAATTTGCACTACTTGCCGCAATTGCACAAGCTAAAAATACCCCAGCAACTTCATCAATCACTATATGCTTATCGTCATGAATTCCTGTTTTGTTTTCATAATCGTCTATAATGCGTATGCTTATAATAAAAATTAAAAAACTTAACAATAATAAGGTTGTAATCTCTAAATATTTTAAGATGAAAAAAGCAGGAATTAAAGCAGCAATGGTTCCAAAAGTTCCTGGTGCTTTGGGAGAGCAACCTGAATAAAAAAAAGTTAAGAAAATTTTTTGCATTTTTTACCTTTTAAACTATATAAGACATTTGATGTGTTTCTAAAAGCTTTTGATAAAATTCTTCATCTTTTTTATATTCTAAAATACCATCTGTAGCAAAAAGATCATTATACATTTTTTGTAAATTTTTAAAACGATTTGGAAAAATAGAGGATAAAATCATACTAGAAATTTCTTTTCGCATAAAAACTGCTGGTGGAATAATTCCTGATCTTAATAAATTTTTTAAAGATTGGGAATTATAATGTAAATGATGATGACTTCCATGCGGACAAGAACGAGTACTTACTATCATACGACATATATCACAAAATACAAATTCAGGTAAAACAATCACTTCTATACCATAATCCTTTGAAAACTCGTCTAATATTGTTTTTGGCTGATTTCCATCATAAAACATTCCAAGTCCAGTGTGATTTTGTCCCACTACAAGTTTAGTACAACCAAGATTTTTAGCTATGATGCTTTCAAGTCCTGGATTTAAGTGTGAATGAAAAAGATCAATATTTTTTAGAGGAAAAATAAAAATTCTATCTGGCGGTAGATACTTTTGAATAAATTTTTTCAAATATTTTTCTTTTAAATCAAAATCAAAGCCATCATTATCAAAAGATTCTACTAAAAATATAACAACCAAATCCGCTTTATCTATAGTCCAACGAAGCATCCTTTCATGGGCTCTGTGTAAAGGATCAAGACTTGTAACTAAAGCTGTGATTTTTTGAGCATTAAGATTTTCTTTTACAAGTTTAAAATTTTCTTTTATTGTTTTTATGGAAGAATTATAAATTTCTATTTCTCCACTAATACAAATTTCTCCATTGTTTTCTAAAGAGCAAGTATGGGATCTAAAAATACTAGAGAAATTTTTATCATTTTTAAATTTCTTTTTTAAATCAATATGCCCCACGATTTTTCCATTTAAAAGGAGTTCTATTTTGTTTCCTATTTTTAGATTTTTAGCATTTTTTGGAGAAAAAATTAAAGGATAAGGAAAACTTTCGCCTTTAAATTTTCCAGTTTTTAAAATTTCTCTATTTTCATTTTCATCCATCAAATGAGTACAAGTTCCTAATAGTCCTTCTTGGATAAGAGAAAGAATTCCTAGTTCATTTTTATTGATAACAATATTTTTATTTTTTCTTAAGATCATATTTTTTCCTTTTTTGCCATAAGGATTTACGAGAGATCCCCAATTTTTTAGAAAGATCAGTATCGGAAAAGGTATTTTGGTATTTCAAAATTATGTATTTTGCATATTCATCTAGCGTTAAAATTTCATTACTTATTGTATCTTTTTCGCTATCATTGAGATTAATACAATGAAATTTTGTATTTTCTATATTAGAATTCGTATGCAAAATCACACTCTTATTTTTTATAAAATCAAATAATTTTTCTTTTTCTAAAGGTTTTAGGATTTGTAAATTGCTTAAAAATAATAAGGTATTATCCATATAAGATTTGATAGCTTTTTCAACAGAGTTTGCTATAGTTAAATCAATATATAAAAGCATTATATTGCATTCATTCAGATATTTAAAAACAAATGCATCAGCAGAACTTTGGATATTGGATTTTAAAATGATGGGAAGCTTTAATTTTTTATAATTATATTCTGGAATTTTAATCATTTTTAATCGAGATTTTATATAATTCTCATAAGATTTATTCAGTATAGAAAATTTCCTAAAATCTTGATGATGTTTGATTTTTCTTATAAGCTCTTCTATCATAAAAGGTTTTTGTATGTAATCGTTCGCACCCATTTTTAAAGGGTTTGAAACCGTATCGGTGCTAATATAAGAAATTAATAAGATGATAATGTTGTGTTTAAAATGTTCCACAGCCTTTAAAAAATTACTTGTATTAGTAGAAAGCAATATAATATCATAATGCTTTTCATTGCTATATTCGTCAAATGAATTTATAATCGTGCAATGATATCCAGCACTATTTAGTTTTACATTAATGCTTTGAGCTAAATAAATTTCATTTTCTATGATTAAAACTTTCATAATTTTGTCCAATCAAAATATTTCAAATTCACATTACTTAAAACCGCTATACCTTCTTTACGGCCGATGAAGCCTAATTGTTCTGTAGTGGTGGCTTTTACATTGATCCTGTGTTCGCTGATATTAAGGGTTGAGGCTATGTTGGCTCTAATTTCTTCTTTAAATTTGTGTAGTTTTGGAGTTTCTGCGATAACGCAAATATCAGCATTTATAAGCTCAAAGCCGACTTCTTTGACTTTTTGATAAGCTTTTTTTAAAAGTTCCATAGAATTAGCATTTTTAAATTTCATATCTGTATCGGGATAAAGTTCGCCTATATCGCCTAAACTAGCAGCACCTAAAATCGCATCGGTTAAAGAATGCGCTAAAACATCGCCATCTGAATGTGCTTTTAAGCCCATGCTAGGATGAATTTCGATACCACCCAAAATCAAAGGTCTTGTTTGGCCAAATTCATGGACATCAAAACCATTTCCGCAAAAAATTTCACAACTAGGTTTAGGAAGATTTAATTTAATCAAATCTTCTTTGAAGGTTAGTTTTCTAGCATTTTCCTCGCCTTCTATAAACCAAATTTTCCCGCCTACAGCTGCAATGGCAGTGCTATCATCTGTAAAATCAGAATTTTGTTCCAAAGCTTTTTTGAGTAAATTTGTACGTGAAATTTGCGGTGTTTGAATCAGTTTTATTTTTTCTCTTTGTACGGCCTGTCCATCAAAAAGCGTGGTATCACAAACCTTTAAAGCAGGAGTGATGCAATCTGCTTTATCGATATTTTCAAGCAAACGTTCGAATAAATTTTTGCTGATAAAAACTCTTGCGACATCACTAACCATAACAAATTCTGTTTCGACTAATTCCAAGGCTTTTTTTAAAGATTGTGCTCTTGAGTCTCCACCTTCTATGATTTCATAGTTTTTTGTAAATTTTTTCATATAAGAAACATTACCAGAAGTAACAATTATTTTTTTAAATGGATAAAAAGAACTTAAATTTTTTGTCGCATAAAGCCATAAGGGATCTTCTCCTATACGTAAAAATTGCTTTTTAACTTCCATATTTAAACGTGTAGAATTTCCAGCTGCTAGCATAATTAGACTTAATTCTTGCACTTTTCATTCCTTGCAAAATTTTGTAATTTTTATATAAAATAAGCTAATATAATGTTACCATATTATACACTTACAAAAAGCTAAATTTTAGATTTTTATGAGTAAAATAATTTTTTAATTTTTTAAGGAAAGTTAGAATTATGAAAGAACAAATTTTAGAAAAACTCAAAAGCGTTAAATATCCTAGTTTTGAAAAAGATATAGTCAGTTTTAATTTTGTAAAAGAAGTTAAAGTAGAAAATAATGAAGCTTTTATCAATATCGAAATCGCCTCATCTAATCCTGAAGTCTCTAATGAACTTCGCAAAAATGTTAGTGAAGTTTTATCATCTTTAAATTTTAAAAATATAGAAATCAATATCATTACCCCAAAAATTCCTGATGAAAAAAGCAATTCAAGAAGTGGTAAAAATATCGTTCCTCAAGTAAAAAATTTCATCATGATTTCAAGCGGTAAAGGTGGTGTAGGTAAATCAACTACAACTGTAAATTTAGCTATTTCTATGGCAAAAATGGGTAAAAAAGTAGGAATTTTGGATGCGGATATTTATGGACCAAATATCCCAAGAATGCTCGGGGAAACTAAAACTCAACCTGAAGTGGTTGGACAAAGGCTAAAACCTATTTTAACTCATGGAGTTTATATGATGAGTATGGGAGTTTTGATCGAGGAAGGGCAAGGACTTATGTGGCGTGGAGCGATGATTATGAAAGCTATGGAGCAATTACTTGCTGATGTGATTTGGCCTGAACTTGATGTTTTATTTTTAGATATGCCTCCAGGAACAGGTGATGCGCAAATCACTTCCGCACAAAGCATCCCAATCACTGCAGGTGTATGTGTAAGCACTCCACAAACCGTTTCTTTAGATGATAGCAAAAGAGCACTTGATATGTTTGATAAACTTCACATTCCAATCGCAGGTATTGTAGAAAATATGAGTGGGTTTTTATGTCCTGATAATGGCAAAGAATATGATATTTTTGGTAAGGGAACTACCGAAGAAATGGCTAAGGCTTACAAAAGCGAAGTTTTGGCACAAATTCCTATTGAAATGATTGTTAGGGAAGGTGGAGATGAAGGAAAACCGGTGAGTTTTTATCATCCTGAGAGCGTGAGTTCAAAGCGTTATTTAATAGCAGCTGAAAAAATTTGGAATTTTATAGAAAAGATCAATAATGAAGGGGGAGCAGATAATTCTGCAATCCAACCTATCATGAATGGAAAAAGCGCTTGTTCGCATTAAGAAAAATTTGAGTTTTGGTTTCATTGAGTGAAATTTAAAATTTTGATTTTTAAATATAACAAAAAATAAACTTTAATTGTGTGAATATAGATTGAAAGTTATATAACAGCGAAATCATTGTTTGGTAGGTAGCTATAGGCGAGTTGTATCATTGGCTTTTATATGATTGATTTTGGTATAGTCTCTAAAATGTTTAGGTAGAAAGACGCTTTACTTTTGAAAGGATTAAAATGAAAATATTGCAAGAAGCATTTGGTGATTATAACAATGAAAAAGTTACACGAATTCGATTAATCAATGATAATAATGTAGAAATTTCCTGCCTCACAATGGGAGCGATTTGGCATCAATTTTTAGTTCCCACTAAGAACGGGGATCATCAAAATTTATTATTGAGTTTTGATGATATCAACGATTATTACTCAAATCCTCAAAATATTTGTAAATCAATCGGTAGGGTTGCTGGAAGAATCAAAAACGCATCATATGATTTAAATGCAAAGCATTATAAATTACCACAAAATGATCATGGCAATACTCTTCATGGGGGCCCACATGGCTTTTCAACTTGGAATTGGGATTATTCAACTTCAGTTGATGAAAATGGGATGAGTGTGACTTTTCAAAAAAAGATCGATGAAAGTATGGACGGCTTTTTTGGAGAGATACAAGCTAGTATTGTTTATACTTTAGACAATCAAAATAAAGTAAGCATTGCATATAGTGCGACAAGTGGCAAAGAAGATACTTTGTTTAATCCAACGTGCCATGTTTATTTTAACTTAAGCAATCATCGTGATTTGACAACGCATGAATTACAAATCAATAGTGATCATATTTTAGAAACCGATGAACATTTAATCCCTACTGGAAAATTCATCACTGTTGATAACACACCTTATGATTTTCGCCATTTTAAAAATGTAGAATCCGTGCTTAAGGAAGTTCGTGGATTAGATACAGCGTATGTTGTCAATCAATCCGGTTATAAGACTAAAGCGGTTGCTATTTTAAGAGATAAGGAAAGTAAGCGTCAGATTATCGTGTATTCTGATCGTAATGGACTTGTTGTTTATACCCCTGAAAATATTGAAGGGCAAAATATTTCATTCAGTCGAGATAAGGGTAATTTGGCTAATAAAAATGAAGGAATTGCTTTAGAAGCACAGATTTTACCAGATGCAATCCATCATGAAAATTTTGGTGATATTGTGTTGCCAAGTCATAGTAAGCAAACCTACCATATATCATTTGCATTTGAGCAGTTTGTTTAAGTAGTAAAAATTACTTTAATCGAATTATTGTAAAATAAGAATTCAAGTTTTATTTTGATATAATCATTAAAAATAAAAAAAGGAATCAAATGTCTATAAATACCAAGGAAGATTTTTTACTTTTAATCAAACAAATTGAGCAAAAAAGTGGCTATAGAACTCCTAAAGCCTTTGGTATAGCAAGGCTTGATAGAGGACAAATCAATAAAAATAAAATTTTACAAGCAAGTTTTGCTTTGATTAATTACGAGCAAAATTTTGCTTCAGCAACGATTATGCTTGAAGCTTTTATGCAAAGGGGTATTGAAGTTGATTTTAATAAAAGCGAATTCACACAGGTTTTAAAACTAGAAGATATCGATTTTGCTTTATCTTGTTTTAAACCTTTTTTAGAAGAAGAAGGGCATAAAAATATCGATTTATTAAAGTTGATTAAGGAAAAATTTAAAGACGATGAATTTGCTTTTGTATGTCTTTTTGAAGATAAAGAACCTTTAAGTGTTGAAAGCGTTTATCTTAAACTTTATTTGCTTTCTACAAAAAAAGTGCCTTTAAGAAGTATCAATCTAAATGGCGCCTTTGGACTTTTAAGCAATGTTGCTTGGAGTGATGATAAGCCTATAGAGCTTGATTATTTAAGAGAAAATGAAATGCGTTTCAAGATGACTAATCAATATCCAAAAATTGATTTTGTTGATAAATTCCCAAGATTTTTAGCGCATATCATACCTGAAGATAATACAAGAATTTTAGAAAGTTCAAAGGTAAGAATGGGTGCTTCTTTGGCAGCGGGAACAACGATTATGCCAGGCGCTTCTTATGTGAATTTCAATGCAGGAACAACGGGAGCTTGTATGGTAGAGGGTCGCATAAGTTCAAGTGTAGTCGTGGGAGAAGGATCTGATATAGGCGGAGGAGCTTCTATATTAGGAGTTTTAAGCGGAACAAGCGGAAATGCGATCAGCATAGGCAAAGCTTGTCTTTTAGGCGCTAATTCTGTTACCGGCGTTCCTTTGGGTGATAATTGTATCGTTGATGCAGGAATTGCAGTGCTAGAAGGAACTAAATTTTTATTAAAAGATGCTCAAGAACTCGCAAAACTTAATCCAAATTTTACTTTTGATAAAGAGATTTATAAAGGTTTAGAACTTCAAGGCTTAAACGGACTTCATTTCCGTCAAGACTCTACAACCGGAGTTATGATTGTTGCTTTAAATAAAAAAGCAGTCAAACTTAACGAAGCTTTACATTAAGATAAATTCTCAAGCTTAGCTTGGGATTTTCTAACAATAAAAAATATTTTGGATTGTTTTTTTAGATAGGAAGTAAATCCTAGCATAAGCTAGGATTTTATTAAGCTACAAATTCAATAAAAGCCATTTCAGCAGCATCGCCACGACGAATTCTTGTTTTGATAATTCTAGTGTAACCACCATTTCTTTCTTTAAATTTTGGAGCGATTTCTGTTACTAACTTATTGGTAGCATTTTTATCTTGTAATGAAGCAAAAACGACTCTATGTGCGTTAAAATCACCTAATCTTGCTCTAGTGATAAGTCTTTCTATATACCCTCTTAATTCTTTAGCCTTTGGTAAAGTTGTTTCTATTTTACCGCTATTAACTAAAGCTATCGTTAAATTTTTTAACAAAGCAGCACGATGAGATGAAGTTCTGCCAAGTTTTCTATATCCGTGTTTATGTCTCATTTTTTATCCTTCATTTTGTGCTTTTAATTCAGCAATTTTTTTGCTTAATATGTCCCTATTATCACTTAATTTCGAAGTTCCTACAGGAAAACCTATACTTTCCATAATGTTTTTAATTTCATCAAGTGATTTTTTACCTAAATTCTTAAGTCCTGCAAGTTCATTTACGCTCATTAAAGCGAGTTCACCTATATAGACAACTCCTGCTTTTTCAAGACAATTATAACTTCTCGCACTTAAATTTAAATCGGTAATGTTTTGTAATAATTTAGTATTTTCTAATTCATTGCTAGTGGCTTGATTTTTAATCATGCTTCTAACATTAGTAATCTTATCAAATACTGATAATTGTTTATACATAGCTTCTAAGGCATTTTGAAAAGCTTCATTTGGAGTGATTTGCCCATCTGTAGTGATAGTTAAAACAACTTTTTCATAGTCGGGATTATCTTCAAATAAAACTTTCTCAATATCATAAGTCGCTTCTCTTACTGGTGTGAAGAAGGCATCTAATGCTATAAATTTTGGATCGTCTAAGAGTTCTTTTATTTCTTCACTCGGTACATAACCAATACCTTTTTCAATAATTAATGTGAATTTAAGTTCAGCATCTTCATTGATGGTTGCCAAATACGCATCAGTATTTACTACTTCAACTTGATTGTTATTTAAATCTTTTCCATGAATTTCTTTAGGACCCTTGAAGCTAAATTCTACCACTTCTTTATCAGCATTACTTTTAAGTTTAAAACGTAATTTTTTAAGATTGATAATGAAAAGTGCTATATCTTCAAACATACCACGCATACTATCAAATTCATGAGATATTCCATCTATGTGAATGGCAGTTGGAGCATAGCCTATGGTGCTTGTATAAAGTAAGCGACGCAAAGGATGTGCTAAAGTGATTCCATAGCCAATTTCAAAAGGCCAAGCACTGATTTTAGCCACGGTATCACTAATATTTTCTATCGTAAATTCTGTTGGCGTATAAGCAGATGTTGTAATTTTTCTCATATTTAGCCCCTATTACTTAGAGTAAAGCTCAACAATAAATCTTTCCTCTACCGGAATGACAACTTCTTCTCTTTCAGGTTTTCTTGTAAAAATTCCAAATCTCTTATCTTTTTCTACATCAACCCAAGCAACGATTCCAGTTTGTGCTGTAAGATCTATCGCTCTTGTGATTTGAGGATTGTTTTTGCTTTTTTCGATGATTTCGATTTTAGCACCTGCTTCTACTCTAAAGCTTGGAATATCCACTCTTCTGCCATTAACCAAAATGTGTCCGTGAGTTACAAGTTGTCTTGCAAAACGACGAGTGGTTGCAAATCCCATTCTATAAACCACATTATCCAATCTTTGCTCTAAAAGTTGGATGAGTAAAACCCCTGTATTACCATCTTTTCTAGCTGCTTCTGCGAAAAGTCTTCTAAATTGCTTTTCACTCACTCCATACATAAATTTAGCTTTTTGTTTTTCTCTTAATTGAAGTCCATATTCGCTAATTTTACCTTTTCTTGCTCCGTGTTGTCCTGGTGCATAAGGGCGTTTGTCTAATGCACTTTTTCCTGCTAATCTTCTTTCTCCTTTTAATGCCAAGCTAACACCAAAGCGTCTTTCTAATTTTTCTACTGGTCCTCTATATCTTGCCATAATAATCTCCTAAATTTTTCTTATATTTTAGACACGACGACGCTTAGGCGGTCTACAACCATTGTGAGCTAATGGAGTAATATCTTTTAAGAAAGTAACTTTGATTCCTTCCATAGCACCTACACTTTTTACAGCAGTTTCTCTACCGCTTCCTGGTCCTTGTACTTTTATGCCTACTTCTTTAATTCCGTGTTCTTTTGCTTTATTTAAAGCGTCCTCTACAGCTTGTTGTGCCGCATAAGGGGTTGATTTTTTAGAACCTTTAAATCCTAAACCACCCGCACTGCTCCAAGCAATCGCATTTCCCATTTCATCAGTTACTGTTACCATAGTATTGTTAAAAGTTGCACTGATATATACAATACCTTTTGCTATATTTTTTTTAACTACTTTTTTCTTTACAATTTTTCTTTTAGCCATTTCTTATCCTTATGATTTTGCACCAACGGTTTTTCTTTTACCCTTGCGAGTTCTAGCATTTGTTTTTGTTTTTTGACCACGAACAGGTAAGCCTTTTCTATGTCTTAAACCTCTAAAACTTCCCAAATCCATAAGAGCTTTGATATCCATAGCAACTTGTTTTCTAAGATCCCCTTCAACCATATAGTTTTCTTGGATTTCTTTTCTGATTGCTGCTGCTTCATCTTCGCTAAGTTCATGCACTCTTTTATCATAAGAAATTCCTGTCTTGTCAAGAATTTTTCTTGAACTAAAGAGTCCTATACCATAAATGTAAGTCAGTCCATACTCAATTCTTTTTTTCTTTGGTAAATCAACACCTGCAATACGAGCCATGTTTATCCTTGTCTTTGTTTATGTTTTGGATTTTCGCAAATAATGCGAACTACGCCTTTACGGCGAACTACTTTGCACTTGTCGCACATCTTTTTAACAGATGGTCTCACTTTCATGAGCGTCTCCTTGTTTAAGTAAATTCCACTTAATTTGCGACTGCATCAGGTTTTACGAACAACCAACTATTTTTAAAATAAGTGGTGGATTTTAAAAATACTTCTTTCATAGTTCGATACAAATATCGCAAAACGCTAATTCTATCGAAAAAAAACTTTTAAATAGCTTATTTATATCTAAAAGTGATACGTCCTTTATCAAGACTATAAGGGGTAAGTTCTACTTTGACTTTATCGCCAGGCATAATTCTTATATAATGCATACGCATTTTTCCTGCAATGTGACAAAGAATGACATGTTTATTGTCTAATTCTACTTTAAAATTCGCATTAGGTAATGCTTCAAGTACTGTGCCATCAATTTCTATTACATCATCTTTTGCCAAATTTTTCTCCTAAATTTTATTTTTTATAGTAAGGTCTATTTTATCAAAAATTATTAAAAATTTTACTTATTTTTTGCTAGAATAGAATCATATCTTAACGTCTTATAAAAATCAAGGAGAAGAAGTTATGAATTATAAAATTTTAGACAATGGAAGAATTCATAGCAAAGGTTATGCTATGCTTAGTAAAGATGCAAAATTTACCCCTTTTGAATTTTCTCGTCATGCCATAGGCGATAATGATATTTTGATAAAAATTTTATACGCGGGAATTTGTCATAGTGATGTGCATACTGCAAAAAGTGAGTGGGGAGCAACTACTTATCCTTGTGTTCCTGGTCATGAGATCGCTGGAGAAGTTATCGCAGTGGGTAAAAATGTGAGTAAATTTAAAGTAAGTGATTATGCGGGTGTGGGTTGTATGGTCAATTCTTGCGGAGAATGTGAAGCTTGTAAACGCTCTCAAGAGCAATTTTGCGAAAATGGAAAAACAATTTACACTTATAATAGTAAGGATATTTTTCATAATAATGAAATCACTTATGGCGGATATTCTAACAATATAGTCGTGAGTGAAAAATTTGCCATTTGCGTTCCTAAAGATGCACCTCTTGAAAAGGTTGCACCTTTGCTTTGCGCGGGTATCACCACTTATTCTCCTTTGAAATTTTCAAAAATCAAAGAAGGTTCTTTGGTGGCTATAGCAGGTTTTGGCGGACTTGGAATGATGGCAGTAAAATATGCGATTAAAATGGGTGCAAAAGTGAGTGTTTTTGCGAGAAATGAAAATAAAAAAAGTGACGCTTTGGCAATGGGTGTAAGTTCTTTTTATACAAGCACGGATAAAGATGCGGTTAAAGAGCGTTTTGACTTGATCATTTCAACTATTCCAACACCTTATGATCCTTCTGTTTATCTTGATTTGCTTAAATTTGGAGGAGAATTAGCTATAGTAGGACTTCCGCCGGTTGAGTATAAAATAGGAATTCAAATCAATACCTTAATCCATAAAGCAGGTAAAAGGGTTTATGGATCTTTAATAGGCGGAATAGCTGAAACTCAAGAAATGCTTGATTTTTCACTTAAAAATAAAATTTATCCAGAAACCGAGCTAATCAGCCCGCAAGAAATCGATAAAGCTTATGAAAATTTAACTTCTGGAAAAGCAAAATTCCGTTATGTAATCGATATGACAAAAGAATAATCAGCGATCAAAAATCAGATCGCTGATATCAAAATTTCTTTCTTTGGCTATTTTTAAAAGTTCTTGCAAGGTTTTTTCATCTAATTTTTTTCTTGCTAAAATCCATAGATATTTTTTATCAGGACTTCCGACAATAGCCACTTGATATTCTGTATCGATGAAAATAATTTCATAATTGGTTTTGTTAAAAAGATTCATAAAAAAATTAAAGCTTACAGCTAATTTTCGATTAGCATTTAGCTTCGCTTTACCTTTGATGCTTGAAATTTCATTTTCTTTTTGGCAAAAATTTTCTATTTCTATATAAGGAGTTTCACCTTTATATTTTAATGTATATTTGGCTTTTGAGCTTTGACAAGCCCGTTGAAAAAAATTAGGCTTTCTAGCAATTTCAAGCCATTCACCCATGTAATTTTGTAAATTAATATCGCCGATAAGTTCTATCATAATTTATCCTTTTTGTGATTTTCGCCCCATTCGCACATGGCTTTTAGGATAGGAATGAGACTTTGTCCGCGTTTAGATAAGCTGTATTCTACTTTAGGGGGAATTTGAGGATATTCTTTGCGTATAATGAGTTTATCATTTTCTAAACTCCTTAAAGTGTTGGTGAGTGTTTTAAAAGAGATTGGCTTTAAAATTCTTTTTAATTCATTATACCTTATCACTTGATTGCGAAAAAGGCAGTATAAAATACTCATTTTGTATTTACCTTCAATAAGGGATAAAGTATAATTAAATCCACATTCATTGAAATTGCAATTTTCATCTTTTATCATCAAACGCACTCCTTTAGTATAGTATATTACTTTATTTTTCGTATTGACTATTGTTTATAGTTAAAATATAATTTTAGCACAAAAATTGATCAAAGGAGTGAAGATGAAGACGATATTATTACTCAATGGAGCGAAGGAGTTTGGACATTCAAATGGCAAACTTAATCTTACTTTGCACAATCATGCTGCTAAAATTTTAAGTGATTTGGGATTTGAAATTTTACAAACGCACATTGATAAAGGTTATAATGCACAAGAAGAATTGGAAAAATTTTTAAAATCTGATGTTATTATTTATCAAATGCCAGCTTGGTGGATGGGTGAGCCTTGGATTGTTAAAAAATACATCGATGAAGTTTTTACTGTAGGGCATGGCAAACTTTATGCTAACGATGGAAGAAGTCATGAAAATCCTACAAAAAATTATGGAAAAGGTGGTTTAGTTAAAGATAAAAAATATATGTTTAGCTTAACTTGGAATGCACCTATTGAAGCTTTTAATGATCAAAATGAGTTTTTTGAGGGTAAGGGCGTGGATATGGTGTATTGGCACTTGCACAAAGCTCATGAATTTTTAGGTATGAAAGCCTTAGAAACTTTTATATGCAATGATGTCATAAAAAATCCACAAGTTGAAAAATACCTAAGTGATTATGAAGTACATTTGAAAAAGGTTTTTAAATAAAGCAGGAAATTTCCTGCTTTATTCTTTTCTTGTTTTAGCATCTACTTTAAATAAAGGTTTATAAAGCAGTTTAAATCCGCCAATAAAACTTAAAGTATCGTCACTTGTAAGCCAATTGATGAATTTTTTTGCTTCAGTGTAATTAACATTTTTACAATGTTTTGGATTTACTGCGATTACAGAATAAAAATTTTTCAATCTATCATCACCTTCATTAACGATGATCAAATTTGGTTTTCCTTTTTCATTAAATTCATATTTGATATAAGTGCCACGATCGGTTAAAATCACTCCTTTTTTCTCTTCAGCGATTTTAATACTTGCAAGCATTCCTTGTCCGCTTTGTTGATACCAACTTTCTTTTTCTGGAACTTTGCCTATACTTTTCCACAAGCTTTTTTCTTTATTATCGGTGCCTGATTTATCTCCTCTTGAAATAAAGGTTAATTTTTCATCTCTTATAAGTTTTAAACTCTCTTCTAAATTTTTACCCTTAAATTTTGGCGCTAAAGATTTATCCGCAATAATGACAAAATCATTATACATTACAGGGGTTCTATCAATTCCATAACCTTTTTTGATGAATTCCTTTTCAGCCTTTGGAGAATGCACAAAAAGCACATCTGCATCACAATCTTCACCCATTTTCAAGGCTGCGCCTGTGCCAACAGCAACCCATTTTAAAGTATTGCCTGTTTCTTGCTTATAAAGAGGTTGTAAGCCATCGAGTAAGCCTGTATTGTCGGTGCTTGTTGTGGTTGCCATTCTTAATTCTGCTGCTTGAATGTTTAAAGCCAAAAACAATCCTAGAAATATCGTTTTTTTCATCTTTTTCCTTTAAAAAAATTTACAAAATATAATGTAGAAAGATTTTAACATAAATTATGCTAAAATTTCTTAATTTATTTTCTGGACTTGTGAATTTGGAATATATTTTTGACGGTTTTAAACAAGCTTTATTATTGTTATTAAACGCTGATGATAGTGTGATTTCAGCCATAAAAACAACCATGTTGAGTTCTAGTATATCTGTAGTTTTAGCTTTAGTGGTGGGCTTTCCTTTGGGTTTTGTTTTGGGATTTTTTAATTTTAAATTTAAACGTTTTTTAAGGCTTATGATCGATACAAGCCTTTCTTTTCCAACCGTGGCGGTGGGTTTGATTTTATACGCTTTGATCTCAAATCGTGGGCCTTTAGGGGAGCTTGGCTTACTTTTTACCATAAAAGCTTTAATTTTAGGCCAATTTATACTCGCCTTGCCTATAGCAATAGCTCTTTTTGCGAATTTAGTTGAAAATATCAGTAAAAAGCAATTATTGCTTATTAAATCGTTTCATTTAAATTCTATAAAGCTTATCATGATTATCATCCATGAGTTAAGGTTTTCTCTTATCAGTGTTATAGCTTTAGTTTATGGGCGTATTGTAGCTGAAGTGGGTGTGGCTATGATAGTAGGTGGAAATATCAAATACGATACAAGAACGATTACAACGGCAATTTCTTTAGAAACCAATAAAGGCGAATTTGCCAGTGGTATTGCCCTTGCTTTGGTTTTAATCTCAATTGCTTTTGTTTTAAATTGCATCATTTATAAATTTAAAAGGCGTTGAGTGATAGAGCTTAATAATTTTAGCTTTAGCTATGATCAAAAAAATATTTTAAATATTAAAAAATTAGTTTTAGATACTAGCAAAATCAGTATTTTAATGGGTTTAAATGGGAGTGGAAAATCCACGCTTTTAAGAATACTTAAATTTCTTGAAGGGGATTTTGAAAATATTTCTTATTTTGGAAAAACGCATTTAAATTCAGATGAAAAGCGTCAAATTTATCTTCTTTTTCCAGAACCTATATTTCTCAATCGCAGTATTGAAAAAAATTTTTTATTTCTTTTAAAAACTTATAAAATCGATTTAAAAGAAAGTCAAAATCGTATCGATGAAACTTTTAATTTGCTTGAGATTGATAAAAGTTTACTTAAAAAACATCCCAATGAACTTTCTTCAGGACAAAGTCAAAAACTTGCCTTTGCTTTGGCTTTGAGTGTTCGTGCGAAGTATTATTTATTGGATGAGCCTAGCGCTTTTTTAGATCAAAAAACAGCCATTTTGTTTAAAAAAGCAATTTTATTTATGCAAAAAACTTACAATAGTGGCTTTTTAATTGCAAGTCATGATAAAGTTTTTTTAGATTCTTTAGCGCAAAAAAGATATTATTTGCATTCTGGTGAAATTTTGGAATTTGAAAATACTAATGTTTTTGATCTTGAAAATAAGGGAATTTATTTTGATCGTTTTATGGATTTTAGCCCTTATATGAAAAAAAATTCAAGCAAAATAGCCATAAATCCTTATAAAATTTCTTTTGCAAAAGAAAAAGATAATTTAGATTATGCTTTTGATTTTATAATTGATAAATGTTTAATTATAGCTTTAAGAACTAGAAAAGATTTTGTTTTTGTACGTATTAAAACTCAAGATAAAATTTTAGAATTTGGCTTAAATCAAGATCAATTTAGCCAAAGCGGTTTAAATTTGTATGACGAAATTCTTCTTGCGTTTAATCAAGATGCTATTTATTTTTTAGATTAACATAAATTTTGTAAAATCATTGTTTTAAGATTAAAACGATTTTAATTTAAATATTAAAGATTTTTTAGTTAAAAATTAAAGGATTATTATGCTTCAAACTTGTATTTTTCCCGCGGCTGGTTATGGGACTAGATTTTTACCTGCTACAAAAAGTCTGCCTAAAGAAATGTTGCCTATACTTACTAAACCCTTAATCCATTATGGAGTTGATGAGGCTTTAGAAGCTGGAATGGATAATATGGGCTTTGTCACAGGAAGAGGTAAGAGAGCTTTAGAGGATTATTTTGATATTTCTTATGAATTAGAACATCAAATTTCTGGGACAAAAAAAGAATACTTACTTAAAGACATACGATCTTTAATCGATCAATGTACCTTTACTTTTACACGTCAAAATGAAATGCGTGGCTTAGGGGATGCCGTGCTTAAAGGAAAACCTTTAACCGGAGATGAAGCATTTGGGGTTATTTTAGCTGATGATTTATGCGTGAATGAAAACGGCTTAAATGTAATGGCACAAATGGTTAAGATTTATGAAAAATATCGTTGTACTGTTATAGCGGTTATGGAGGTACCAAAAGAACAAGTTTGTAATTATGGAGTGATCGCTGGAAATACAGTAGAGGAGAATTTGATCATGGTAAATTCTATGATAGAAAAGCCTGATCCTGATGAAGCTCCGAGTAATTTAGCTATCATTGGAAGATATATTTTAACTCCGGATATTTTTGGAATTTTAGAAAATACAAACGCGGGTAAAAATGGAGAAATTCAACTTACCGACGCACTTTTAACGCAAGCAACTAATGGTATGGTTTTGGCTTATAAATTTGAGGGAAGGCGTTTTGATTGCGGTAGTGTTGAAGGTTTTGTCGAGGCGACAAATTATTTTTATGAGAAGAGTAAATGCTAAAAAATTCGATTTTTTTTAAAAAAGTAGAATTTTCTACCATTACTTCTTATGCTTATCGCATCAATGATGAGGTTCAAAGCGGTGAAATAGGGTATTATCATCTTTTTAATACGAGTTTGCCACTCATTGAAGAAAGTTTAGAATTTATCAAAAAACAAGATCATGTTAGAAATATTATTTTGATTGGAATGGGCGGATCAAGTTGTGGGGTTAAGGCTTTAAAAGATATGCTTTTAAATCAAAAAAGCAAGGATAAAGAGCTTTTTATCCTTGATAATACAAGTACTTATTCTTTATTTTCTGTACTGGAAAAACTCAATTTAGAAGAAAGTTTATTTTTAATCACAAGTAAAACAGGTAGCACTATAGAGGTTGTTTCGCTTTTTAAATTGATCATTGATTATTTTAAGATTGAAATTTCTAATTTAAAAAAATATTTTGTTTTTATTACGGATGAGAATTCTAAATTGCATCAAGAAGGTGAAAATTTAGGCATTAAAAGTTTTTTTATTCCTTCAAATGTTGGAGGACGCTTTAGTGTTCTTTCAGCTGTTGGTATTGTGCCACTTTGTTTTTGTGGCTATGATGTAAAAGCTCTTTTAGAAGGTGCTAAGGCTTGTTTTGATGATTTTTTTATCCATAAAAAAGAGGAAATTTTACAAAAGGCTTATCATTATTGCACGCATAAAAATGCAAATATCAATGTACTTTTTTCCTATGATGATGTTTTTAAGGGTTTTAATGAGTGGTATATTCAATTAATCGCAGAAAGTCTTGGAAAAAAGCAAGGTTATAAACGCATAGGACTTACGCCCATTGCTTTAATAGGTGCAAGGGATCAGCATAGTTTCTTGCAATTAATCATGGATGGCCCAAAAAATAAAACCATTACTTTTTTAAAAGTAAAAGACAATGAAAAATCGCCTATAATTCCTGATATTCATTTTAAATTTTTAGATTCTTTGAGCAATAAAGTCAATTTACACGATCTTTTAAACGCACAATGTGATACGACAATGCATGCTTTGATTTCTGAAAATTTAAGCGTAGATGTTATAGAAATGGAAAAACTTGATGCTTGGCATGCGGGTTATTTGATGTATTATTATGAGCTTTTTGCCTCAGCTTGTGGCATAATGCTAGGTATTAATACCTACAATCAGCCTGGTGTTGAAGTGGGGAAATTGATTTTAAAAAATATTTTAAAATCCTAACCATTTTTTAAATAAAAAGAGTATAATAGTTATTAGATAAATTTATGATATAAATTTTTAACTAATAATAATTATTATTTAAGAATTTTATGTTATAATTTTCAAAAATTAAAAAAGGAGTTTAAAATGTCAGTAGTTAAACAATTATTACAAATGCAAGCGGACGCTCATCACTTATGGATTAAATTCCATAATTATCATTGGAATGTAAAAGGTTTGCAATTTTTTTCAATCCACGAATACACAGAAAAGGCTTATGAAGAAATGGCAGAGCTTTTTGATGATTGTGCTGAAAGGGTTTTGCAACTTGGTGAAAAAGCGATCACTTGCCAAAAAGTTTTAATGGAAAATGCTAAAAGTCCTAAAGTAGGTAAAGATTGCTTTACACCAACTGAAGTGATCGAGTTAATCAAACAAGATTATGAGTATCTTTTGGCTGAATTTAAAAAGTTAAATGAGGCTTCAGAAAAAGCAGGAGATACAACTACGGCTGCATTTGCACAGGAAAATATTGCAAAATATGAAAAAAATCTTTGGATGCTTAGCTCCACTTTACAAAACACTTGCAAAATGTAATTAAAAAGGGGTTTTTACCCCTTTATGATTTTGATACCTTTTTAAATTTATCATCTCAAAAATCTTTAACTCTTCAAGAATTAAATTCTAAAGAAAAATTACACTCCAAATTTCAAGAAAATAAAGAATATTTAATCCAAATGTATCATTATTCTTTGCTTTCTCATGCTGCTTATTTGAATTTAGATTTAAAAGATATCTTTGTTAAAGTTAGCCAAAAAGAACTCTTTAGGGTTTTAACAAATTTTTCTTATAAAAATGGTATAGCCATAGGAAAATTTGATCCTTTTTAGCATTTTATTTTATAAAAAATTTCGTTTTACTCGCTCATATTAATGAAAATTTCTTAGAATCTAAAGGTGGTTTTAGAGCGAGTTTGTTTCAAGATAGAAACACTCAAGAATTTATTTTAGCCATTGCTGGGAGTGATTTAAGGCCGATTAAATTTGATCTTGGAGATATTTGGAGTGATTTTTTAATTTTAAATCATAAAATTCCCAAAGCACAATATTTATCCCTTTGCTCTTTTTATAAAAAACTCAAATCAAAATTTCAATTTAAAAAAATCACTCTAGTAGGACATTCTTTAGGCGGATATTTAGCGCAAATTTTTATAGCACGTTTAGGATTTGCTGTAGATAGAATTTATACCTTTCAAGCTCCTGGACTTTCTAAAAATATAAAAAATAACAGCTTACATACAAAAAATAATTCTTATCATTTTTATACGCATCATTTGCCCAAGGAGCAAATTTTTTGGCATCATTTTAATTTTGTCCAAGCTTTACACTCTAAGAATGGAAATAAGATCGTGTTAAATTTAGGAACAAGGTTGCATCATCCAAGACTTTGTCTAGTGATGATTTATAAAGTTTTAAAACTTTTATGAAGAAAAAATTATTATAATATCCTTTTTAAAAGGAAAAAAATGAAAGTATTGAATTTTTTCTATGAAAATGCACCCAAATTTGAAATAAGCTATGAAAGAAAGGTGCAAATTTCACAAGCCAATATCATCCAAAGGCCCTAAAAAATCAGGTAAAAAAACCTTAATTTTTAATTATCTATCCCAATTTAAACCCGAAGAAATTTTATTTTTAAATTTAAGTGATATACGTTTTGAAAAAGAGAGTTTAAAACAACTTGGAGTTTTTTTACAAAATCATCATCAAATCAAAATTCTTTGCCTTTATGGTATCGATTTTACTTTGGATTTGCAAGATGTCAAAATTCCTATTATAGTAAGCACAGATAAAAAAGATTTGCGTTTTAAAGATTTTAAAGAACTTTGGCTTGATTATTTTGATTTTGAAGAATTTATAAGTATCAATAAAAAAAATCTACCCATCAATCACTTAGTAGGGCTTTTTTTGCAAACTGGACGCAGTGAATTGAGTCAAAAAAATGAGCTTTTAAGACAAAGTTTTAATTTTTTAGAGCTTGAAATTTTAAAATATTTAGCCAAAAATCTAGGGCAGCAAATCAGCATTGCTAAATTATTTTTAGAACTTAAAACGAGAATAAAAACTTCAAAAGATAGTGTTTATCATACTATAAAAGAGCTTGAAAATCGCTATATCATTTATCCTATTATACATGGTGAAAAAAAACTTCAAAAGATTTATTTTAGGGATTTTGGTTTAAGGAATAATCTTTGTATTTATAAGGATTTTGCACATTTATTTGAAAATGTAATTTTAAATGAGTTATTTAAATTTCAAGAAGATTTTTTTTACAATAAATATTTTCATTTTTTCAATAAAAGATTAAAAATCGCTTATATTTCTAGTCCGACTTTGGATATTGATTTGATTAAAATTCGTGCTAGAAAAATTCTTTCCAAGGCTTTAGAATTAGGAATTTATAATGTGATATTTATCACCCTTTCGAGTGAAGATAGTTTTTTCGAACAAGGGGTTAAATTCGAAATTTTGCCTTTTGATAAATTCGCACTTAGTTTTTAGTTTTAAAAAGTTCTGAGCTTGGTTTGAAATTTAAATTATCATATTTTTCAAGATTGTATTTATCTATAATTTTTGTAACGAGTTTTATATAATGTCCTTTAAGTTCAGAATAGGCGTGCAATGTTTTTATAGCCTCTAAACCTTGAATTTTTTTACCTTGCTTCATATCTTTATATCTTGCTTCTCTAAAATCAGCGTAAGCAAAATGTCTGTTTAAATTTAAAACATAAGAATTGACACTATCTTGCAAGGAATCAAAAATTTTAATTTTATGTTTTTTATTAGGATGTCTTGAATCAGGGATTAAGCCTTTATCTCCCCAAGTCCATTCCCCAAAAAGATTATTTGCTTCTCTTGCAAAACGACTAGTGCCGGTTGCACTTTCGACTAAAGCCTGTGCTATACCCATAGATTTAGGAACAAGAGCAATTCTTTTTTTATATTCATGAAAATCAAAGAGATTTTCTACGCGATATTTTTCTCTAAGTTCTAAGAGTTTATCTAAAGTTTCTTGATTTGTCAATCTAAAACCATTTTGAAATTCATATTTGAAAAATGCATTGATGAAATCTTGCTCTTTGGCAATTTCTTTAAAGCTTTCATCAAACATTGCATTCATTTTAACAAAAAAAATTTTCCTTTTTTCTTCTGTACTTAAATTATAATAATCTTCCCCAAAGCCATATTCTAAATTTGATGTAGCAAAAATTTGACTCAAAAAAAGACTAAGAAAAATTATAATTTGCTTCAAAACAGTATCTTACCTTTCCTTTAAAAAACAATTTTTCATGCTCTAATCTAAAATCAACTTTTTCTCCGCTTTTTGGAATCACACTAGCTTTATCTTGAATTTTTTGTTCTAAAAAAGCAAGATAAAAACAAGCTCCCATTCCCGTTCCACAAGCTAAAGTTTCATTTTCAACACCGCGTTCAAAAGTGCGAACTTCTAAAGAATTTTGATTTATAATTTTTGCAAAATTGACATTTGCATTATATTTTTTTCTCATTTTCTCACAGAGTATGATATCAAATTTATCTAAATTTTTGCAAAAATGCACCAAATGTGGCACTCCAGTATCGCAAATTTGCCAAGTTTTTCCAAATTCTTCAAATGGGCTTTTTATATTTTTAACTTGTCCAAATGAAATTTCTACCAAATCATTTTCAACTTCAGCTTTGATCGCACCTGCTCCAGTTAAAAAAGTCATTTTTGATGGCGTTTTATTGATATGATGTGCAAAATGTGCCGCAGCTCTTGAGCCATTGCCACACATACTCGCATAAGAGCCATCATTGTTATAAAATTCCCATTCAAAATCGTATTTTTCATGAGGTAAAATCACGATAAAACCATCCGCACCTATGCCTTTGTAGCGATCGCAAATTTCTTTAGCTAACTCACTTCTATTTTCTTTTTTATCAGCATTTGTAATGATAAAATCATTACCATTGGCACAATATTTATAAAATTTCAAATTATTCCTTTGGATATTTTTTGTATCATTTGGATACATTCTTTTTCAAAATCGGCATAAGAGCCAGTATTTTTTACAATCAAATCCGCTTTTTTAAGTTTTTCTTCGATATCCATTTGAGAATAAAGCCTTTCTTTGGCAGCTTTTAAATTTAAATTATCCCTTTTCATAAGTCTTTCTAAACTTAATTCTTTAGGGGAATATATCAAGATCACTTTGCCTAAATTCTCATAAGCCTTGCTTTCAAAAAAAAGTGGAATTTCAATGAAATAGGGTTTATTTTGTTTTTCTAAAATTTGCATTTGCTCTAAAATTTGCATTCTAATTTTTGGGTGGGTAAAATCTTCTAATATTTTTTTTGCTTTTTGGTTATTAAAGACAATATCGCCAAGAACTTTTCTATCGATTTTTTTGTTTTCTTTTAATAATTTTTGATTTTTTGTATTGAATTTTGAAAACATTTGTGCAAGTTCTAAAGAGTGCTGATCTAAAATTTCATGAGCGATTTCATCTGCACTGATGCTTTGAAATCCCATAGAATTTGCAATTTGTATAAAAGTGCTTTTGCCACAAGCGATTGAAGCGGTTACAAAAAAAGCATTCTTCATCTTATGCCTTATTAAAACTTTTTTCGTTAAAATAACTTTTTATTTCTTAAAGGAAAATTAATGAAAATTTCATACGAAGATGCTGGAGTGAGTATAGATAATGGTAATGCTTTTGTTGAAGCTATAAAGCCACTCGTAAAAGAAACTTTTAATGAAAATGTTATCGGTGGCATAGGATCTTTTTCAGGTGCTTTTAGAATGCCAAGTGGCTTTAAAAAGCCTGTGATGTTAAGTGCTACAGATGGAGTTGGGACTAAACTTCGCTTAGCTATAGATGCAAAGAAATACGACACCATAGGGCAAGATTTGGTTGCAATGTGCGTGAATGATCTTATTTGCAATTTTGCTACGCCTTTATTCTTTTTGGATTATTATGCTACAGCTAAATTAGAAGTGGATGTTGCAAAAGTCGTTGTTAAAGGGATCGCTAAGGGTTGTAAGTTGGCAAATTGTGCTTTAATCGGCGGTGAAACTGCTGAAATGCCTGGAATGTATGCAAAAGATGATTTTGATCTTGCTGGTTTTGCTGTGGGTATGGCTGAAGAAGATGAAATCGATCGAAGCAAATTTGTAAAAAATGGTGATATTTTATTAGCACTTCCAAGTTCTGGACTTCATTCTAATGGCTATTCTTTAGCTAGGAAAGTGCTTTTTGAAAGTTTAAAGATGAAGTTTGATGATAAAGTAGAAGGGAAAAATTTAATCGATGTTTTATTGGAGCCTACAAGAATTTATGTGCGTGAATTTCTTACTTTAAAACCTTTTATCAATGCTTTAGCACATATTACCGGTGGGGGTTTGGTTGAAAATTTACCGCGTGTTTTACCGCGTGGAATGGGAGCCATTATCCGAAAACATCATCTAAAAACCCCTGAAATTTTCTATACCATAGGCGAGGCAGTTGAAGAAAGCGAAATGTATAGAAGTTTTAATATGGGTGTTGGTTTAGTGATGGTAGTTGATCCATCAAATGTAAGTAAGGTTTTAGAGGCAAGCGACGCTTTTATCATCGGTGAAATTGTGATCAATGAAGGTATAGTTTTAGAGTGAAAGCAAATTATTACGATGTTTTATGTACGCAAATGTATGAAATTTTGCATACAAAGGCTCCTGAAGATGAATTAAATTTTTATCTTTCTTATGCTAAAAAAGAGTATAAAATTTTAGAAATGATGTGCGGAAGTGGACGTTTTTTACTCCCTTTTATAGAGCACGGTTTTGATATTAGCGGGGTAGATAATTCTATTTTTATGTTGGAAAAACTAAAAGAAAAAGAGCCAAACGCAAAGATTATGCAGAGTGATGTTTTAGATTTTTTTACTCATGAACGTTTTGATTATATTTTTATAAGTTCGGGTTCGATTTGTTTGATTAGTGATGTAAATGAGTGTAAAGAGTTTTTAAAAAAACTAAAATCTTTTTTGGTAAAAGGTGGAAGATTGGTCTTTGCGCTTGATACTATAGCGACAAAATGTAAAGATGATGAGGATTATAAAATAAGCGTTAGTGTTAAAACAAAGCAAAATTTTGACTTGTTTTTGAAAAGTAAAAATCATTATGATGAGCTTACAAAGACTCAATTTTCACCTTCAATTTATGAATTATACGATAAAGATAAGCTTTTAAAAAGTGAAACTATGGATTTTAAAATTCATCTTTATGATTTAAAAGAAATAAAAAATATTTTACAAGAGCTTGACTTTGAGTGCTTTTTTATATATTCTTCTTTTGACAAAAGAATTGCTAAAGATGATACAAGTGAAATGTTTTTATGTGAATGTATCAATTAAGAAAAGGAGATAAATAATGAAAAGTATAGATTTACGGGGGGGGGTATAAGCAACTTTGCGTAGGGTATTATTGCCCTTATGCTATAGGAGATATGATTGCAAGTTTAAAAATGCTTTATGCACTCAAAGCAATTTTTAATGCCAAGGTGATTATATTTTGTAGAAAAAATATCCAAACTCTTGTAGAAAATTTAGATTTTGTTGATGGATTTGAAGTGATCAATCCTTTTAAAAGTGAAAATCTAACTTCGATTTTAGAAAAAATTAATTCTTATCATTTTGATTATATTATTCCATATCATTCTAGATCTTTTGAAATTAAATTCTTATTGCAAAGTAATGCTAAGTATATCATTGCTAGGCTTAAATGGATAAGTTTTTTTCATCCGCGTTGCATCACTTTTAGTTTTAAGAAGCGATTTTTTAGAAATAAAAGTATAAAAACAAGAATGCCATATTGTATAAGAAAAATCAATCCAAAACTTTTTGATGAAAAAATTAAAAATTTATCCTTTGATACTAGAATCAAAATTTCAGCCGAGAATGAAATTTTTATTCAAAATTTCTTAAATTCTTACAAGTTAAAAGAAAAAGATTTTATCGTGATCAACCCTTTTGCTATCACAACTTCATATAATCTAAGCATTCAAGATTACATCACTTTAATTTGTAAAGCCAGTTTGATGAAAAAAGTTATCATTCCTACCTATGAAGCAGTCCATCAAGAATTTATGGAGCAAATAAATAGCTTAGATACTTTGTTAAATAAACAAATTTTTATCTTTAAAAATAATGAAGATATCTTAAATTTAGTCGCCTTGCTTAATTACTCTAAATGTCTGATTAGTCCTAGCACAGGAACGATACACCTTGCTACCAATCTTGAAATTCCAAGTATAGGTTTATATCCTTATAAGGATGATGTGCAATGGCCAACTTTTAATAAAAATTATGTTTTTATCCCCAAACCACAAAAAGAGTTAAGCAAGGAAGAGATTGATAGAATCATTGAGGAATGTTTAGATAAGTTAAAGCAATTAATTGATTAAAATTTGTTTTGTCTTGCTATAATTTTGCAATTTTATATTTTTGTAGGAAAATATTATGCAAGGACAATTTCTTTCAGAAGATGATACTAGAGTAAAATTTATAGATACTAAGCTTTATAGTAGTTCTTGGAGTGAAGCTGATATTCGTAGAAATTATTATTTTACAACAGGTAGAAAGCTTTTAGGTGGTAAAAGAGGCGAAAGAAAATTTGTGGATTATTTGCTCACATATGAAGGAAAAAATCTTGCCGTAATCGAAGCTAAAAAACTTAGTAAAGATGCTTTAGATGGATTATCTCAAGGCATAGAATATGCAAAAAATTTAAATGTATTTTTTGTATATAGCACCAATGGAGAAAAAATTTATGAATACGATATGAGAAGTTCTAAGGGAGAATACATAGATAAATTTCCAACTCCAAAAGAGCTTTTTGATCGAATTTATGGCAATCTTAAAGAGTGGCAATACAAACTTTTAACGCAAAAACCGATGTATATACCAGAAAAAGAGTTAAGGTATTATCAAAAAATAGCGGTTGATAAAGTCATAGAAGCAATTATAAATGATAAAGATAGAATTTTACTTACTCTTGCTACGGGTACAGGAAAAACAACTATAGCTTTTGCTTTATGTTATTGTTTATTGGAAGCAAAATGGAATAAAGAAAATAAAGATCAAAAACCTAAAATATTATTTTTATGCGATAGGATTACCTTAAGAGATCAAGCTTTAGGGGAATTTAATCCTATAGAGGGTGATTGCAAGGCAATTAGCGCTGAAGAGATAAAGAAAAATGGTGGAAAAATTATAACAAATGCCAATGTCTTTTTTGGAATTTATCAAAGTTTAGCTTCAAATTCGAAAGAACAAGAAAATACCGAAGAACAACAAGAGAGCAAATTTTATCTTCAATATCCAAAAGATTTTTTTGATCTTATCATTATAGATGAATGCCATAGAGGTGGAGCCAATGAAGAGGGAAGTTGGAGAGCGGTGCTTGAGTATTTTTCTTACGCGACTCAAATCGGTTTAACCGCTACTCCAAAAAAAGAAGAAAATATAGATACTTATGAATATTTTGGCGAAAGTGTTTATGATTATAGTCTTAAAAGTGGTATTGAAGATGGCTTTTTAACACCTTATAAAGTCAAACTCATCAAAACAAGCTTGAGTGATGGTTATGTTTATAATCCTAATGATTTGATACAAGGGGATCTTGAAAAAGGTTTTTACAAGCAAAGTGAATTTGAAAGAAATATATTTTTACCAAGATATAATGATTTTATCGCTAAGAAAATTTTAGAGCTTATAAATCCTATGGATAAAACTATCGTTTTTTGTGTCAATCAAGCCCATGCAAGTGAAGTAAAAAGAGCTATAGATAAATACAAAAGCGTTAAAGAAGATGATTATTGTGTAAGGGTAACGAGCGATGAAGGTAAAATAGGGATTGATTATCTAAAGCAGTTTCAAGACAATGATAAAAGCTTTCCTGTCATACTTACAAGTTCTAAAATGCTTACAACAGGCGTGGATGCTAAAAATGTCCGCAATATCGTTTTACTAGCAAATATAGGTTCTATGGTGGAATTTAAGCAAATTATTGGGCGTGGAACTAGAGTGTATGAAGGTAAAGACTTTTTTACCATACTTGATTTTGTTGGCACTACTAAGCTTTTTTACGATCCAAAATGGGATGGTGAAAAAATAGAAGAAATCAAAGAAAAAGAGCAAGAAAAAGAAAGAAAAATCACCAAAGAGATAAAGAAAACAAAAGAAGAAAGCAAAGAGAAAAAAAGAGTAACTGTGCATCTTGTAGGGACAAAACTTAAAGTTTTAGATATCGTGACAAGTTATGTGGGATTAGAGGGTAAGCCACTTCGCACTAAGGAATTTTTGGAATTTTTGATAGGCAAGCTGAGTGAGTATTATGATGATGAGAAAAAATTACGTGAAATTTGGAGTGTCCAAAGCAATAGAGAGAATTTTTTAAAAGCTCTTGCAAAAGATGGAGTGGATGAGGATGCCTTAAAAGATTTGAGTGAAATTTTTGAAAAGAAAGATTGTGATATATATGATGTTTTGGCGCATTTAAGTTTTAATAGCGAGATCAAAACAAGGCAAGAACGTGTTTTGCAAGTAGAAAATAGCGAATTTTTGAAACGCTTTCAAAAAGAAAAGGCTATAAAATTTATAGAATTTTTACTGAATCGATATCAAGAATACGGCATAAAAGATTTTGATGAGGGTTTAAAACCGCTTATAGAGCTTAGTTCTTTGGGTAGCTCTAGAGAATTGGCCGATGAATTTGGAAGTTTAGAAAATTTAAAGCAAAGTTTTGATGACTTGCAAAGGGAGATTTATTTAAATTAAGGGAGAGAAAATGGAACACAAAGAAATTTATTCAAGAATTTTAGATATTCATAAGCATATCTTTGAACAACTAAAATTTGCAGAAACTAAAAATAATATTTTATTAGTCTTTATTGTAGCTTTTATAGCTATGATTGTTAGATTTTTACAATCTTCAAATAATGGCAATATAGGTATTAAGGTGGTTATGATTTGTATATTAATAATATTATTATGCGCTGCTTGGGAATTAATATTATCTTTTAAGCCAATTTTAAACAATAAGGAGAAAAAATATAATTTTCTAGTTCGCATATACAACAAGTATTTTAATAAAACACGAAATAACTCCAAACTATGTAATATATATTTCTTTAAAGATTTGGCAAAAATTAAGAGCAAGGAATTAATGGAGATTGTTATTAGAGATTTAGAAGATAACACAGAAAAAGAAAAAATTCAAAATGATAAATTTATCAATGATTTGCTAAATCAAATTTGTGTATTATCGTTAATTACCTTAAATAAACATAAATGCTTTTCAAATTCACTTTTTTATATAGTGCTGTTATTTATATGTTTTTTTATTATTATAATTATAGAAATTTTTTCCATAATAAAAATGTTTTAAAAAAGGAGCAAGAATGGGTATAGATTATGAAAAAAAAATAAATGAGTTATATAACAAAATAAGAAATTCTGAAAATATTGAATTTGAAAAATATAACACCATAAATACAGATAATATCCAATTAGAAACTAATAAAGTTGCTATTATAGATAATGTTACTTGTGTGTTTGTAGATATGGAAAATTCGACAAAAATGGCTATAGGTGAAATTAAAAAGGCACTAAATATTCAAATACCATATATAAGAGCTTTGGTAGAAATTTTTCAATTATATAATGCTAAATATATTGATATACAAGGTGATGGTGGATTTGCATTATTCGATGGAAACGATTCTAAACATAATGGGGTATATGCAGCTGCAATGATAAACACATTATTCAATAAAAAATTAAATATGAATATTAGGATAGGCATAGATTGTGAAACAGTATATGTGAAAAAAGCAGGAAAAAGAGGTGAAAATAAAGAAATTTGGCTAGGAAGACCTGTTTGTTTGGCATCAAAATTATGCAACATAGGTCTTAACACTATATCTAAACATATTAGATTTAGTAAAGATATTTCCTCTTCTAATGTTTTAAAAAATATTGATAAAATAAAATATAATCCAATAAATCTTGGTTGCGTATACGCTTCAGATTTTACTATCTGTTAAGATATAATGAAAACTAAAACTTGGAAAATAAATAAATTAGAAAAAGTATGTGAAATTTTAGATAATAAAAGAGTTCCAATTTCACAAAAAGATAGAATAAGCGGAATTTATCCTTATTATGGTGCTTCAGGAATTGTTGATTATATTGATAAATATATATTTGATGAAGAGTTAGTATTAATTGGAGAAGATGGAGCAAAATGGGGTGCTTTTGAAAATTCAGCTTTTATCGCAAATGGAAAATATTGGGTTAATAATCATGCACATATTTTAAAGCCAAACAATGAAATATTGATAAGTAGATTTTTGGTTTATTTTTTAAACTTTTCTAATTTAGAAAAATATATTACAGGGGCAACTGTTAAAAAACTTAATCAACAAAAACTTAGACAAATTGAAGTTCCTATACCACTGCTAAAAGAGCAAGAAAGGATAGTAGGGATTTTAGATGAGAGTTTTGCAAAGATCGATGAGAGTATAAAAATTTTAGAGCAAGATTTGCTCAATTTAGATGAATTGATGCAAAGTGTGTTGCAAAAAGCCTTTAACCCTTTAAAAGACGATACTAAAGAAAATTATCAACTCCCACAGGGTTGGGAATGGAAAAGCCTAGGTGAGATTTGTGAAATTAATCCTAGAAATAAAATTAATGATGAGGTAAATGTATCTTTTGTATCTATGAATAAAATTTTAGATGGATATGATAATGAATTTTCTTATGTAATTAAAAAATGGAAAGATGTTAAAAATGGTTTTACACATTTTAAGCAAGGAGATATTGGTTTGGCTAAAATTACTCCTTGTTTTGAAAATAAAAAGTCTGTAATTTTTGATAGTCTCGAAAATGATATTGGTGCTGGTACAACAGAATTACATGTTATTAGAGTAGTTGATAATGTTATGTCTAAATTTTTATTGTGGTTTTTTAAAACAGATAGATTTATTCAAAATGGTATTTTAAATATGACAGGTGCTACAGGACATAAAAGAGTTCCTAAAAATTTTATTAAAAATTTACAAATCCCGTTACCACCACTAAAAGAGCAAGAGCAAATCGCTTCGTATTTAGATGAGCTTTCCTTAAATATCAAGGCCTTGAAAGAAAATTACAAAACTCAAATCAAAGACTATGAAGAACTTAAAAAATCACTACTAAAAAAAGCCTTTGAAGGAAGATTGTAAATGTTAAAATTTTTGAAAAATTTTAACACATTAGCTAGATATGTTAAAAATTTTTGATTTTTTTAACATATTTTTTAAAGGATAAAAATGCAAAATAAGATTGATCGAATCACCGATATTTTAAGACGCGATGATGGTATAAGTGGTGCTATGCATTATACCGAGCAGATTAGCTGGATACTTTTTTTGAAATTTTTAGATGATTATGAAGAAGAATTAAAAATCGAGGCGATGTTAAATGACAAATCTTATCAAAGTATCTTAGATGAGAAATTCAGATGGCAGGTTTGGGCAGCGCCAAAAAAAGATGGTAAGCTTGATGTGAAAAATGCTTTGAGCGGATCAGATTTGCTTGATTTTGTCAATAAAGAACTTTTTGTTTATCTTAAAAATTTTAAAAACAATGAAAATTTTAAAAGCATAGAATACAAAATAGGCGGTATATTTGAATTTATAGACAATCGCATCGCCAATGGACACACCTTAAGAGAAGTTATAAATATCATCGATGAGTTGAGCTTTAACAAAGAAAGTGATGTTTTTGCTTTAGGAGAAATTTATGAAAAGCTTTTAAAAGATATGGGAAGTGATGGGGGAAATAGTGGAGAATTTTACACTCCACGCCCTCTAATAAAAACTATGGTTGAGGTGATAAATCCTAAGGCTAAGGAAAGAATTTACGATCCATCTTGTGGAAGTTGTGGTTTTTTAGTGGAGAGCTTTTTTCATATTTTATACAAAGATAGAGCCAAGAGAGAAAAGGCGAATTTGAGCGTAGAAGAGCTTGAATTTTTAAAAAATGATGCGCTTTTTGGCAAGGAAAAAACTCCGCTTAGTTATGCAATGGGTGTTATGAATATGATACTTCATGAAATTTCAAGTCCAAATATCATCAAAACAAACACGCTTAGCAAAAAAATCACAGATATAAGCGAAGATGAAAAATATGAAGTGATCTTAGCAAATCCGCCTTTTGGAGGCAAAGAAAAAGAACAAATTCAAGAAAATTTTCCTGTAAAGTCAAACGCTACTGAACTTTTATTTTTACAGCACATTTTAAAATCTTTAAAAAACAATGGACGATGTGCTATTGTCGTGCCTGAAGGCGTGCTTTTTCAGAATTCAAATGCTTTTGTGAGTGTTAAGAGGGATTTACTTGATGATTTTAATTTAGAATGTGTTTTGAGTTTGCCAAGCGGAGTATTTTTGCCTTATAGTGCGGTTAAGACTAATGTATTGTTTTTTTCTAAAGGTTTAAGAAGTATCATAGATGAAAAAACTAAAGATGTGTATTATTATGAATTGATTCCTCCTTATAAACTGACAAAAAATAAACCTTTAGAATACACGCATTTTGATGAGTTTTTAAAATGTTATAAAGATAGAAAAATCACGGCTAATTCTTATCTTGTGAGCCTTGAAGAACTCAAAAATAGAAATTATGATCTAAGTGCTAAAAATCCAAATGTTAAAGAAGAAAAATCTTTGCGTGAAGTGGAAGAAATTTTAGAGGAATTAAAACAAAATCAAGATAAAGCTAAAGAGTTGTTTGCTGGTATTTTAAAAACTATAAAATAAACTAGATTTAAAATGATTTATATATAATAAAAAGCTTAAATTTTTTTACAAGGAAAATTTATGGAAGAACGACAAAAAATCGCTAGAAATGTGAAAATTCTTGCTCTTACAAGTTTAACTCTCAGTGTGTTGGCTTATAGTACCTATAATAGGTCCTCTCTTTAATATAGCCAGTTTTATCTTATATATCATTGTTTTTTATAAACTCGAAGTTCATGCCGGTGCTAAGAAGTTATTTATTAATTTTTTAGTATGGTAGGTATCGGTTTTTAGTAGTATCATTGGAGCTATTTTAATACAAGGTACTGAACAAATTACTGCTATAGTTTTGAAATTGTTATTAAGTGTTATTATCTTGATAGTTTTTTATAAATTTTCTAAGAATATACTTTATGAAATCGCAAGAGTAACGCATCAAAAATATTTTATCAAAGCTTTTAAGTTGTTTTTTATAGGTTTGTTAATCTTTATTGTAGGCATGGGTTTATTTTTAGGGAATTTAGAAATGAAAGTTATTAATCTAGGTTTCGTTCCTATAGGTGGCAATATAGATTTAAAAGTATTTCTATCTTAGCAGTTGCTTCGATTTTGCTTTGTGTGGGAGTTATATTTTCTCTTATAAGTTTTATTCATCATGTTTTAGCTTGATTAAATTTTGAAAGCTTTGATGAAGAGAAAAAAGAAAAAAACTATACAACAACCACTCAAGGATTAAAATTTATCAAAATTATAATGACTTCTAATTTATCATTAAATTTTTATTTTAAATATTGACTTATGGGTTGCTTTTAAGTTTATTTTCAATGGTTCGGATTTTCTTTCTAATTATATGCAAATTGTTAATATTACTGAAATTTGTCTTTTTTCTACACTTTATTTTATATCTGTCATGCTGCTTTGCAAAAAGATTCGATCGTATAAAATGTTATTGTTTTTTATTTTGTGGATAGTTTTTGATTGTATCGGTAGCTATTTTATTTCTATTGGGCGATATAGACCTCATTGGTGGCTTTTATCTTTAAATGAGTTTCTTCTTTACAGTGCCTTATTTTTAATTTTAAGTATTACATCAGCATTTTTCTTTTTTAAAGAACTAGTTAAAATAAGTGGAATGAAAATCTTTTTTGTAGTTTTTATTTTTTTATTTATTTGTGGTTTTTATGTTTGGTTTCAACCAATAGCAAATATTTTAATAAATCGTTTTTTAAGATTTTCTGATTCGGGATATTTACTAATTTTTTTTTCGTTTAAACGATCTTGTAAGATCTTATCATGTAGTTTTAATTAATTTGATAAATTGTATCTATATCATCCTTTCTATTGTTGCTTGGAGTCGGTTGAAGATAAAAATTATGCCTAAGGCATAAAAACTATATCAACCAAACTCTCATTTTCTAAAATTTCACATTCTTTAGGAACGATCATTAATGCAGCTTTGTGATTAAGGTTGTTAATGATCGCACTAGATCCTTCTTTTTTTCCTTCTAAATTGACTAAAATACGTCCTTCTTTAAATTCTACATTGCAAGCAACGAATTCTAAATAGGGTGTTTTTTTCTTATAACTTCCTTGCAAGAAAGCTTTAGTGATATAATCTTTTTCTTGACACAACCAAGAATTTAAAATCTCTCTAGCATAAAGATTAAACATCACCATAGCAGAGTATGGAAAACCAGGTAAGGCGATGATGAATTTATGATTTGCTTTAGCGATTTTGATGTGGCGTCCTGGTTTGATATCTACTTTATCAATGATGATTTCATACTCTTTAACAGCGCTTTTCAAAAAATCAAAATCCCCCATAGAAACTCCGCCTGTCGTGATTAAAATATCACAGGACTCTAAAGCGCTTTCTAAAGTTGCTAATGTCGCTTTTTCATCATCTTTTAAAAGTGGAAAAACCCTTGTATCGCAAGCTAAATTTTTAGCTAAATTAGCGATAGCGATGTGATTAGAGGAGCGAATTTGAGCAGGATTGTCCAAGGTTTCTCCTAGATCTTTGATTTCACTACCGCTGCTTAAAACTCCAATGATTGGTTTTACAAAAACGCTGATGTGAAAAAAGCCTAATTCTGCTAAAAGTGCAATTTCACTATAATTTAATTTTGTGCCTTTTTTGAGTAAAATTTCATCTTTTTTATAATTTTCTCCAATTTTTCTAACCGCAAAACCTTTTTTAACGCTTTTTTCTATAAAAATTTGATCTTTTTCTATGCGGACGTTTTCAACTGGAACAAGCGTGTCGCTTCCTAAACTCATCAAAGAGCCTGTAAAAGTTTTGACACAAGTTCCATTTGTCACTTCAAATTGTGGCATGGTGCCCGCAGGAGTTGTACCTAAAATTTTTAAAGCCTTATCTTGATCTTCAAATTTAATCGCATAGCCATCCATAGCCGAAGTTTCCATTTCAGGCTGATTTTTAAGCGCTTTAATATCACAAGCTAAGATACGTCCTAAACATTGAGTGAGTGCTATTTTTTCTATTCTTTCATAACTTTTTATATGAGAATGTAAAATTTTTAAACTTTCTTCATAAGAAATTAACATTAATTATCCTTTACCAATTTAAATTCCAAATCTTTTATAATCATAATAAACACTAAATTTCATCAGGAGTGCCAAAAACACGATGAAAATCTTTCCATAAAGGAAAGATTTTCAAGTTTTGTTTATCGCTTTTTGGTTTTTTATCACTTAAAGTTGTTGCCCCAAAATAGCAAATTCTTGAATTTGTTTGATCATGATAAAATTCCAGCCCCTAAAAGCTTGCTTGATCTATCTAGGGCATAAATTCTTTCACCATTTTTAAGATCGTATTTCCAAATGGGTGCATTAGCTTTAAAATCTTCTACAAAGTCATTTATAAGTTTTAAGCCTAATTTTCTTTGTTTGCTTAAAATACCTGCAAAATATGAACTTTCTCCAACTTTTACATCGCCAATAGAATGCGCAAATAAAAGATAAGCAGGCTCTTTTTGAAGTCTTTCTTGCCAATTTTTAAACCAAGAAATGAGTAAAGGCTCGTAAATATCAAAACTCAAACCTTCCACCTTATCATCATCTCTGACTATGCCGCAAAAAGTGATCAAAGCCCCACAATTTTGCTTGATGCTAAATTCATACCATTTTGTATAAATTTCAGGGATATTTAAAGGGCCTTTATGGAGTGAAAAGTATTCCATCAACCACCGCCAACAGGAGGTAAAAGTGCGATTTTATCTCCATCTTTAAAAGTTGTATTTTCATCAAAAATGATTTCATCATTTAAGGCTACCGCGCAAAGATCAAGCCATTTTTTCAAACTTTCATCTTGTTTTAAGAACTCTTTTAATTCTTTTAAATTTTTAACTTCTAATTCCAAACCGGCTTTATTAATGGGTCCTAAAAATTCAATTTTTACCATTATTTTCCCTTACTTCCAAATTCCCCATCATGCCTAAATCTTCATGTTCTAAAATATGACAATGATACATTCTAAGTCCAACAAAATCTTGTTTCATTCTTAGTCTTAATTCTTCTTTTGGACGTACGTTAATGGTATCTCTTAAGGCTCTAAATTCAGCTTTTTTTATGGTGTTATTTAATTTGGATGAAATAAGTTCAAATTGCGTTCCATGTATATGAAAAGGATGATCCATGTGCGAGTCATTGATAACGATCCAATCCTCAACAACTCCAACCTTTGAAATCAAGTCTATGCGGTTTAGATCGTAGGTTTTTTTATTGATTAAAAACATAGAAGCTAAAGCAGCTTTTTGTTCTTCTTTGCTTTTTTTCATCATGCCGTGCATTTTGTGATGATCTTCACTCATTATGATTTCTTTGAAATCTTGCGGATCTTTTAAGGTTTCAAATTTTCTCAAAGCAGAAGGCAGATTTTTAGGATTTTTTTCTATGTTAAGATGGGCTAAGAATAAATTTTCTTTTTTTTCTTTAACCATCATTTTATCTCTATCATAATAAATGCTTTCTAGTTTTAACTCCCCTTTTTTATCCGCTTGTATGAAAACTTCCATTCTTGAAGCAGGAGCTAAAAATAATTCTTCTTTGATTATAGGTTTTTCTATAAGCCCACCATCAGTACCTACTAAGATAAATTTGGCGTTTTGAATTTTTAAGTTTAAATATCTTGCTGAACAAAGATTATAAAGACGAATTCTTTCACCTTGTAAAGAAATTTTAGGTTGATATTGTCCATTGATCAAGACAAATTCACCCTCTCTTCCATTAAGCCAATCTGTTAAAGTATTTTCAGGAATTTGCGCGTTTTCATCGAGTCTTAAATCACTAAAAACTAAATCTTTTTCATCAAAATGAGATAAAGCATCTTTTCTAGCCTTGATCACAAAAATTCCAGCAAGCCCCATATAAACTTGTTTAGAGGTGATGTAATGAGGATGAGGATGATACCAGTATGTGCCTGCAGAATTTAAAGGCAATGTAAAACGATAAATTTTTTCCTTTCCTGCTAAAATAGGATCATGTGGACTACCGTCTTGATCAGGAGGAACAGGAACGCCGTGCCAATGTATGGTTGTAGGTTCTTTGAGTTGATTTTTGACTAAAATTTCAACCGTGTCGCCTTCATAAACTTCTATTTTTGGGCCAGGGATTAAACCATTGTAAGTGTAGCATTTGGTTTTTTTGCCTTTGACGAGTTCTATTTGGCTTTCTTTAATCTCTATAGTAGCGCGGAAAAAATTTTTTTCTTTACTTTCATTTTTAAGCAAAGTTATTTTTTTTAGTTTTTTTCCACTTGGAAACTGATCCTTGCTAAGAAGTTTAAGATCATTAGGCGCAAAATTGATAAAAGAAGTGTTGATGGCATTAGGAGTATTATTGTGATGCATTTGATGCATAGGGGAACCATAAGCTATACCAATACTTGCTAAACTTAAAGCATTAAATTTTAAAAATTGTCTTCTATTCATTATAAATTCCTTAAATGATAAAATCGTATTATAATCATTATTTTTAAAAGCTCAGTAAATTATCTAAAATTTGGCTTGTTTTTGGTATCATTTCGCAAATTATAAGGAAGTGTTTATGTATGGACAAATTCAAACCCCAGCTTATATTTTAGAAGAAGATAAATTACGTAAAAATTGCGAACTTTTAGCCTATGTTGGCGAAGAAAGTGGGGCAAAAATTTTACTAGCCCTTAAAGGCTTTGCTTTTTCAGGAGCGATGAGGATTGTCGGAGAATATTTGCAAGGTTGTACTTGTAGCGGACTTTGGGAAGCACAATTTGCTAAAGAATACATGGATAAAGAAATTCATACTTATTCTCCAGCTTTTAAAGATGATGAGATTAAAATAATTTCTTCTTTATCGCATCACATCGTTTTTAATTCTTTGTATCAGTTTGAAAAATATAAAAATATATGCACTAAAAATTCTCTTGGACTTCGCTGCAACCTTGAATTTTCTTTAGCTCCAAAAGAGCTTTATAATCCTTGCGGAAGATATTCTAGGCTTGGAATTCGTGCTAAGGATTTAATGGATGCTAATTTAGAAGGTATTGAGGGTTTGCACTTTCATGCTCTTTGTGAAGAAAGTGCACAGGCTTTAGAGCAAGTTTTAAAGGTGTTTGAAAATAATTTTTCTTCATGGATTAAAAAGATGAAATGGGTGAATTTTGGCGGAGGTCATCATATTACAAAAAAAGGCTATGATATCCAAAAGCTTATTGATCTTTGTAAGAAATTTAGCGATAAATACGGTGTTCAAGTGTATTTAGAACCAGGGGAAGCTGTGGGTTGGCAAACGGGTGTGCTTGTATCCAGCGTGGTTGATCTTGTAGAAAATGAAAAGAAAATCGCTATTTTAGATACTTCAAGTGAAGCACATATGCCAGATACTATTATCATGCCTTATACAAGTGAAGTTCAAAACGCTAGAATTTTAAGCACAAGAGAAGGAGAAAGCATTTCTTCTTTGGAAAAAGATGAAGCAGCGTATTTGCTAACAGGCAATACTTGCTTAGCGGGTGATGTGATGGGAGAGTATGCTTTTAAAAAAGAGTTAAAAAGGGGTGATAAGGTTGTGTTTTTGGATCAAATTCATTATTCTATTGTTAAAAATACAACTTTTAATGGTATAAGATTGCCTAATTTAATGTTTTTAGATAAAAATAAGAATTTAAAAACTATAAGAGAATTTACTTATGAGGATTATGCAAAAAGGAATTAATTTATTATTTCTATTTTGCATAAAATATTTTTCATCTTAAAAATATACTGATATTTTTTACATTATTAATTTTTAAATTCTATATTTTATAAATGATGAATTTTGCTTATTTTTAATGATTGATTGTATTTAAAATGAGTAAAATTCAGTTTTTTTTAACTCAAATCATAATAAGATAAAACCTATTAAAATTTAGGATTTAAAGACTATATTAAGTCATATTTGCATAAT
This sequence comes from Campylobacter aviculae, assembly GCF_005406215.1. Lineage (GTDB taxonomy): Bacteria > Campylobacterota > Campylobacteria > Campylobacterales > Campylobacteraceae > Campylobacter_D > Campylobacter_D aviculae. The sequence goes on along the minus strand of NZ_NXMA01000002.1, from coordinate 49,247 downwards.
AAAGTCTGTTTTGATTTTTACAAATCTAAATTTTTTAGGAATTGATTATGAATTTAGAGCAATTGAGATTAGCAAGAAGTCTTTATTATCAATTTTTTGGCGATCTTTTTGTTTTTTCTTATTCTAAACAACATTTAGATTCTTTATATCGTTGTTTGGAAGTAATGAAAGAAAATTTGTTTGATGAAGATTTATTAGATAGTTTTGATTTGTTATTACAAAATTCGCAAAAAAATTTGGAGTTATTTTTTAAAGAATATGAAGAGCTTTTCTTATCTTTAAAGAGTGCTATTCCTATGACATTTTCATATCTTGAAGAAGGTTTTGAAAATTCAAAAGCCTTACTTTGTGTGAGAGAAATTCTTTCAAAAAGTATTTTAAGACGCAATGAAATGAAATTTAAAGAAAGTGAAGATAATGTAGGATTTTGTTTTTTATTAATGAGTGAGTTTTTAAAATTAAAAGAAGATGATTTAGCTAAGGAGTTGTTTCAAAAACTAATTCATCAAAATATTGATGAATTTATCACGCTAATTTTAGAGCATAAAAAAGCGTATTTGTATAAAGAAATAGCAAAGATACTTGCAACTTTTATAGAATTTGAAAGATCTTGTTTTGATCTTGGTAAAGTTTTAAAAACCACTTCTAAAAAAGTTCAAAACGATCTTTCAAGATCTGAAATTCTAAGAAGAGAGACTAATAAAAAAAGGAGGATGAATGCAAAATCGTAGAGAATTTCTTAAAAAATCCGCTTTGGTTTTAGGAAGTGCTAGTTTATTGCCTAGTGCCGGTTTAGCTTTTGCTAAAGAAGAAAATAAAGATGTAGTAAAAGGTAAAAGTAAGAAAAAAGAAGTGCTTTTTCAAAGAAGTGCAAATTGGGAAAATTATTATACAAAGGCTGAATAATGTCAAGTGTTGATATAAAACTTAATCGTCGTAATTTTTTAAAAATGGCGGCTCTTTCAAGTTTAGCTACCCCTTTGCTTGCAAGAAGTGAAAATCTTAGAGAAGCAAGCGAGGCTGAATTAAAAGAAGCGTTTGAGGGAAGCAAAAAAATTAAGACAATCTGCACAGCTTGTTCTGTGGGTTGTGGCATCATTGCTGAAGTGCAAAATGGAGTTTGGGTACGTCAAGAAATCGCTCAAGATCATCCAATAAGTTTAGGCGGGCACTGCTGCAAAGGATCTGATATGATCGATATGGTGCGTTCTCATGTGCGTTTAAAATATCCTATGAAAAAAGAAAATGGAGAGTGGAAACGCATTTCTTATGAACAAGCTTTAAGTGAGATTGGAGAAAAACTTGCCGCTTATCGTAAAGAAAATCCAGAAAGCGTGATGTTTTTGGGATCTGCCAAACTCAATAATGAACAAGCTTATTATATAAGGAAATTTGCAGCATTTTTTGGAACCAATAACGTAGATCATCAAGCTCGAATTTGACATAGTGCAACAGTCGCCGGTGTGGCGAATACATTTGGTTATGGCGCTATGACAAACCATCTTGGAGATATACAAAAAAGTAAGTGTATTATTATCATCGGTGCAAATCCTGCAGTAAATCATCCAGTAGGTTTTAGGCATTTCTTAAAAGCTAAAGAAAAGGGTGCTAAGCTTATTGTTGTGGATCCTAGATTTACAAAAAGTGCGGCAAAGGCGGATATTTATGCAAGAATTCGTCCAGGAACTGATATAGCTTTTATGTATGGAATGCTAAAAATTATTTTTGATGAGGGCTTAGAGGATACAAAATATATCGATGAAAGGGTTTTTGGAATCGATAAAATTCGTGAAGAAGCCGCAAAATGGACAGCAGAAGAAGTTGAAAATGTCACAGGAATTTCTAAAGAGCTTTTAGTAGAGATCACTCATGAAGTGGCTAAAAATAAACCGACTACTTTAGTATGGGCTATGGGTTTAACTCAACATTCTGTAGGAACTTCAAATACGCGTTTAGCTCCTATTTTACAGATGGTACTTGGAAATATAGGTAAATTTGGCGGCGGGGTTAATATCCTACGTGGTCATGATAACGTTCAAGGCGCATCGGATATGGCTTGTTTGAGTGAAAATTTACCAGGTTATTATCCTTTAAATGAAGCGACTTGGAGGTATTACGCTAAAATTTGGGGTGTGGATTATGAATGGCTTTTAGGAAATTTTGTCAGCAAAGATTGGATGCATAAAACCGGACTTTCTCTTGCTAGATGGTGGGCAGCAGCTTTAAATGGCAAAGATGGAAATGATAAGGTTGATAATGCAGGAACACCTTTAAAAGCTTTAGTTGTTTTAGGAAATGGTATCACTTCAACCGCACAGCAAGCTAAAGTTAAAGAAGGTTTAGAGGCTTTAGAACTTTTGGTTTTAGCAGATCCTTTTGTAAATGAAGCAGGTATTATCGCAGAAAGAAAAGATGGAATTTATCTTTTACCGGCTGCAACTCAATTTGAAACCAGTGGAAGTGTAACCGCGACTAATCGTAGTGCACAATGGAGATTTAAGGTTGTTGATCCACTTTATGAGAGCATGGAAGATCAAGAAATTTTATTTGAACTTGCTAAAAAGCTTGGCTTTTATGAAGATTTCACTAAAACTTTGCGAGATGAAAAAGGTGAGATTGTTTGGCCTGAAAATGCTACAAAAGAAATTGCTAGAGCGGTTAGAAGTATAGGTTTAAATGGTTGGAGTCCTGAAAGACTTAAAAAACATACTTTAAATTGGGATAAATTCAACGAAGTTACTTTAGAGGGAAAAGATGAGGTTGATGGTGAATATTACGGACTTCCTTGGCCTTGCTGGAGTGATAAACATCCAGGAACTCCTGTGCTTTATAATGTAGATATTGAAGTAGCAAAAGGTGGTATGGGCTTTAGAAATAATTTTGGGCTTGAATATGAAGGTGAAAGTTTATTAGCTAAAAATGCGCCTTTAAATTCACCTATTGATACAGGATATCCACAAATCACTAAAGAAAATATTGAAAAAATTTTAGGAATTACTTTAAGTGCTGAAGAAAAAGAAAAAATGGGTGCAACTTGGTCTTATGATGATAGTAATATTATCGCAAATAAATGTATAGAAAAAGGTATAGTTCCTTATGGTAATGCTAAAGCTAGGGCCATTGTTTGGACTTTTAAAGATAAAATTCCACTTCACCGTGAACCTCTTCATTCTCCAAGGAATGATTTGGTACAAAAATATCCTACTTTTGAAGATCAAAAAGCACTTTATCGCGTGGATACAAAATTTATTTCTATGCAAAAGGCTAAGGATTATTCTAAGGAATTTCCACTCAATCTCATCACAGCAAGGCTTGTTAATCTAAATGGTGCGGGTATGGAAAATAGAGCTTCTATGTATCTTTCACGTTTAACGCCTGAAATGTTTTGTGAGATCAATCCAGAGCTTGCAAAAGAAAAAAATATCCAAAAAGGGGATATGATTTGGATCCATTCTCCAGAGGGAACAAAAATTCATGTTAGGGTGAAATTCAATCCAGGTATTGCAAAAGAAATGATTTTCTTGCCTTTTCACTTTACTGGAGTGATGCAAGGGGTGGATTTAACCCATAATTTCCCCGAAGGAACTAAGCCTTATGTGAGTGGAGAGAGTGCCAATACAATTACAAATTATGGTTATGATGTTATGTGTCAAATTCCAGAAACCAAAGGCGGACTTTGTCGCATTTCTAAGGATGGAAAATGAGTAAAGAAAATTTTATAAATTTAGAAAAAGATCGTTTAAAATTCTTTTGCGATAATGAACGTTGTATTGATTGTAATGGTTGTGCGGTCGCTTGCGATGAGGCTCATGAACTTCCTATTAATATCCGTCGCCGCCGCGTGATTACTCTTAATGAAGGCGTACAAGGAAAAGAAGTTTCAACTTCTATTTCATGTATGCATTGTGATGATGCGCCTTGCTCTATTGTTTGCCCTGTGGATTGTTTTTATATACGTGCCGATGGTATTGTTTTGCACGATAAAGAAATTTGTATAGGCTGTGGTTATTGCTTGTATGCCTGTCCTTTCGGTGCTCCACAGTTTCCAAAAGATAGTGCTTTTGGCAATAAAGGCATTATGGATAAATGTACAATGTGTGCAGGTGGTCCTGAAGAAACAAATTCACAAAAAGAAAGAGAGCTTTATGGACAAAATCGTATCGCAGAAGGTAAAGTACCGGTGTGTGCGGCTATGTGTTCAACTAAGGCTTTATTGGTGGGCGAAAGTTCAAAAATCGAAGAAATTTATCAAAATAGACTTAGTAATAGAAACTATGGCATTGTTTCACCTAAAGAAAGTATAGAATGGAAGATCGCCTATATAGGAAAGGAACGTTTATGAAAAAAATGTTTATCTTGCTTTTTTCTTGTTTTGTAAATTTATTAGCTTATGGCGAAGAAAGAATGGGACAAGATACGCAAATATGGGATCATCATCGAATCAGTAATATTCCAAATTATCATACTTTTGGTCAATTTTGGACGAGTTTGCAAGGAGAATATATTGCAACGATTGCTCTAATCGCTATTATCGCTGCTTTAAGTGCTTTTGCTTTGCATTATATGGTGATTGGGCCAAAGCAATTTTCTCATAATGGAAAGAAAATTTACACTTTTAGCTTATTTGAAAGAATTTTTCATTTTATTGCGGCTCTTTCTTGGATTATTTTAATCCCTACAGGTTTAATTATGATGTTTGGATCTACTTTTGGGGGCGGAAATTTTGTTAGAATTTGTAAAAATTTACATGCTTTAGCGATGATTTTATTTATCATTTCTATTATTCCTATGTTTTTATGCTGGATTAGAAGAATGCTTCCTGCAAGCTATGATATTAAATGGCTTATGATTGTTGGGGGTTATTTAAGCAAAGTTAAAAAGCCAATTCCTGCAGGTAAGTTTAATTTTGGTCAAAAAACTTGGTATTATATTGCTGTATTTGGCGGCTTTTTGATGATTGTCACGGGTTTGTTTATGTATTTTGTAGATTTTGACTCCGTTGTGATTCAAAATTTTTTAGGTTTAACTCAAATAGAACTTTTAAGGATTTCTGCTATAGTGCATAATATTTTAGGCATTGTATGTGTGGTATTTTTTGGAGTGCATATTTATATGGCTGTTTTTGCAATCAAAGGAAGTATTCATTCTATGATCACTGGTTACAAGGAAGAAGAAGAGGTTTATATTTTACATCATTATTGGTATAAAGAACTTGAGGATAAAAAGAAAATCTGAAATTGAAATCTTGTTTTAATTAATGTAGTATAAAACTACATTAATTAAAAATTTGTCCAGCATATAAAATAAACATTCTTAAAGCAAATACTCCAAGCATAACTGATATTGTGTTTATAAGTATGAAATTGATTTTGTAAGCATGATTTTTTAAAGCAGTGAGTGCGATAAAACTTGGAATAAATATTCCAAAGCCAACAACGCCAATCCAAAATACTCCAGCCCAAAAACCATGACTTAAACTTAATGTTGCAATTATGGCTTTTTCTCTACCTTGAAAATAAAGGCCTATAAAAAATGTAAATAAAAGCAAAAATTCAATAGGAACAACTCTTAAGTCCATAGTTAATAGGTATTTTGTTTTTTCTTTAGAAACTTCTTCTCTAAATAATAAAATTCCAAAACAAATACATGCAGCAATTCCGCTTGATAAACCACTAGCTAAAAATAAAATAGGTAAAATAGGGCTATTATAGAGAGGATAGGTTTGTATAGCGGAAAGTAAAAATCCCGTATAAATACCAACTCCTGCCGCTAGTGCAAATATTAGTCTTCCAAGCCAAAGAGAGTATTTTTCTAAAAAATCAAGAATCCCATTAAAAATATTAATAATACCGCCTAAAAAACTATGCTTTAAATTTGTTCTAAAGCGTAAAATCATGTAAATGATACATAAAGGAGTGTAAAAAAGCAAAAGTAAAACCCCTAAAGACATTACAGATTTAAAATTGTAGTGTATGAGCAATCGGTAAAAATTCCAAGGTTTGCTTAGATCGAAAATAAGTATAGTAAGTCCTATTATAATAGCTATTGGTCCGATTAACACTCCTGCTTTTACAAATGCATCCCAAGGTGTGGTACGCTTAGGATTCATCCATTCTACAAATAGTGCCGTTATCATAGCTCCAGAAGAAATTCCTGCTAAAAATAGATAAAATGCTATAGGCCAATGCCAAACAATAGTGGCGTTTTCAATTCCCCAAATTTCATTCATAGCTTATTTCTCCTTTCTTATTTGGTATGATAAAGAGTTTAGGTTTGGTACCTAGATGTTCTTTGCGACGAACATAGTTGTGATTATTTAAAACATCATAGATTGGATCTTTTGGATTATTTAAATCTCCAAAAATTAAAGCACTTGTCGGACAAACACTGACACAAGCCGGCTCTCCATAATTTTTTAAATGAGTATTCTTGCAAAAATTACATTTATTGGGAATTTTGGTTTTGGTATCTAAAAATCTTGCATTATAAGGGCAAGCACCTATGCAGTATAAGCAACCTACACACTTGTCAGAATCAATATCTATAATGCCATTTTCATCTATAAAGGAAGCATGTGTTGGACAAACTGAAACACAAGGAGCGTCTTCGCACATTTGACAAGAAAATCTTTCAAAATCAAAGATTAAATTCGGAAATAAACCTTTAGGGCCTTGAATTTTAACTCTTAATCTATAAAGTCCATCTGGCACTTTATTTTCACTTCTGCAAGCTATAGAGCAAGACTGACAACCTATGCAAAGTTGAGAATTAAAAACCATTGCGTATTTCATAGTTAACTCCTATATTTTCTCAATATTAACACCAATAGTATGAACACTATTGCCACTTACAGGTGATATGGTATCAGCTAACAAATGGCTTGCACTAATTCCTTTTTTATAGGAAATTTGTTGCCATTTACTTGTATGTCCAAATCCAAAATAGCCAAAAAGAGTATCTTCTCTAATTCCTATAGTAGGCAAAACATCAGCAATTTGTTCACCGAATTTGCTTTTTATTTTTATTTTATCCCCCTTTTTTAGATTAAGTTTATTAGCTATATTTTGATTAATCCAAACGGCATTGTGATCCATAAGATGATTAAGCCATGGAACATTTGCTGTGTGAGCATTTGTATGTACTGCTACTTTTCCTTGTATAAAATAAAATTGCTCATCTTTCGTTTTTAATTTAGGATCGTTAAAACTTAAACCACCGCGTTTGCAAGCTTTTTCCAATACTTCATCAAAAAGTTCGATTTTACCACTTTCGGTTTTACATTTCATCAATTCACTAAATTCTCCATCTTTGTCAAGAAATTGTTTAGAGAGTGGATATTTTTCTATAAATTTAGCAATACTTTCTTTATCTCTTGCTAGAAGTGGGATGCTATAGCTTAAAATACCTTTATTTTTTAATTCAAAAATTTCTTCAGGATATTCAAAGGCTTGTTTCATTCTAAAATCTTCTATATCCTTATATGGGAAGAATTTATCTAAACCCATTTTTTCAGCTAATTCTTTATAAATTTGAGATGAAGCTTTAGTATCACCTATCGGTTCTAATACTTTTTGCCTGACCTGATAGCCAGGATTTTTTCCATTGTGTGATAAAAATTGTTCATCTCTTTCAAGATAGGTAGATTCCGGTAGAATAATATCTGCATATTGCGCACTATCGCCTAGATAGATATCAACGCAGACAAATAATTCAAGTTTTTTTAAAGCCTCGACGACTTTTTGTGATTCGTTTATTGTCATAACCGGGTTGGATCGAGTGATGAAAAGCCCTTTAACCGGATAGGGATTTTCATTTAAAATTGCATCAAAAACTTTGCTATAGATTCCGCGACTTTTAGAAATTTTGCTAAATTCTCCTCTTTTAATATCAACTCCATCAATGCGTGGTATATTTGGAGCCGAAATTTTAGGTAAAATAGATCCCTTAAATTCTGGTGCCACTTTTTGACAAGCTATTTTATTGTAAAGTGACGCGCTTTTTGGAAAATACATTCCTCCTTCGCTTTCTATATTTCCTAAGAGTGCGTTTGCAATTGCTATAGCTCGACGAAGTTCTATTTCTTCAGAGCTGAAAGTAGATCGGTGTCCATAATCAACAATGCAATGAGGTGCAAATGAAGCACATTCTTTAGCTAAGGAAACAATTTTTTCAGCACTTATATCGCAATAAGGTGCCATTTTTTCAGGTGTATAATCTTTAACACTTTCTTTAAGTTTGTCAAATCCTATTGTATATTTTTCAATAAATTTTTTATCATATAGTTCGTTAAATATTAAAGTATGAACGAAAGCTAGCATAAAAGCTACATCTCCACCAGGTTTTATAGGCAGCCATTCATTAGCTTTGGAAGATAATATGGAAAATCTTGGATCTAAAGATATAAGTTTAGCACCTTTAGATAAGGCTTTTGTTATATCTCTTACATAAGAAATTACAATTCCTTCATAAACATTGTGTCCAAAATTAAGCATAAATTTGGTATTACTATAGTCCCTACTTAAGGAACTAGTTCCATAAACACTTTTTAATGCGGTAGTATAACTTGATGGGCAAGTACAACCATGGTCAAAAATATTTGGAGAACCATAAGCATAAGCAAATTGATTTAAAAAAATTTGTTCAGGTCCAGATTTAGCAGCGAATGCAACACTTTGAGGTTCGTAATTTTGCTTAAGTTCATTGAGTTTTTTAGATATAAAATCATAAGCTTCTTCCCAGCTTATCTCTTTCCATTTTCCTTCGCCTTTCTCTCCAACTCTCATTAAAGGTTTAACAAGGCGCTTTGGATCAAAAAGTTGATTTACTCCAGAACCTCCTCTTGCACAAATTTTACCTTCTGTAGATTTTGAAAAATTATTTCCTTGTATGAAAATATTTTTATTGTCATCCAATCGTACTTCTATAGGGCATCTTGTGCTACACATTTCGCAAATACTCTTGACAAATTTTTTCGAGCTTTTTATTTCACCATTGAAAGCACCTAGAAGTCCAGGCATGCTTAAAACAATAGAACCTATCCCTGTACATTTAAGAAAATCTCTTCTATGGATACTCATGGTCTCTCCTAAATATTTTATTTAATATTTATTAATTTAATATAATAATATATAAATTTATTTAAATATATATTAAATTTTTATGATTTTGTATTTTTGTATAATTTAAGATATTAACTTAATAAAAGAGTGAGTTTTTAAGCTTGATTGAAAATAATTATTAAAGTTTAGGGCTTGTTAAGCCCTAATTTATAGAAGAAGTTTTTGCATTCATTAAAAATTAAAACTTATATTTAAGTCCTACTTGACCGCTTAAATAAGTTTCGTTTTTGTTATCAACTTTACCGGCTAAAATTTGCTTAGCACCTAAACCAACATTCATGCTTAATTGTTCAGTGAAATCTATATTTCCGCCCACAATGACTTGTCCATAAGTTTTTTTCTTATTGTTTGCTTCAACGCTAGTGAAAAAAGCATTGTTTATGGATAAATTGGCTGTGTAGTCATCTCCATTATTTACAATAAATTGCTCAATCTTTGGAGTAGCAAAAATATAAGATTTTTCATTGATATATTTTCTGAATTCTGCTCCTATTTCAAGACTTGCAGAATTATTTCTCATAGAATCAATATCCTTAGCAATAGCACCATTTTCTGTATGAGATGGGGTATAGCTTAAGTAGTAATTTACTCCAGCAAATGGCTTAACAAAGAAAGTGTTATCGCTAAAATCAAACACGCGACCAGCATTAGCACTAAGACCTAAAAATTTGTTTGTATAACTTGAATCATAAGCACCATCTACTTGTATATGATCTTGATCTGTTGGAGAAATTTGAGCGTAAGCTTTTAGACCAATTTCCCATTGCGGAGCTATGTTGATACTTGAATAAAGTCCTAATTGGAAATTATCACTTTTTTGTTCTAAAGCATTGTCTTTAATCTTAGCGTTTGCATAGGTAAAATACATACCTAATAAAACTTGATCGTTTGCTTGCTTATCTAAACCTATGGTTGCACCATACATTGCACCGCTATCTCCATCGATGATATTTGCACCACCAAAAGCATTAGCCCAAACACTTTGAGTATAATCATTTACATAACTTGGCCTTATATCGCTTTCTAAAGCAGCAAATTTAAGCCCACTCATTTTAGACGCATAGTTTCCAAAAGGGTTATTTAGCATAGCTACTCTTTGACCTATTGAAACGTCATTAGCCACATTCATTGTTGTATTTACAGAGCTTGAACTTGAGTTTAGGCTAGAGACGGATTTGCCTGTATCATCAGTGTCTTTTTTGATATTAAGAGCGAGTTTTATACCCTCTCTACTTGCTAAGTCAGCACCTATACTTCCTAATTGATCTGTGATAGATCGAAGGGCTAAAACAGAAGCTTTATCATTAGGATTTAGATTAGGTGCTACAAGATCAAGATACTTGCTATCGTCTATTTTGCCACCATTGCTTTGTGCTTCATCGATGAGTTTTTGAATTTCTTGTTTTTGCTTTTCTAGTTCAGCTTTAGCTTTCTCCCATTCGTCTTTCTGTGATTCATCATCATGGTATGTTTGTTTTAACAATGTATCAATCATAGCTACATCTACTTTTAATTGAGTGAGTTTATCTTTAGCGGCATTGGTTGCGCCCCCATTGATAACTAAACATTGATTTCCACCACAATCTTTAATGCTTAATTTATAATTCACCAAAGGATCAAATTCTTTACTATCTGAAACATCTATAATATATCCAGATTCTAAAGAATCTTGTGATATAAAATTTGCATTTGGAACATAATCATTTATAAATTTTAAAAGCCATGCACTTGCGAAATTGCTTTTTTCTAAAATATCTTTATTGAAATTTTTAGCCTGAATCATTACAACATCGTGTGCCCCCAAATCAGTATAGGAACGTTTTACAAGTTTAAAATCCGAATTAGAAAGATTGGCATTGCCTTTTACTTTGATAAAATTACCATAAGTTGCAAACACTGTTGCATCGGCTGTAAGATTTCCATTGATATTTAAACTACCATTATAAGCTATATCACCTGATCCGTCATCATTAAAAAGCAAGATCATTGAGCCACCTTCTTCTCCTATTACTTCTCCTACTCCTTTCATCTCTAAATTTCCATTGATGGTTGAAGGTTTGAAAGCTTGTAGGATAATATTTTGTGTTTTGATATCTTTAGCACTTAGATTGAAATTAGTTATATAAGTCTCTTTATTGGGATCATCTTGTGTGAAAGATAGGGTATGATCTCCCAAATCAATATTAAGATTAGGCGTTTCATTTTTTTGTTCAGGCCAATCATCTGGCAAGCCAAGATCGTTGCTAAATTTAAAAGTTAAATCCTGATTTTTGTAAGAATCTTTTAAATAAACATTATCATCACCATCAAATGTGAAATACTCTGGAAATTGTTTTGGATCATACAAGACTATTTCCTGTGAGAAGCCACTAGAATAAAGCAAAGTAGCTACACCTATACTGAGTAAAATTTTACTCTTTTTTGTCATAAATAACTCCTTTCTAATTATATAATATTAAAATTGAGAAATGTATTATACCCCCCCCCATAAATTTAAACTTAAATTATTAAAATATTTACTTTTTCGATATAATATTTGCAGTTTATTTTTTAAGAGATACTAATGGAACCTTTATTTACAACTCAAATTTTAAAATACAAAGGCGATGAAGCTTTTACTTGTGATGATACTTTAGTGCGTGAAATCAAGCTTGAAATTTTTATTAATGGCGAAAGAATCGGTGCTTTAATGGCAACGCCGGTTGATGAACAGGCTTTAGCGGTGGGGTATTTGATGAGTGAAAATATCATCGCTAGAGTGGAAGATATCCAAAAAATTGAAAGTAAAGATGATGGCATGAGTGTGCATATTGAAGCAAAAATTGATCAAGAAAATCTTGCTAAACTCAATGTCCAAGGAGTCGTGATCAGCGGTTGCGGTAGAGCACACACGGCTAATATTGATATAGAAAATATTGAAGCCATGAAAATAACTTCCAAAACTCAATTTAGTAAAGATTATATCTTAAAACAAATGAGTCAATTTTATACTCAATGTGATTTATATGAAAAAACAGGATGTGTGCATACAGCTAAGCTTTTTTTTGATGAAAAAACGTTTTTTATCGGAGAAGATATTGCTCAACATAATACTATAGATAAGGCTTTAGGAAAGGCAAGATTAGCCGGAGTTAAACTTGATCAGTGTTTTTTAATGGTAAGCGGTCGTTTAAGTTCTGAAATGGTTGCTAAAACGATTATGCATAGAGTGCCAATTTTGGTTTCAAGAACGGCTCCTACTTGCTTGGGTGTGATGATAGCAAGAAAATTTGACTTAAGTCTTTGTGGTTTTGCAAGAGAAGATAAGATCAATATTTATAGCGGAGATTTTCGAATTCATGGATGATAAAAAAATACTCTCTTATATGAAAGAAATGCTAAATAGCAATGAAAAATTAGATTGCGGAACAGCTTTTAAAATAGCGAAAAAATTTTCAAAAAATATTGAAGAAATAGGTAAGCTTGCTAATGAAAATAATATCAGAATTGATAATTGTGAATTGGGTCAATTTGGGCATTTGGATTTTGAAAAAGGAAAAATTGAAGTCTTAAAAGAATTAGAACCTAAGCTCGATCATAAAAGAAGAATTTTTTGTGAAGAAGCTAGAGAGATCGCCCAAAAAAGTTGCGGTTTAAAAAGTATGCGTTCAGCTTTAAAAGCATATAAAATTGATGTGAAATATTGCAAACTTGGTTGCTTTAAGGAGAAAAAAGGAAAGCAATTTGTTATTAGAACTAAAACTTGGATTGAAAATTCAGATGGAGATTTGCTTTTTGGTAAAGGAAAAACTGAACTTTTGGAACTAATAGGACAAACGGGAAGTTTGTTGCATGCTTCTAAACTGATGGGGATAAATTACAAAAAAGCATGGATGCATCTACAGGTTTTGCAAAAAAATTCTCAAGAAATTTTAGTAAGCACAAAGCAAGGTCGCTCGAAAGAATCAGGAACAAAATTAACTCCTAAAGCTATAGAGCTTATGGAAAATTTTGCTATTTTGCAAAAAGATATAGAAGAGTATGCTAATAAACGTTTTAAAGAATTATTTTTAAAGTATAAAAAAAATTGACTCGATTTTAAGCTTATTTTTTCTATAAAAATAATATAATTTTAATTTTCTAATATTTAATTTAAATTATCAGAGGTTTAAATCAATGTTCAGATCTTTAAATATTGCTTCAAAATTAATTTTATCGGTTGCAATTATTATTATATTGGGATTAGTGTTTTTAATTTTTTTAATTACAGAACGAGTAAGTGAAAATATTACTAAAAGTACCGAAAATATTATTTCGGCTACTTCAGAAGAGTACTCAGCTCATGTTCAAGGTATGTTTAATGAAATGATAGCTTTAAACAAAAGTGAAGCTTATACTCTTACAGAAATGTTTAAATCTACGGATAAGGATGATTTGGACATTGATAGTATCACAAATATTCTCACCAATCTTTTTGATAATAGTGCTTATTCGAGTTTTACCTATTTATATTTGTTAGATCCACCCGCATACTTTAAAGATGAGAGTAAATTTTTTAATACCAAAAGCGGTAATTTCATTATTCTTTATACCGATAAAGAGATTAATAAGCGTGGTGGTATTGAGATAGTTCAATCTACTGATGATATTTTAAATTTTCCAGCAGTCCAAGATATTTTGCACAATGCAAAGTATGGAGAAGATCAAACCTATATAGGTAGAAGTATTAAGATGAATTTAGATGGAAAAGATTTTAATGGTTTAAATATAGCTATGCCAATTTTTGGAAAACAAAACAAGCTTGTAGGTGTTGCGGGTTTGATTTTAGATTTGGAAACCATCACCAATTATTTACTTGATTCAAAGTCATTTCTTTTTAACGGTCAGTTAAATGTTTTATTAAATTCAGAAGGTTATATAGCAGTTCATCCAAATAGAAATTTAATACTAAAAAATCTTACACAAGTTAATAACAGAGGAGAAGAAACAGAAAGTGTTTATAAAGCTTTAGCTAGAGGCGAAAATGGAATTTTTAATTATGTGTCTTCAGCTGGTGCTGATTCTTACGCTAGCCTAAGTAGTTTTAAAGCCGGTAATTCTTCCTGGAGTATTATAGTAACAGCACCTAAAAGTTCTATTTTTAAACCTTTAAGAGAACTTCAAATGGTTATTGTCGGTGCTTCATTAGTATTTGTAATTTTGGTTTTATTTGTTATTTATTATTGTATTAGAAAAATTATTGGAGTTAGACTCCCTGTAATTTTAAATTCTTTAGAGTCATTTTTTAAATTTTTAAATTATGAAAAAATTGAACTTAAACCTATTGCAATTTATGCTGATGATGAAATCGGTACTATGGGTAAGATGATTAATGCCAACATAGAAAGAACAAAATCTTCTTTAAAACAAGATCAAGAAGCCGTAGATGAGTCTGTTCAAACAGTTAAGGAAATAGAAAGTGGAAATTTAACAGCTAGAATTTCAAAAATTCCTACCAATCCTCAGCTTATAGAACTTAAAAATGTTCTAAATAAAATGCTCGATGTATTGCAAAATAAAATTGGTTCTGATATGAATAAAATTAATAAAGTTTTTGATAGCTATAAGGCACTTGATTTTAGTATTTCTATTGACAATGCACGAGGAGAGGTTGAACTTACAACAAATATTTTAGGCGAAGAGATTAGAAAAATGCTCGTAACTTCTTCGAAATTTTCTAAAGAATTGGCTTCTCAATCTGAAGAATTGAAAACTTCTATGCAGAAATTAACAGAAAGTTCAGATATTCAAGCACAATCACTGGAACAAAGTGCGGCAACAATAGAACAGATCAATCATTCTATGCAGGGTATTAATGAAAAAACTTTAGAGGTTGCTAATCAAGCAGATGATATTAGGAATATAGCTAGTGTTATTAAAGATATTGCAGAACAAACCAATCTTTTGGCCTTAAATGCTGCTATAGAAGCCGCACGTGCAGGAGAACATGGACGTGGCTTTGCAGTTGTAGCTGATGAGGTGAGGCAGCTTGCTGAAAGAACAGGAAAATCTTTAAGTGAAATTGAAGCTAATATTAATATATTAGTGCAAAATATTAACGAAGTTGCAGGATCTGTTAAAGAACAAACCATAGGAATTACACAAATCAATGATACTATTATCAAACTCGAAGGCGCAACTAGAGAAAATGCTGAAATTGCAAATACCACAAATCATATCACAAGTGAGGTAAATCATATAGCTAATGCGATTTTAGAGGATGTAAACAAAAAGAAATTTTAACAATTTAAGAGTAATTACAAGATTATCTAAATAAAATTATGCTTATTTTTAAGTATAATTTTATTTAAGGAAAAATAATGAAAATCGATTGTAAAAATCTTGATTGCCCTAAACCTGTCGTTGAAACAAAAAAAGCTCTTGAAAATTTAAACAATGGAGAAAGTTTAGAAATTGTTTTAAATTCTATTATTTCCAAAAATAATGTTTTAAAATTTTTAAATTCCTTAAATTTAAACCCTAGCTTTAAAGAATATCAGGATGAAATCATTGTTTATGTTGAGAAAAAAGAAGTGGATTTAAATAAAACTAATCCTAATGAATATAGCATTTTATTTTTGAAATCCGATAAAGTGGGTTGTGGGGAGTTAGGAGAGAATTTATTTGTTGGTTTTTTGGAAACTTTAAAAAATATTGAAAATATTCCAAGTAAAATTATTTGTGTGAATGAAAGTGTTTTAGTAAATACAAATAAGGATCATAAAGCACATATGGCTATGAAAGAATTAGAAAATTTAGGAGTAGAGATTATAAGTTGTGGAGCTTGCTTGGAATTTTTTAGCAAAACTAAAGAATTAAAAATAGGTTCTATTGGAAATGCTTATGAGATTGTCAATGAACTTTTTGGAAAAGCAAAAATCATTACCTTATAGGAAGAGTTTTGGAATATAAAAATCAAAATTTAACGCATTTTGTAAAAGCGGCAGGTTGAGCAGCAAAATTAAGCCCGGGCGGTCTTAAAACAATTTTAAATTTTATGCAAAAATCTCCAGCTTTACTTAGCGATATCGGCAATAATGAAGATGCGAGTGTTTATAAAATCAGTAATGATTTAGCACTCGTGCAAACGTTAGATTTTATCACGCCTATAGTAGATAGTGCTTATCATTTTGGTGCCATTGCTGCAGCTAATGCCCTTAGTGATGTATTTGCTATGGGGGCTGAAGTGATAAATGCTTTAAATATAGTAGGATTTGACACTAAAAATCACTCTTTAGAGATATTGCAAGAAATTTTAGAGGGCGCTAATGATAAGGTGCGTGAATGTGGTGGAGTTATTGTTGGTGGCCATACGATTGAAAGCTCGGAATTATTTTTTGGACTTAGCGTCACTGGTAAAGTTCATCCTGATAAATTTATCGCTAATAATACTGCTAAAGAAGGGGATAAAATTATTTTAACTAAGCCTTTAGGAACTGGAATTTTAAGTACGGCTTTAAAGGCGAATTTTTTACAAGAAAAGCATTTAAATATTATGCTTGAAAATATGATGAGTTTAAATTATAAGGCCAGTCAAATTGCAATTGAATTTAAAGTAAGTGCAATAAGCGATGTTACGGGTTTTGGGCTTTTAGGACATTTAAAAGAAATGCTAAATGAGAACATTTCTTTTGAAATTTTTGAGAGTGAAATTCCTTTTTTACAAGGAACAAAAGAATATTTTAATATGGGCTTAATTCCAGCAGGTGCTTATAAAAATTTAGAATTCATTCAAGAAATTTATCCTACTTTTAATGAGGAGAAATTATTGCTTTGCGATCCTCAAACTTCTGGAGGATTATTGATAGCAGTAACCGAAAATCAATCTTCTAAATGTCTGCAATCATTAAAAAATGAAGGAATTGAAGCTTGTATTATTGCTCAGTGTGTTTCAGCACAAAAAGATAAGTTTATTTTTTGTTAATTTTTTTTATTTTACAATAAAATAACTTTTGCAAAAATTTCAATATTAGCAAATTGTAAAACGTTAATGCAGATTTTATAATGAAACAAAATTAGAATATTTACTTAAGGGATAAGATATGGAAAACGTTTATATGGGCGTACCAATTATTATAATATTTTTAATTTATACAATTTTAATGCTTTACATTGGTTTTTATTTTTATAAACAAAATAAAAATACTGAAGATTATTTTTTAGGCGGTCGTTCTATGGGTCCTGTGATCTCTGCGCTGAGTGCAGGAGCTTCTGATATGAGTGGTTGGCTTTTAATGGGTTTGCCAGGGGCCTTATATGTAAGCGGTTTTGTGGATTCTTATATTGCGATTGGACTTACTATAGGGGCTAGTTTTAATTGGATTTTTGTAGCAAAAAGACTTAGAATTTATACGAGTGTGATTGCAAATTCTTTGACAATTCCTGATTATTTTGAAACAAGGTTTGATGATGATAAACACATACTTCGTATCGTATGTGCTACGATAATTTTAATATTTTTTACTTTTTATGTTTCCTCTGGGCTTGTCAGCGGTGCAAAACTTTTTGAAAGCACTTTCGGAATAGCTTATGAGTACGCATTAACCATGGGAACAATCATTATAGTGGCTTATACTTTTTTAGGTGGATACAAAGCTGTTTGTTGGACAGACATGATTCAAGGACTTTTAATGATAGCTGCTTTAATTATCGTACCTTTAGTCATGCTTTTTCATTTAGGTGGTTTTAATGAGGCAATGAATATAGTCAAAGAAATTAAACCAAATGCTTTATCTATGGGCGAAGGAGTAGGAGTTATAAGTATTATATCTGCACTTGCTTGGGGATTAGGATATTTTGGACAACCTCATATTTTGGTTCGTTTTATGTCAATTAGATCGATCAAAGATATTCCTATGGCTACATTTATAGGTATTGTTTGGATGGCAATTTGTCTTTTAAGCGCTTGCATGATAGGTATTTTAGGAATTGCTTATGTGTATAAATTTGAGTTAAGCTTACAAGATCCTGAAAAGATTTTTATACTCATGTCTCAACTTTTATTCAATCCTTGGATAGCAGGTATTTTACTCTCTGCAATTTTAGCAGCTATTATGAGTACTGCAAGTTCTCAACTTCTTGTATCAAGTTCTACGATTGCAGAAGATTTTTATAAAAAAATCTTTAGAGAAGATGCACCCGCTCATGTGGTTTTAAATTTAGGCAAGATAGGTGTTTTACTAGTGTCTATTATAGCATTTTTAATTTCTACAGATAAAAATTCAAGTGTTTTAAGCATTGTTTCTTATGCATGGGCGGGATTTGGTGCAAGTTTTGGTTCGGTGATGCTTTTTTCCTTGTTTTGGGGCAGGATGACAAGAATAGGTGCTATTTTAGGTATGATAACTGGTGCTGTTGTGGTGGTTTTATGGAAAAATTTTGCCAATTCAGATCTTTATGAAATAGTTCCAGGATTTTTAGCAGCTTCGGCAATGATTATTATTGCAAGCTTACTTACAAATGTTCAATCAGGAACAAAAGCTGCATATGAAAGAATGCTAAAAGAACTTTAAAAATATTCTCGCAAATTGCGAGAATATTTATGCAAAAAGATTAATTAAATAAGTATTTAAAGGTATGGCTAACATATCAATTAAAACAGCACCACATAAGGGTACAATCAAAAAGGCTTGTTTGGAAACTAAGCCATATCTAGTACAAACTGCATTCATATTTGCTACCGCATTTGGCGTTGCACCTAAACCATGTCCCATAAGTCCTGCACACATAATTGCACTATCATAGTTTTTTCCACATAGTCTAAAAACTACAAAAATTGCGAAAAATAATAAAAACAAAACTTGCACCATTAAAGTTATAAAAAGGGGCGCGGCAACGGCACTTAGTTCATTGATTTTTAAACTCATCATGGCCATGGTTAAAAAAATACCAAGGCTTAATTCACTTATAGTATCTATGGTATATTGGTTAAGTTTAAAAATGTTAAAAATATCATTAATATTTCTTACAACAATAGCAATTAACATAGCCCCAACATAGCTAGGTAGAGAATATCCACTAAAATGTGTAAATTTAGAACTCAGATAAAATCCAATACATATAATACATAATATCAAAAATAAAGATTTTAGAAAATCTTTATAGCTTGCAATATGAATTTCATGTTTTAAAGGATCTGTATCTTTAATATCTTGGTTTGTTGTGATTTTTAATTTATGTTTGTTTATAAGATATCTTGCTACAGGTCCTCCAAGTAAGGAACCAGAAATTAACCCAAAAGTTGCAGCAGCTATGGCTAAAACTTTGGCATTGTTTAAATCACTTAATTCCTCAACCATACCACCAAAAGCTATGGCATTGCCATGTCCTCCTTCTAAAGAAACAGAGCCGCATAAAATTCCATATAATTTATTTAAATCAAATAAACTCATCATAGAAATGCCAATAACATTTTGCATCAGTGCCATAAACCAGCAACAGCTAAGATAGATTAAAAGCATTGTTCCACCTACTTTTAAGAGTTTAAAACTCCCACTTAATCCTATTACAGTGAAAAAAGCTACCATTAATGGGGTTTGCAAACTTGTATCAAAATCAATTTTTACTTCAATAAAGCTTAAAAGCCAAACCACTATACTCACCAAAAATCCACCTATAACAGGTGATGGAATGCAAAATTTTTCCAAAATTAAGAAGCGTTTTTTTAAAAACATTCCAAACAATAAAACTCCAATACTAATAGCTAATACGCTCAAGCTTTCAAATTTCATATCTCTCCTTTACTTAGTAAAAAATACGCTAGATAAGCAACTAACCTTGCAGTGTGATTATCTATATCAAATTTAGGGTTAAATTCACAAATATCTGCTAAAAAAACTTTTTTACTTTCAAAAATAAGTTTTAACAAGAGTAAAATTTCTTTCAAATTGATGCCAAATATGGCAGGAGCACTTACACCAGGTGCAATGCTTTGAGAAAATACATCCACATCTATACTTAAATAAATAATATCATTTTGTTTTAAGAAATTATCAATAGCTTTTGTAGATTTTTCAAATTCATTATCCAAAACATAATCTGCTTTTATATCTTTCATAGTTTGAAAAAGTGCTTTTGTATTGGATATTGTGCTTGCACCTAAGCAAAGATAAGAAAAATGGTAATTATTTTTTCTTGCGTATTCATAAGCTTTGTAAAAAGAATTGCCAGAAGTATGCAATTTTTGAATTCTTACATCAAAATGTGCATCAAAATTGATCACTCCTACGCTTTTTTTATAATCCAAAAGTGCTTTAATGGGAGCCAAAGAGGTTTCATGCCCGCCGCCTAAAATCACACCATAATGATTATTATGTAAAATTTCTAAACACTTACAATAAAGCAAATCATCACCTATTTCCAAGGTATCAAAATTTTCAATATCTCCTAAATCTTCAAAATCAAAATCATCATGGATGGCAAAATTTGCCATATTTTTTCTTATGATTTTTGGAGCTAATTCACTTCCTATTCTACCATGATTTCTTTGTACTCCTAAAGATGAGCAAAAGCCCAATAATTTATTCTTCGAAGAATTATTTAGACACTTAAATAATCTTTTATGGATAATCTCATCACCATCATTTCTTCCTTGCCACATGTTTCTCCTTCTTAGCCTAATTATTATACTGAATAGTGTTTTAATATTTTGTTATAAATAGAGCAAGTTATAATTTTTTGTGTATTTTAGTAACAAAATTTCTCCTTATAGGTGATAATATTTCACATAATTAAGATTTTTGATATAGTTTTCATTATATTTTAAAATATTTTTAAGCTTTGTAATAATGAGATCATTGTAGATATTATCTTATGATCAATGAAAGAAGATTTTACATAAAAACCAATCAAAAAGTGTATTTTAGTGGTTACGATATCATTAAAATTTTGATATTATAAAAACTCAATAAAAAATAAAACTATATCTTACAAATTTTAACATAAAGTCGAAAATTTTAGTTTTTATAAATATTGATAAATTTATTTTGTTTTTCATTAAAAACCGGTATAATTATAACTTTGGAAGATTAGCGTATCTGGTGATCGCCACTGACTTCAAATCAGATGAAAGGGTAGCTGGCTATTCTTTGGGGAGTTCGATTCTCTCATCTTCTCGCCGTAAAAAAGGATTTGTTGTAATGAGTAAAGCAGATATTGTTGTTGGCATTCAATGGGGAGATGAGGGAAAAGGCAAAATAGTTGATAAGCTATGTCAAAACTATGATTTTGTTTGTAGAAGTGCAGGCGGACATAATGCAGGGCATACTATTTGGGTGGATGGAGTAAGATATGCACTTCATTTAATGCCAAGTGGTGTGTTAAACCCAAAATGTATTAATATTATAGGAAATGGAGTTGTGGTTTCTCCTGAAGTTTTAATCGCGGAAATGGCACAATTTGAAAATTTAAAAGGCAGATTATATATAAGCGATAGAGCGCATTTAAATTTAAGACACCATTCTTTAATAGATATTGCAAAAGAAAAACTTAAAGGTAAAGATGCTATAGGAACAACTGGAAAAGGTATAGGTCCTTCTTACGCGGATAAAATCAATCGTATAGGGCGTAGAGTGGGCGAACTTCTAGATCCTCAAAGACTTCATAATGCTTTAATGAAGGATTTTGAATTGGATAAAAGTTATTTAGAATTTTTAGGCGTTGAAATCCCTGATAGTGATGATTTATTAAACGATCTTAAACGTTTTAGTGAAATTTTAACTCCTTATATTACAGATACGACTAGAATGCTTTGGAAAGCTTTAGATGAAGATAAAAAAGTTCTTTTAGAGGGAGCACAAGGATCTATGTTAGATATCGATCATGGAACTTATCCCTATGTAACAAGTTCGAGTACAGTTTCGGCAGGCGCTTTGATTGGGCTTGGCTTAAATCCTAAAGAAATAGGAAATATTATAGGTATAGTAAAAGCTTACACAACTAGAGTGGGCAATGGAGCCTTTCCTACTGAAGATAAAGGTGAGGATGGAGAAAAAATTGCACGCATCGGCAAAGAAATTGGTGTAAGTACTGGACGTAAAAGACGTTGTGGATGGTTTGACGCTGTTGCGGTAAAATATACAGCAAGATTAAATGGTTTAGATGTTTTATCTTTAATGAAACTTGATGTTTTAGATGGTTTTGAAAAAATAAAAATTTGTCGTGCCTATGAATACAATGGAATGGAAATAGATTATGTTCCGAGTGACTTAGAAAATGCTAAACCTATTTATGAAGAAATGGATGGTTGGGATAAAGTTTTTGGTATAAGAGATTATGATTTGTTGCCAGAAAATGCTAAAAAATATATTGCAAAATTAGAAGAATTATGCGGTATTAAGGTAAAATATATTTCAACAAGTCCAGAAAGAGAAGATACCATCGTTTTATGAAAAGTAGATATAATTCTGTTGTAAAAGTAAAAAAGCAGCAACTTGATAAAGCGGAGTCAAATTTAAATCAGGCCAAGCAAAGGCAGATTGAAAATGAAAAAATACTTGAACTTTCCAAAAAAGAATGCGAGAGTTTAAACATTTTGCCAAAATCAGGTTCAGTGGCGGAATTAAGATCAAATTTGGCCATGAGACAAGTTGGAAGAGACACTTTGGCTAGAGCTAAAGAAAAAGTAGAACTTTCCAAAAAAGAAATGGTTCATTATCAATTTTTATATCAAAAGGCTCATTTGGATTATGAAAAAATGAAAGTTTTAGAAGCAGAAGAAATTAAACAAAAACAAAAAGAACTTGCTAAGCTTGAAGAAAAATTTCTTGATGAAATAGCTATAAGTCGTTTTTTTAATAAGGAAAAATATGAATAAAAAAGTGTTTTTTTTAATCGTTTGTCTAAACGTAGTTTTTGGTGCTGAACAAAATTGTGAAGAGTATTTTGAGGCTAGAAAGGCGCAATTAGAATTACAAACGAAAGAATTTGATGAAGCCAGGCAATCTTTAGAAGCTTACAAGGCATCTTTTGAAGCTTTGCAAAAGGAAAGATTGGAAGAACTAGCCAAAAAAGAAGCTGAAGTGAATGCAACTTTAGCACAGATTCAATCTTTAAAAGATCAAAATGCTAAATTGCTAGAAGAACAACAAAACATTTTAAGTTCGATTAATAAAAAGACAGAAGGCAGGGTAAAAGAAATTTATTCCCAGATGAAAGATACGGCTATAGCTGATGTATTAAGTCAAATGGATGCTGATGATGCAAGTAAAATTATGTTTTCATTAGAATCTCGTAAAATTTCAGGAGTTCTTTCTAAAATGGATCCTAAAAAAGCGAGTGAATTAACTTTATTGCTAAAAAATATAGACAATAATAAAACTCATTAAATTTGTTTTTTAACATAAATATATTATTATTTTAAGATTATTATTTAAAAGGTTGAAAAATGCGTATAAAATTGCCACATATACCTTATATTACAAATAAAATAGTCTTAGATTTAGCTAATTCTTCTTTTGTTGAGATTAAGAGTAATATGGAAGAATTAAATCCTTGTATTAGGAAAATTTTAGAAAATGATGTCTTTAATGAAAGAAAATTAGATGAAAGAACTAAAGAGCTTTTAGAAGAACAAGAAGATGAAATGGAGCTTATGCAAGTTGATAGAAAAAATATGTTTTGGCTTGTCAAAAAAAAACTTGCACCACAATTTGATGTTATTGTAAATTTAGAAGATCGTCATAATCGTTTAGCACACAGGATTTTAGAAGAGCTTATAGAAAATGATTATATTAATTTTATAGTTAGCGAAAATAGGGTAAAAAATTTAATTTTTTCTAGTATAGAGAATTATCTTAAAATTTATGAAAATTTAGAAGATGAGGTATATGAAAAAATAAGTAATTATAAAACCAAACCCATTCCAGGTAGTGAAGAATATGAGTTAATCTTTGAAAAGCTTTATCAAGAAGAACTTAGAAAAAGAGGAATGTTTTAAATTATGAAAGCTTATGTTTATTTAGAAAATGATATTTTTTTAACAGCTAAAGCTTTTGGCAAAAATGGAACTTTTTTTGGGGAGTTAGTTTTCAATACTTCTTTAACTGGATACCAAGAGATAATATCTGATCCTTCTTATGCTGGGCAATTCATCGTTTTTTCTATGCCAGAGATTGGTATAGTAGGAACTAATGATTGTGATAATGAGAGTAAAGAGGTGTTTGCAAGTGGTATTTTAATACGCGAATTGAGTTCTACTTTTTCTAATTTTCGTGCTAAGCAAAGTTTGGATGAGTATTTGAAAAAACATGGAAAAATAGGAATATATGATCTTGATACAAGATATTTAGTTAAAATGATTAGAGATTTTGGAAATTTAAGAGCTATTATTTCTACTGAAATTTTTGATAAAGAAGAATTAAAATCAGCTTTAGAAAAATCGGCAAAAATTGATGAAGTTAATTTTGTTAAAGAAGTCAGCACAAAACGATCTTATGTTCATAAACAAGGCGTTTGGAATCATACTACTCAAAGTTATAATGAGGCTAAAAGAAGCACAAAAAAGGTTGCTGTTATTGATTATGGAGTAAAAATTAATATTTTAAATGAGCTTGTCGAAGCAGGTTTAGAAGTAGAAGTTTATCCTTACAATGTCAAAGCACAAGAACTTATAGAGCTTTATAAAAAAGGTGAAATTCAAGGAGTATTTCTTTCTAACGGCCCTGGAGAGCCAAAAATTTTAAAACAAGAAATTGCGGAAATTAAAAAAATAGCTAAAGCTAATATCCCAATACTAGGTATTTGTTTAGGACATCAACTTCTAAGCAATGCCTTTGGTTATGAAACTTATAAAATGAAATTTGGACAGCATGGAGCAAATCATCCTGTTATTAATTTAAATAATAAAAGCGTTGAAATTACAGCACAAAATCATAATTACAATGTTCCTGAAGAACTTTGTGAAGTAGCTTACATTACACATCGTAACCTTTTTGGAGATAATGTTGAGGGTGTTAAATATAAAGAATATCCAATTATATCAGTTCAACATCACCCAGAGAGTTCATCTGGTCCTCATGAAAGCAAGTATATTTTTAAAGAATTTATTGATTTAATGTGAATTTGGTTTGTTAGATTTTGATTTTTTAGTTATTTTTAGTGTAGCATTTCTGTCAAGTTTTGGACATTGTTATTCTATGTGTGGCGGTTTTAATTTGGCTTTTATGAGATTAAATTCAAATCGGAAAAATTTATTCTCTTTGACTTTTTTGTATCAGTTGTCTCGAATTTTAGCTTATGTTTTTTTAGGAGTTTTTTGCGGAATTTTCGGAAATATATTAGCTATTAATGCTAAAATTCAAAGCTTGTCATTTTTTATTATTGGTATCTTTATGATTGTTTTAGGTTGTGCCTTAATTTTTAGAGGATATTTTCTTGCTTTAATTGAAAATCATATTTTTGTAAATTTATTAAATGGTTTTATTAGAAAGTCTATAAAATTTAAAGGCATTAAATCAGCAATTATTTTAGGTTTTTTAAATGGTTTTATGCCTTGTGGTCTAGTTTATTTTTATTTGGCAGACTCAATAAAAAGAGAAAATATTTTAGAAAGTATGTGTGTAATGTTAATTTTTGGATTATCGACTCTTCCAGCCATGTTATTTTTTGTAAAAGTATCACAATTTTTAAGTGAAATTTTAAAAAAAATATTTAACTATACTGCTTATATAATTATTATAATTTATGGATTACATCTTGCTTACTCCGGTTTTATGGCTTTTAGATAATTTAAATTTAATCATTTATGTAATTTTTTACTAAATCATAAAAAATAACAAATGATTAATAAAATCATATTTTTTAAGAAAAAATGTATAATTAGTGTTATATAATGTAATTCGTTATTTAAAATTCGAAGGAGAAAAATCCATGCATCCAGGTAATGCACTAAACTATGATTATACGGTTGCAAGATATTTTATGTTTGCAACTATATTGTTTGGTATTATTGGTATGACCATTGGAACTTTAATAGCTTTTCAAATGGCGTATCCTAATCTAAACTATTTAGCGGGAGAGTATGCAACTTTTTCAAGGCTAAGACCATTACATACTTCAGGTGTCATTTTTGGTTTTATGCTTTCAGGAATTTGGGCAACTTGGTATTATATAGGACAGCGTGTTCTTAAGGTGAGTATGGCTGAATCAAAAACTTTAATGGTTATAGGTAAACTCCATTTTTGGCTTTATATGATTACTATGATTTTGGCTGTCATTTCTTTATTTTTGGGTATAACTACTTCCAAAGAATACGCAGAACTTGAATGGCCTTTAGATATTTTAGTTGTTCTTGTTTGGGTGTTATGGGGTATGAGTATTTTTGGTCTTATTGGTATTAGACGTGAAAAAACTCTTTATATCTCTCTTTGGTATTATATAGCAACTTTTTTGGGTATTGCTATGCTTTATCTTTTTAATAATATGGAAGTTCCAACTTACTTTGTCACAGGTATGGGAAAATGGTGGCACAGCGTATCAATGTATGCGGGAACTAATGATGCTTTAGTTCAGTGGTGGTATGGGCATAATGCGGTTGCTTTTGTATTTACTGTTGGAATTATTGCTCAAATTTATTATTTTCTACCAAAAGAAAGTGGCCAACCAATTTTTTCTTATAAACTTTCTTTATTTGCATTTTGGGGATTAATGTTTGTTTATCTTTGGGCAGGTGGACACCACTTGATTTATTCAACCGTTCCTGATTGGATGCAAACTATGGGCTCTGTGTTTTCAATTGTTCTTATTTTGCCTTCTTGGGGTTCAGCAATAAATATTATGCTTACAATGAAAGGTGAGTGGAGTCAGCTTCGTGAAAGTCCATTGATTAAATTTATGATTCTAGCTTCGACTTTTTATATGTTTTCAACTTTAGAGGGACCAATTCTTTCTATAAAATCTGTCAATGCTTTAGCGCATTTTACGGATTGGATTCCAGGACATGTGCATGATGGAACATTAGGTTGGGTAGGCTTTATGACTATGGCAGCGCTTTATCATATGACTCCTAGGGTATTTAAAAGAGAGCTTTATAGTAAATCTTTAATGGAAGTTCAATTTTGGATTCAAACTACAGGTATAGTTCTTTATTTTGCTTCAATGTGGATAGCAGGTATTACTCAGGGTATGATGTGGAGAGCGACAGACGAGTATGGTAACTTGCTTTACAGCTTTATTGATACTGTTGTGGCTATTATTCCTTATTATTGGATTAGAGCAATTGGTGGGTTATTGTATCTTATTGGTTTTTTCATGTTTACTTATAAT
Source organism: Campylobacter aviculae (assembly GCF_005406215.1). GTDB lineage: Bacteria > Campylobacterota > Campylobacteria > Campylobacterales > Campylobacteraceae > Campylobacter_D > Campylobacter_D aviculae. The sequence goes on along the minus strand of NZ_NXMA01000002.1, from coordinate 21,849 downwards.
ATTTATAAATCGATTGCTTGCGGAAGAGTGCTTGATAAAGAGCCAAAAAGCGCTTCACCTATGGCAGTATAAGAAGGAGAAAATATGTTTAGTTGGTTAGAAAAAAATCCGTTCTTTTTTGCTGTAGCTGTTTTTGTTGTGATTGCTTATGCTGGAATTGTTGAGGTTTTACCAAATTTTACAGAAAATGCAAGACCTATTGAAGGCAAAAAACCTTACACGGTTTTACAACTTGCAGGGCGACATATTTATATAAAAGAGAGTTGTAATGCCTGCCATTCTCAACTTATACGTCCATTTAAGTCTGAAACCGATCGCTATGGTATGTATTCGCTTAGTGGCGAATTTGCTTATGATAGACCTTTTTTATGGGGATCTAAGAGAACTGGTCCTGATTTAATGCGTGTGGGAGGTTATAGAACTACTGATTGGCATGAAAATCATATGTGGGAGCCTACTTCAGTGGTGCCAAATTCAATTATGCCTGCTTATAAGCATATGTTTAAAGATAATGCTGATATAGAAACAGCCTATGCTGAAGCTTTAACGGTGAAAAAAGTTTTTAATGTGCCTTATGATGTAGAAAATGGTACCAAACTTGGTTCTTGGGAAGATGCCCAAGCCGAAGTTAAAGCTGAAGCTCAAGCTATAGTTGATCAAATGAAAAATGAAGAAGTGAAAAAAGCATTTGCTAGAGGTGAAATTAAAGAAATCGTCGCTTTAATTGCCTATTTAAATAGTTTAAAGTAAAATTATGGAACATTTATCAATTATTTTTGATGTGGTTAAGAATTTAATCACCTTTAATTTGGCAGCAGTTCAAAAACATGAATGGGAAATTTTTCAAGGATATGGATTTTTTTTTCTTGTAATGTTTTTATCAATAGTTTTATATACTTATTGGTATCATCTTTATAAAGTAGAAAAAAATGGCGAGAGAAATTATGAAAAATATGCAAGTCTTGCCTTGAGTGATGATATTAATGATAGCGTTTTAGAAAATAAAAGGAGTGCTTAATGCAATGGTTAAATTTAGAAGATAATATTAATCTATTATCTTTAATTGGAGCGGTTCTTATTGTTCTAATCACACTTGTAATCGTGAGTAGAATGTTTAAAAAAATGAAAGAGAAGAAAGAAGAGGCGAATCTTAGTGAGCATCAATGGGATGAAATAGGCGAATATAAAAATCCTATTCCAACTGGTTGGGCTGTTGTCTTTTTTCTTGCTATTGTTTGGGCAATTTGGTATTTTTTATGGGGATATCCTTTAAAATCTTTTTCAAGTATAGGGCAATATAATGAAGAAGTTAAAGCCTATAATGTTAAATTTGAAGAAAAATTTAAAAATTTGTCCTCCAAAGATAAAATAGCTATGGGTCAAAATATTTTTTTAGTTCAATGTTCTGCTTGTCATGGAATTACTGCCGATGGAATTAATGGAAAAGCTCAAAATTTAAATATTTGGGGTAGCGAACAAGGTATAATAGATGTTATTAAACATGGTTCTAAAGGTATGAATTTTCCAGGAGGAGAAATGCCGGCAGCAGCTGATTTAGGAATAGCACAGGAAGATATTCCAGCAATTGCTGCTTATGTTGCAAAGGATATTTCAGCTATTAAGAAAACAAAAGATGAGGGATTGGTTGAAAAAGGTAAGCAAGCTTATGCAACTTGTGCAAGTTGTCATGGTGAAGATGGAAAAGGTCAAGATGGGATGTTCCCTGATCTTACAAAATATGGTTCAGCAGCATTTGTAGTAGATGTTTTACATAGCGGTAAAAAAGGTTTTATAGGAACTATGCCGGTATTTTCTACGCTAAATGATATCCAAAAAGAAGCTGTTGGTGAATATGTAATTTCTCTTTCAAGGGGTGAATAATGGAAAACACAAATAGATGCGTATTTTCTTTATCTGGAATAACTGGTATGTTAATAGCTACTGTATTATTACTTTCGATTTTAGTTGTTTTGACAATTTTGGGTCTTAAAGCACAGCAACAAGTAATGCAAAAGCCTTATAGTCTTAAAGACATTCAAAGTGTTAAAATGTTTGGTTCAAAAGAGCAAGATCATAGAATTATAAAATAAAGGAAATACAATGAATAAGGCATTGGAATATTTAATAGTTATCGGCTTAATTATTACTGCAGCAATTACTGCTTGGTCAGTACTTACTGTAAATCATCTTCATATAGGATGAGAAAAATACTACAGGATGGTTTTTTTAAAACCATCTTTTTATTTTTTATAATACCTTTAAAAGTCTTTGCTCTTGATTCTGTAGTTTTTAATGAAAATATTTTAAGTCAGAAAGTTGTTAATGAAATCAATTTAATAGGTAAAGAGCTTCAAGAAAAAACTGGAATTTTCATAGGTGTTGCTATTGGCGATCAGGTAGATTTTGAAACTTTGTTAGATATACAAAAAAAAATGCCAAAGTCTTATATTTTACTTGTTTTGTCTAAAAAATCTCACAAGGTTGATATAGTTGGTTCAAAAGGGTCTTTAATTCTGATCGACAAAGAGGCTGTGTTAAGCCCTTATTCTGGAACAGGTTCTATTTTACCTATCTTGGCAACAAAAAAAGGTGATATTTATAATGCTGCTATTTTAAATGGCTATGCTGATATCGCGGATCGTATAGCACAAGCTAGAGGAATAAAATTGGAAAATTCTATAGGTAATGCTAATCGTGATACGATAAATATTTTAAGAATTTTGATTTATGGTTTTATTTGTTTTGCATTATTGTATTATGCGCAAAGAAGGATGAAAAGGAAGAAAAATGTATCAAACTAAGAAGAAGACTTTTTGGCCTTATGGATTATTGATTGCTTTTTTATTAATCATAAGTGCTTGTATTGCAACGGTTATCATTGCAAGCAATCATCCTGTATATGAAGATGATTTTTATTTTGACTCTTATCAAAATGTAGAAAATAACTATAATGAAATTCAAAAGCAGCAAGAAAATTTTAATAAACTTTTTAAGGTTTATTTTGAAAATAAAGATTTACAATTAATGGGTGCTAAGAAAATTCCCATTTATACCATCAGCTCTAATTCTTATATAGCTAATTTTAAAATAGAATCTTTAGGAAAAGCAGATGTTCAAAATTTAAAGTATGAAATTTTACTTACTAGGCCTCATACGAAAAAAAGTGATCAAAGATTACAAGGACAAATAAAACAAGGAATTTTAAGCATTACGCTTCCTTCTAAAATCGAAGAAGGTAGATGGCAATTAAAATTTAAACTGATTGAAAATCCTCAAACAATAGGCTTTTTTAGCTATGAATTATATGCTAAATGAAACTTAGAATATTTGGTTCTACAAGAAAGATTAAAGAGTATTATGAACAAAGCAAAGCTTTAAATGCTTTGCTTGATAATGCTATAAGCATACAAGATTTTTTAGAGAGAGTATGTTTAGTTAATTCTCATAAGGCAAGTTCTTATGAGAGTTTGCTTTTGATGCAAGAAGCGTGTTTAAAAAGTAAAAATTTAGAGAAAGAATTAGGAATTAGTGCTGATTTTTTTACTTTTTTAAAAAATAATGAATATTTATTCTCTTTTTTTAAAGAACTAAGCTTAGAGAAAAAAAATATTGATGATCTTAAAAATAATGATTATTATGCAAGTTATAATGAACATTTAGAAATTTTAAAAGAAGTATTTGATCATTATCTTGCCCTACTTAAAAAGAATAATCTTTATGATGATTTATCTTTAGTGAAAGATTATTCGATTAATTTTGATTTTATAGATGAATATGATGTTATTATTTATAATTTAGAGGGTTTTTTAAGCAAATTTGAAGAAGATTTGTTTTTGCAAATTGCCGACTATAAAGAAGTGATTTTATGTTTTAGGGTAAGTCGGTTTAATTATGAGTATTTTTCCAAATTTGATTTTTTAAAAGAAATAGATCTTGAAATAGAATTTTATTATGAAGTAAGTTTAAATGAAGGAAAAATTCTTAAAAAAGATAAAATTTATACTCAAAACTCACAAGTTAAAGTCAAATCCTTTGAAATTAGAAGTTTGCAATGTGCCTTTGCAATGGATGAAGTTTCTCATTTTTTAAGGGAAGGGTTAAAGCCTGAAAATATAGTTGTTATAACACCAGATGAAAGTTTTTGTGATCTTTTAAGATTGTTTGATAAAAACAATATGTTTAATTTCGCTAGTGGTATTAATATCAAAGAGAGTTTATTTTATCAAAAACTAAAAATACTTTATGATTCTGCAAATTCTGAATCATTTTATTACCAAAAGCAAGAAGATTATTTTTTAAATGAAGATACAATTTTTGATTATCATAATACCTTTTTGCATTATTTAAATCTTGATTTTGAAAATTTTAAGAGTCAATTTGATCAACAATTTAGTTTTGAGCGGTTTGAAAATTTAATAATTCAATTTTTAGAAAATGAAAAACAAGAACTTGTCAGCATTATCCAAAAAGAATTGTATTTTATCAAGGATTTGTTAAAAAATCAGTCTTTGAAATTTAAAGAATTACTCCAGCTTTTTTTTATACATATTTCAAATTTAAATTTAAGTTATGTTGGCGGCGGAAAAATCACAGTTATGGGGCTTTTAGAAAGTAGAGGACTTCATTTTGATGGAGTTGTGATCGTTGATTTTAATGAAGAAGTAATTCCTAAAAGAAGTATTAACGAGCTTTTTTTAAATAATGAAATTCGCAAAAAAGCAGGGTTAATCAGCTATGAACGAAGAGAGAATTTGCAAAGATTTTATTATGAAAATTTAATCAAAAACGCTAAAAAAGTAAGCATTTCTTATGTTGAAAATGAAGAGCAGAGAAAATCACGTTTTTTAGATGATCTTGATATAAAATATTTTTATGAAAAACCAAATTCTAAAACTTATTTAGATGCATTAAAGCTTGATTATCAGAGTGCAAGATTAAATTTAGAGCCTATTAAAGCTCCTATTTTAAAGCACGATCCATTTGAAAAACCCTTATCTTTTACTCGCTTTAACTTACTCCTAAATCAAAAAAGAACTTATTATTATCGTTATATTTTGAATTTAAAGGAAGCTAGAGCCTTAAGTTATGAAAGCAATTTTAAAAATGAGGGCAATTTTATCCATAAGATTTTAGAAATTTACTATAAAGAAAATTCAAAAAATTATTTTGATTGTAGTATTTTTAATAAATTATTACAAAGGGAAAGTTCAAAATATGGCATCGGCGATTTGGAACTCGAAATTTTAAAAATACGATTTGAAAATTTTTACAAAAATGAACAAAAGCATTTTGATGAAGGATATAAGGTTGATAAACTAGAATTGTCTATTTCTAAAGTTTTAAATTTTAAACAAGAATTTATAAAATTAATAGGAGTTATCGATAGAATTGATCATTGTGTGGGTGAAAATTTTATTATCGATTATAAAAGCGGAAAAATTCCTACAGATTCTTATCAGTTGGCTTTTTATCAAGCTCTTTATGATGAGAATGCTCAAGCTTTTTTTTATGATTTAAAACGTATGAAATTTACAAAAGAAAAGGCTAAAAGTTTGACTGATTTGAAGGAAAGTTTAAAAAATTTACTAGATGAAAGTAAAGAAGAAATGGAGTTTGAAAACAAAAAGGATGAATATTGCCCTTATAGGTTGATTTATAAAAAGGAAGTGAAATGACTTTTGAGCCTTTTTTAGCTTTAGAAGCAAGTGCTGGTAGCGGTAAAACCTTTGCTTTGAGTGTTCGTTTTATAGCTCTTATTTTAAAAAACGCAAAAATAAATGAAATTTTAGCTTTAACCTTTACTAAAAAAGCTGCTAATGAAATGCAAAAAAGAATCATTGATACTTTTTTAAATTTAGAAAGCGAAGAAAAACAGAGTGAATCTCAAGAATTATGCCGACTTTTAGATGTGGAAAAAAAAGAACTTATAGCCTTAAGAGACGCTAAAAGAAAAGAATTTTTAAGACAAGAGTTAAAAATCAGCACCTTTGATGCTTTTTTTAGCAAGATCGTTAGAGCTTTTGCTTTAAATTTGGGACTTAGTAGCGATTTTAATATTAGCGAAGAAAAACTTGATATCAAGGCCGTTTTTTTAAGGCTTTTGAATAGAGAAGAATTAAAAGATTTAGCTTATTATTTGGTCAATATAGAAGAAAATCAAGATTTTTATAATGAATTAGAAAGATTTTATGAAAACGCTTACCATAAAGATTGTGTAAAAATTCCAAATCCATCAAAAGCGAAAATAAACAAAGCCTATAATGATTTAAGAACGTATTGTTTAAGTTTAACCCATGTTAAAAGATATACAAATTTAATACAAAATTTTAAAAATGAAACTTTGGATTTAAATGAATTTATCAAAACAAGTTTTATGTCAAAATTTGATGAAACGGAGTATTTGCAAAAGTTAAATGATGAGGATGCAAATTTTAAATTAAAAAGAGAAGAATTTATCAATGCTTTAAATGATTATGCTGTTGAGCTTGAGCAATATAAAATTGCTAATTTAATGAATCTTTTAAATTATTATAGTAAGGCAAAAAATTCTATACAAAAAGAAAAAAATGTTTTAAGTTTTAGTGATATTAGTCGAAGAGTTTTTGATTTAATCACAAGTGATTTTAAGGATATGATTTATTTTCGTTTGGATGGATATATTTCTCATTTGCTTATTGATGAGTTTCAAGATACAAGCGTTATACAATATAAGATTTTATATCCTTTAATCGCTGAATTAGTTTCAGGCGAGGGTGTGAAAAAAAATAGAACTTTTTTTTATGTTGGAGATAAAAAACAAAGTATTTATCGTTTTAGAAAAGGCAAAAAAGAGCTTTTTGATTTATTGCAGCTTGATTTTAAGCAAATCAAAAAAGATCAACTTAAAGTCAATTATCGTTCTAAAGAAAATTTGGTTTATTTTGTCAATGAAGTGTTTAAAAATAAAATAAAAGATTATACGCCACAGCTTTCTTTGGAGGATAAAAAAGGAGGCTTTATACGCGTTGTTGAAACAAAAGAAACCAAAGCTAAAGATCAATTTCAAGAAATAAAAGAAAAAGTACTTGAAGCTTTGTTAGAGCAAATTTATTTTTTAAAAGATAGAAATGTTTCTTTAGATGATATTTGTATTTTATGTTGGAAAAATAATGATGCAGATATGATTTTAGAATTTTTACAAGAACATAAAATTCAAGCATTTACACAAAGCAATATTTTACTTGAAAATAAAGCTAGCGTGAAGGTTGTTTTAGAATATGCAAAATATTGTATTTTTGGAGATGAGTTTTATTTGCATTTTTTAAAAGAATTTTTAGGATTTGAACCTTTGAGATTAAATCTTGATTTAGCAAGAAGTGCTATAGAAAATTTACTTTATTTGATTAAAAATTTAAGACTCGATCTTAGCGATATTGCTTTAATCCAATTTATAGAATATGCTAGAGAAAAAGAGGATTTTTTAAAACTTTTATTTGAACCTTGTCCTTTAAAAATTATCAATGAACAAAATATGGGGATAAGCATTATGACTGTGCATAAATCCAAAGGTTTGGAATTTAAGCACGTTATTTTGATAGACAGTCTTTCAAAAAATAATACAAATAGCGATAATATCATGCTAGAATATGATATCAATCAAGGTTGGCAACTTCATCTAAGAGATCATATACGCAAATTAACTAAAGAGCATAATTATCAAGCTTTTATAGACAATATAACTAAGGCTGATTATGAAGACGATATGAACAAACTTTATGTGGCTTTTACCAGGGCCAGAGATTCTTTGATTGTCATTAAAAGAAATAGTGAATTTAAGCATGGGAGTTATCCTAGTTATTTAAATTCAATGCTTGAAATTAATGAGCAAGAAATCGGCATATTAGAATTTCAAGATTTTTACGAACAAAAAGAAGAAATTTTACCTCCTGCTTTGAAAGAATTTGAAAAAGTTGGTTTGCAAGAAATTAATCATGATAAAAAAATAGATTCTAAAGAAATTTATTTTGGAAACGCTTTTCATTTTTTTATGCAAAATTTAAAACTGCCATATGGAGAAAATATCGACTTAGCTTACCAAAATACTAAGAGTAAATTTAGGTATTTTTTAGATGATGAAGAATTTAAAGCATTGCTTATAAGAATTAAAAATTTACTCAATAACAAAGAATTTCAAAGCCTCCTTGAAAATAAAAAACTTTTCAAAGAACAAACATTGAGTTTTCAAGGAGAAATTAAACGACTAGATTTGCTTGCTTTGAATAATAAGGAAGCGATAATTATAGATTATAAAACAAGCCTTGCAATGGAAAATAAACACAAAGAACAAGTTCGTGAATATAAACTTGCTGTGGATGAAATCTTGAAAAAGAGTTCAAGAGTTTTTGTTGTTTATTGTTTAGAAAGTAAGATTGAAATCAAAGAGATATAATCTTATTTTTTACTTAAATTAAGTAAATATTAATATTATTTTTTATACAATCACATTTTAAATTTTTGGCAAAGGTAAAAAATATGACAAAGATAACAAAGCCAAACGAAGTAAAGCGAGAATGGATTGTTTTAGACGCAGAAGGAAAAAGATTTGGTCGTCTTTTAACCGAAGTGGCGACAATTTTAAGAGGTAAAAATAAACCTTGTTTTACACCTAATGTTGATTGTGGAGATTATGTAATCATTATCAATGCATCAAAAGCTGTATTTACAGGTGCTAATAAGGCTGAAGATAAGCTTTATCATAGACATTCTGGATATTTTGGAAGTGTAAAAAGTGAAAAATTTGGAGATTTGCTTCAAAAAAATCCTGCTAAATTATATAAATTAGCAGTTAGAGGTATGCTTCCTAAAACAAATTTGGGTAGAGCAATGCTTAAAAAACTAAAAATATATGCTGGCAGTGAGCATCCACATACAGCACAAATTGCTAAAGAAGGAAAATAATATGGCAACAACATATGCAACAGGTAAAAGAAAAACCGCTATTGCAAAAGTTTGGGTAAAACCAGGTAGTGGTAAAATCAGCGTTAATGGTGTTGATTTAAATACTTGGCTTGGCGGACATGAGGCTATTAAGCTTAAAGTGGTTCAACCTTTACTTGCTACTAAGCAAGAAACTTCTATGGATATTAAAGCAACTACTCTAGGGGGTGGTTATAGTGCACAGGCTGAAGCTTTAAGACATGGTATTGCAAGAGCTTTAGCGGCTATGGATGCAGATTTTAGAGCCTTATTAAAACCAAAAGGACTTCTAACAAGAGATAGCAGAACTGTAGAGCGTAAAAAATACGGTCGTCGCAAAGCAAGAAGAAGCCCACAATTTTCTAAACGTTAATCTTTACAGCGAGAATTTTCTCGCTATTTATTTTTTTATATTTTATTATTCTTTAGTCTCTCTTTTTTATTTTTATGTTATAATATTTATTTTAAAATTATTTAACTTAAATTTATCATTAAAAGGATTTTTTCTATGAAAAAGTTATTATTGATTTTGGGGTTTGTAGGTGTTTTATTTGGTGCTGATAATAATGTAAAATTTGAAGTGACTCCAACTTTGAATTATAATTATTTTGAAGGTAATTTGGATATGAAAAACCGTTATGCACCAGGGATTCGAGTCGGTTATCATTTTGATAATTTTTGGCTAGATCAAGTGGAATTAGGTTTTGAATATTATTCAAATGTAAAATATGCCAATACTCATGAAACTACAGATATATCTAGAACTTATTTAAACGCAATTAAGGGATTTGATTTAAGCAAAAGATTTTATTTTTATGGTCTAGCTGGAGGCGGTTATGAGAATTTTTCCAATGCTGCCTATGATAATAAAAGTGGCGGATTTGGACAATATGGAGCAGGAATTAAATTTAATTTGAGTGATTCTTTAGCTTTAAGGCTTGAAACAAGGGATCAAATTAATTTTAATGATGCTAATCATAATTGGGTTACAACCTTAGGTATTAGTTTTGGTTTTGGTGGAGAAAAAAAGCATGAATCTCGTTTTTTGACTCGAAAAATTGTCAGAAGTACAGAAACAGAGGCATTTATGCTTGACGAAAATGGTAAAGAAAAAGTGATTTCTTTAGAGGGACATTTTGGCTTTGATAAGACTAATATTAACCCGGTTTTTCATGAAAAGATTAAAGAAATTGCTAAAATTTTAGATGAAAACGAACAATATAATACTATTCTTGAAGGACATACTGATAATATAGGTTCAAAAACTTATAATAAAAAACTTTCAGAAAAACGCGCAAAAAGCGTTGCTAAAGAGCTTGAAAAATATGGAGTTGATAAAAATCGTATCAAGACTATAGGATATGGTCAAGATCGCCCTAGATCTAGTAATGCAACCAAAGAAGGAAGAGCTGATAACAGAAGAGTAGAGGCTAAATTTATACTCAAACAAAAACAATGAAATATACTATTTTATTTGATTTAGATGGCACTTTGATAGATTCTACAAATGCCATCTTAAATTCTTTCAAGAGTGCTTTAAGAATTCTTAATTTAGATATCAAAGAAGATGAAAAAATTAAAGATCTTATAGGTTATCCGTTAAAAAATATGTTTGCAATGCTCTATCCTAATTATTTTAATTTGATTGATAAATTTGCTAAAATTTATCGTGAGTGTTATTCTGAAATTTATTTAGAGCAAACAACTTTACTTCCAAAAGCTGATCAAGCCTTACATCTTGCTTATAATTTTGCTGATTTGGGGATCGTGACAACTAAAGGAGGAACTTTCACTCCTATTTTGCTTGAATCTTTGGGAATTAAAAAATTTTTTAAAACTTTAATCACCCTTGATGATGTTAAAAATCCAAAGCCAGATGCAGAACCTATATTTTTAGCATTAGATAAATTAAACAAAACTCAAGAAAATGCTTATATGATTGGTGATACCATTTTAGATGTACAAGCTTCATTAGCGGCTAATATCACTCCTATAGCTTTAAGTTGCGGTTATGGCGATGAATATGAGTTAAAAAAATATTGTCCAGTTTTCTCAAATGCTTATGAAGCAATTTGTCATATATTAAATATTAAACAAATTTCAAGTTTTTGTTAAACACCTTTTAAGAGAATTCGTAGTATAGTCTTGCTGATAAAAAATATTGATTAAGGAAGGTCTTAATGAGTAAAGTAATGAAAACTATGGATGGAAATGAAGCTGCTGCGTATGCAGCGTATGCTTTTACAGAGGTAGCTGGTATTTACCCTATCACTCCAAGTTCCCCTATGGCAGACTATACCGATATATGGGCTGCTTCAGGAAAGAAAAATTTATTTGGAGTGCCTGTAAAAATTGTAGAAATGCAAAGTGAAGCAGGTGCAGCAGGTAGCGTTCACGGATCGTTGCAAGCAGGTGCTTTAACAACAACTTACACTGCATCTCAAGGCTTATTATTGAAAATTCCAAATATGTATAAAATCGCAGGACAACTTTTACCTTGCGTTATACACGTAGCAGCACGTTCTTTAGCATCTCAAGCCCTATCTATTTTTGGAGATCATCAAGATATTTATGCTGCAAGACAAATTGGTTTTGCAATGCTTTGTTCTCATTCTGTTCAAGAAACTATGGACTTAGCTGGCTTAGCACATTTGGCTGCAATCAAGGGTAGAGTTCCGTTTTTACATTTCTTTGATGGTTTTAGAACTAGCCATGAAATTCAAAAAGTCGAAGTGATGGATTATGAGCACTTTGATAGATTGTTAGATAGAAAAGCCTTGTTGGAATTTAGAAATGGCGCTTTAAATCCAGAGCATCCAAAAACACGCGGGACAGCACAAAATGATGATATATATTTTCAAACTAGAGAATTAGCAAATCGTTTTTATGATGCTTTACCAGATGTTGTTAATGAATATATGCAAGAAATTTCAAAAATTACTGGTAGAGAGTATAAGCCATTTACTTATTATGGACATAAAGAACCAGATCGCATTATTATTGCTATGGGTTCTGTGACTCAAGCTCTTGAGGAAGTTGTGGATTATTTAAATGCGAAAGGTGAAAAAGTTGGTGTTTTCAAAGTTTATCTTTATAGGCCATTTAGCTTAAAATATTTCTTTGATGTAATGCCAAAATCAGTTAAAAAAATCGCAGTGCTTGATAGAACTAAAGAGCCAGGTAGCTTAGGAGAACCACTTTATCTTGATGTAAAATCAGCTTTCTATGGAAGAGAAAATGCACCAATTATTGTAGGTGGAAGATACGGACTTTCTTCTAAAGATGTCGATCCAGCTCAAATGATCGCTGTATTTGAAAATTTAAAACTTGATAATCCTAAAAATGGTTTCACAGTAGGCATTGTTGATGATGTAACTCATACATCTTTACCAACCGGTGAAAAAATTTCTCTTGGAGATGAAAGTACAATAGAATGTTTATTCTATGGTTTAGGTGCTGATGGAACAGTAGGTGCTAATAAAAACTCTATTAAAATTATCGGGGATAAAACTGATTTTTATGCACAAGCTTATTTTGCATATGATTCTAAAAAATCAGGTGGCTATACAAGAAGTCATTTGCGTTTCTCTAAAAAACCAATCCGATCAACTTACCTTGTATCAACACCTCATTTTATAGCCTGTTCGGTAGCAGCTTATCTTGAAATTTATGATGTTTTAGCAGGTATTAGAAAAGGCGGAACCTTCCTTTTAAATAGTATTTGGAGCGCCGAGGAAACTATCAGACAAATTCCAGATTCTGTTAAAAAAACTTTGGCTGAAAAAGAAGTGAATTTTTACATTATTAATGCAACAAAATTAGCACGTGATATAGGACTTGGTAATCGTACAAATACCATTATGCAATCAGCATTTTTTAAGCTTGCAAAAATTATTCCTTATGAAGATGCACAAAAATATATGAAAGAATTAGCCTATAAGTCTTATAGTAAAAAAGGCGATGCTATTGTAGAAATGAACTATAAAGCTATTGATGTTGGTGCTGATGGACTTGTAAAAGTAGAAGTAGATCCTAGCTGGAAAAATCTAGAAATCAAAGAAAAAGAACAAACCAATGCTTACAAGGGTACTGAATTTGTTGAAAAAATTGTTAAGCCTATGAATGCTGCCAAGGGTGATGATTTACCTGTTTCAGCATTTTTAGGTCATGAAGATGGAAGTTTTGAGCACGGTACTACCGAGTATGAAAAACGTGGTGTAGGTGTTATGGTTCCAAGATGGATTGAGGCAAATTGTATCCAATGTAATCAATGTGCTTCTGTATGCCCACATGCGGTTATTAGACCATTCTTAATCAATGATGAAGAAATGGCAAAAGCTCCACGTGGAGTGAAAGATCATGCTTTAGAAGCTAAAGGAACTAAAGGTGAAAAACTAAGCTTTAAAATTCAAGTTTCTCCTCTTGATTGTACGGGTTGTGAACTTTGTGTTCATGAGTGTCCGACTAAAGAAAAATCATTAGTTATGGTTCCGCTTCAAGAAGAAATGGATTTTGGAGAGCAAGAAAATGCTGATTATTTATTTAAAGAAATCACTTATAAAGATGAAATTTTAAACAAAGAAAGTACAAAAGGCGCACAATTTGCACAGCCATTGTTTGAATTCCATGGTGCGTGCCCAGGTTGTGGTGAAACTCCTTATATTACTTTGATTACAAGATTGTTTGGAGAAAGAATGATCATTGCTAATGCAACAGGTTGTAGCTCAATTTATGGTGCTTCAGCTCCTTCTACTCCTTATAGAAAAAGTGTTAAAAATGGACATGGTCCCGCTTGGGGTAACTCTTTATTTGAAGACAATGCAGAATTTGGTTTAGGTATGAAAGTTGCTACTGAAAATACAAGACATCGTATTGAAGCTATTATGAATGAAAATATGCAGCAAGTACCTAATGCTTTAGCAGCGCTTTTTAAAGATTGGATTGCAAATAAAAATGATAGCACTGCTTCAGTTGAAATTAGAAATAAATTAGTTCCAATTTTAGAGCAAAATAAAGATATTAAAGCAGTTCAAGAAATTCTAGATTTAAAACAATATTTAAGCAAAAAATCTCACTGGATCTTCGGTGGTGATGGTTGGGCTTATGATATTGGTTACGGCGGTCTTGATCATGTTTTAGCAAGTGGTGAGAATGTAAATATTTTAGTACTTGATACTGAAGTTTATTCTAACACTGGAGGTCAAAGCTCTAAATCATCTCGTACTGGTGCCGTAGCACAATTTGCTGCTGCAGGTAAGCCTATTCAGAAAAAAGATTTAGGTCAAATTGCAATGACTTATGGTTATATTTACGTAGCTCAAGTTAATTCTGCCGCAAATTATAGCCATTTGGTTAAAGCATTGGTTGCAGCTGAAGCTTACGATGGTCCTTCTTTGGTTATTTGTTATTCTCCTTGTATAGCACATGGTATCAAAGGTGGTCTTGGTTATTCTGGGGAGCAAAGTGAGCTTGCTACAAAATGCGGTTATTGGCCACTTTATACTTTTGATCCTCGTTTGGAAGAGCAAGGAAAAAATCCATTAACTTTAGCTGGTAAAGAGCCTGAGTGGGATCTTTATGAAAGCTTTTTAATGAATGAAGTTCGTTATAATGCTTTGAAAAAATCAAACCCAGAACATGCAAAAGAATTGTTCGAAAGAAATAAAAAAGATGCGCAACGTCGTTATAGACAATTAAAACGTATCGCTATGGCTGATTTTAGTAACGAGTTGGAAAACTAAAATTTGCAATGCAAAGATTTTTTTGTGCCATTTGTTTGTTTTTTGCTTTTTTAATGGCACAAGATGATTTTGAAGAATATTTCAGATCTTTAAATTCTAAATGTGATGTAGATCTTGAAAGTCTTCAAAATCCTTTCTTAAATCCTATTTTTGAAAAAATCAAAAAACTTAATATAGCAGCCATTATGCTAGATCAAGTAAAAATCAATGATCATTGGTATAAAAAAGGTGATAGAATTGATGGTGCTTTAATTGTTGAAATTAACAAAAAAGATATAGTATTACAATACGATACTTTAAATTTTAAAATCAATTTTAAAACTAATGATAAGATTAATATTTATTAAATTTTTTATTTTTACTCAAATTCTTTATGCTTTAGATTGCCAAAAACGTTTATTTGATATTAATATTCATGAAAATACGAGTTTAGAAGAAAGTCTTAGAGAGCTTGCAAATTATTGCTCATTTAGTATTATTGTTAAAGATAAAATCGCTAAAGAAAAATTAAAAACTATTCAAAATGATATCAATATACATCAAATGAGTTTAAATGAGATTTTTAAACTTTTTATAAAAGAGCACGATTTATTTTATGATTTTGATGGCAAGGTTCTTAAAATTTCTGCCTTAAAAACTAAAATGTTTAAAATAAGCTATATCACTTCAGTTAGAGAAGGTCAAAGCATCACTAAAGCTTCAGTGGATGCGAAGCCAAGACAAAGCGAATTTAAAACTTCATCTGAAGATAATGAAGATAATATGATTAAAAGTATGGAAAAATTTGATTTTTGGCAAAATATAGAAAAAGAAATCACTATGTTGCTTAATTCTTCTCATGAAGCCTATGAAATAAAAGCACCCATAGTCAATTCAAATGCTGGAATTATCATAGTTACAGGTACTCACTCTCAGTTAGAACGCGTGAGAGAGTATTTGCAAAAACTTGAAAATCGTTTAAAAAAGCAAGTGATTATCGATGTTAGTATTATCGCTGTAAATCTAAATAAAAGCCATTCTAGTGGCATTAATTGGCAAAATTTTAATTTGGATTTTAATTCTAAAACAAAGAGTGGTGAAAATTCTTTTATCCATTTTCAAAATGGACAAGGTTTTGTTAAAAATTTAGGTTTTAGAGCTAATTTGAATTTTGATTCTATTTTAAATTTTCTTTCCCAAAATGGAAAAACTTATGTACTTTCCAATCCAAAATTGATGGCATTGAATAATCAACAAGCTATTATTTCAGTTGGGGATACGATCAATTATCAAGTGAAAGAAAGCTCTAAAGGAACAGAAAATGGGACAACGGTGAGTGAAAGTTATAGTAATTATTCTATTTTTATAGGAATTTTACTCAATATTTTGCCAGAAATTTCTGATGATGGAAAAATAATGCTTAGAATTAACCCAAGTTTGAGCGATTTTAAATATCCAGAAGACAGAAAAAGACAAGAAGAACCTCGCACTATTGCTCCAGATACAATACAAAAAAAGCTTTCTAGTGTTGTTCAGGTAGAAAATAATCAAACTTTAATTCTAGGAGGACTCATTTCTCATAATAATGGAGAAAATGAAAATTCTATTAACTTTTTATCTAAAATTCCACTATTGGGTATGCTATTTGAATCAAAAGAAGAAACTTCCAATGTTACAGAAATTGTCTTTATTATTACTCCTACTATAGTAGATAATACAAATTTTCCAAGTCTTAGGGATTTAGGGTTTAAATATAATGAATAAAATAATTACTCTTAGAGAAGAAGTTTTTTTAAAAGTGAATGAAATTTTAAAAAATAAAGCTTTGATTTTAATTTGCGGTAAAAGTGGTAGCGGCAAGAGTATTTTGTTGCAAAGAATGGCAAAGTATCATGATGTTGAATATATTGATGAAATTTTTAAGGATGAAAAAGAATTTAGAGACGTTATTAATAAAAGAAAAAGTGATATTTTAATACTCGATGAAGTTGGGATGTATGAGGCAAAAATATTAGAATTGATTAGAATTTATAGTGATCAAATGAGTTTTATATTAAGTTCTCATAAAAAAATAAGTCTATTTGAAAAAGAATATTTTAAGAGTCGTTTTGATGCGGTGTTTTGGCTTGAAAATCTTGATGTTAGAGAACTTCACATGTATATAAAATCTAAATTTAATGTAGATTTTTCCAGAAAAACTATGAAGATTATTATGAAAATTTATCAAGGAAATTTACGCTATATAGATAAAATGCTTAAAAGTTTTTGTGAATTGGATTCTTATTTTAAGAATACAAAAAGCCAAGATTATATATTAAAACTTAGTGCTTTAGAAAATGGACTCTTAAGATGAATATGCAAGAAAGAGTGCGTGAGCTTGAAAATGCGTATAAGAAGTATTTATTTAAAAAGCGTTTGAAATATTTACTCTTTATGGTATTTTTAAGTTTGTTTGTTTGCGCTATTTTTATAGCTATGCAAAGTTACTATCAGAAAAAATTAATTTATTTAGAGGCTTTAGAGCATAAGAAAAAGTTAGAGCAGAATATTGTACAAGCGAAAATTTCACAAGAAAAAGCGAAAATTACAAAAGAAAAACTGATTCAAGAAATAAAAGACTTAAAAGAATTTAAAGAAAATTTTACAACAAAAATAGAAATTAATTCTAAAATATTTAATATAGAAAAATTAAAAAATAATTTTTATCAAAATCCTAGCTACGAAAAAGCCTTGCTTTTAGCAGACGAGTATTATAAGAAAAAAAATTATAATAAATCCATTTTTTGGGCTTTAAAAGCTAATGATATTAATAAAGAAGCTAAAGATTCTTGGTTTATGTTTGCTAAAGCCCAAATAGCTTTAGGCAACAAGAATGAAGCCAAAAAAGCCTTGGATATATATTTGGATTCTTATGGATTTATTGAATTGGATAAAGAGTTAGAGAATGATTAGTAAAACTTTGATTGAAAATTATTTAAATCAAAAAATAAATCTTGAACAAATTTATCAAAATTTTAACATAAAAAGCGAAGATTTTTTAAAAGCCTTAGCGTCTTTTTTAAATGTAAAATATATCGAGTTAAATGAGTTTGATGAAAAATTTTGTGAAAATTTTCCTTTTAATATTCTTTTTAAATTTCAAATTTTGCCTATAAGATGTAGAGACATTCTTTATATAGCTAGATCAAGACCTTGTTCTTTAGAGCTTTTAGAACAAATTAGAATTTTTACAGATATTGAAAAAATAGAAATTGCACTTGCTGATGAATTTAAAATTTTGAAATTTTTAAACAAACTCCGTATAAAGGAAGAATTAAAAAAATTAAGTATAAAACTCAGGCTTGAGTGGCAAGAAGGTCTTAAAGAAAATCAAAGTTGCATCAGTCAAATTTTTCATTTTATACTTGCAGAAGTGCTTGATTTTAATACAAGTGATATTCATATAGAATTTAGAATCAATGATGCTTTGGTAAGATTTAGAGTTGATGGAATTTTACGTGAATTTGTCTGTCTTGAAAAGGATATTTATGAAGCTTTAGTTTTTCACATTAAGTTTTTGGCTCACTTAAATGTTGCAGAGTCAAGAAAAGCACAAGATGGCAGTTTCGAACTTGATTTTAAGGGTAAAAAATATGATTTTAGGGTTTCATCTTTGCCTTTATTGAGTGGCGAAAGTGTAGTGATTCGGATTTTAAAGCATGATAAAGAAATTTTAGAACTTAAAAATTTAAATTTAGAAAAAACAAATTTTGAAATTTTAAAAAAGAAATTATATGCTCCAAATGGAATGATTTTATTAACAGGTCCAACTGGAAGTGGTAAAAGTACAACTTTGTGTGCATGTTTAAATGAGTTAAAAAGTGTAGAGAAAAAGATTATTACAGCAGAAGATCCTATAGAATATAAAATGCCTTTAATCCAGCAAATTTTACTTAATTCTAAAGCAGGACTTGAATTTAATAATGTTTTAAGAGCAATTTTAAGACAAGATCCAGATATTATTATGATAGGAGAAATTCGCGATGAAGAAAGTCTTGATATAGCTTTAAGAGCTTCTTTGACAGGGCATTTGCTTTTAAGCACCTTGCATACAAATGACGCGCTTTCTACTATAGAAAGGCTTTTGGATATGAAAGCAAAACCTTATTTGATTGCTTCTGCTCTTAGTTTGGTTATCGCGCAACGCTTAGTGCGAAAACTTTGTCCCAAGTGTAAGCAAAAAAGCGATAAATACAAGCAATTTCAAGGAGAATTTTTTGAACCTAAGGGTTGTGAATACTGTCATCAAAGTGGATTTATAGGCAGAGAATTGGTTGAGGAATGTTTGAATATTGATGATGAAATAGCATGTGCTATTAGAGAAAATAAAGGAAAAGATCAAATTTTAGAGCTTGCAAAAAATAAAGGTTTTAAAACTATGTTTGAACAGGGTTTACAAAAAGCAAGAGAGGGGATAATGAGTATAGATGAGCTTTTAAGGGTTTTAAATGAAACTTTATGAGCTTGAAATTTTTAAAGATGAAAAGAAGTATAAAAAACTTATAAGAGCTGAAAATTTAAATACCGCACAAGCTAAAGCCCTGGCTAAAAATTGGAAAATTCTTAACATCAAGGAAATCCAAAAGTCTTATTTTAAGAAAATAAACGATGAACATGTCATATTGTTTTTTAAAGAATTAGCTTTACTTTGTGAAGCAGGATTGAGTATACCGGAAGCCTTTAAAGAACTTATAAAAATCCATTCTTTTAAAGGTATAAGCCAAGTTCTTGATAATTTACTTTTGGGGCAAAATTTAAGTCTTGCTTTTGAAAATGCGAATTTTGGGTTAAATTATGCAGAATTGGCTTTAATTAAAACAGCAGAAAATACCGGTAAATTGAGTGAAAATTTCTTACAAATTGCTAAACTTAGAGAAAAAAGTATGGAAAATGAAAAGAAGTTTAAAAAAGCTATGAGGTATCCTTTATTTGTTTTCATCAGTGTTTGTGTAGCCTTTGTTTTTTTGATGCTTTTTGTGATGCCTAATTTTAAAGATTTGTTTGAGAATTTAAATATAGACTTGCCTTTTATAACTAAAATTATGTTTCAAATTTATGATTTTTTGCAAAATTATGCAATAGTATTATTTTTATTATTGGTTTTTATTTTTGTTTGCATGGTTTTAATGTATCAAAAATCTTATTTTTTTGCCTTTGTTTGTGATTTTATTCTTTTAAAGATACCCTTGCTTTCAAATTTCATTGTTTATAATCAAAATTATTATTTTTTTATGGTTTTTTCTTTGCTTTTAAAGAATGGAATTCCACTTTATAAAGCTTTTAATTTGGCGATTTTAGGACTTCAAAACAGACAAATGATTTTAAAATATAGAGAACTTTTAAAGCTTGTGGATTCTGGGCTTGAAATTGGCCATGCCTTTAAAAAAATAGGCGTGTTTGATCCTTTGGTGGTTTCTATGTTAAATATTGCAGTAAAAAGTTCCAAACTTGATTTTTTAAGTGAAGAAATTTCAAAATATTATGAAAACAAAATGGAAAATTTTATGGATAAATTTTTAATCTTGCTTGAGCCTTTAATGACTTTGTTAGTAGCAACACTTGTTTTATTATTGGCCCTTGGTATTTTTTTGCCTATATGGGAACTTAGTTCTGGAGTAAATTTTTAAATTGCTGATAATGTAATAGTTTTATTTTAATGTAAAGATCAATACTTTATAGATTTTTATAATATAAATTTATTAAGGATTATTTAATAAAAATTTACAGAATTTGAATTTTCATTTTTTTTTTTTTTGATAAAATAGGTTTTTTAAAATTATAACAAAATAATAATTAGGAAATTTTTTATGGATAAGAAAAATGTAGTTTTGCTTGGCGGAAGCAATTCTGTAATGATAAATGGTCTGCAAAGAGGCTTAAGAGAAGGTATTAATGAAATTAACAATCACAAAAAAGATTTAAAATTTTATAATTTCGCTATTGGAGGCTGTACAGCTATTCAAAATCTTTACGAAATGATTAGACATAAAGAAATTGTCAATAGTGCAAATTTAATAATTACGGAATCCAATGTTAATGAAATCCACAATCATGGTTTAACTCCAGAAAAATTAAGTCTGAAATTAATTTATAGACAATTAAGTTGGTTTTACAAAGAGCTTTTTGCTCTAAAAAAAAGAGTTTTAATTATTATCTTTCCGGAATACTGTGTAAAAAATCGAAATATTCATATTTTAATCAACAATCTACATAAAAAATTTGCAAATAGGTATGGTTTTAACATTATAGATATTCAAAATTATTATAATATTAAAAATTTAGAAGAATTTGGAAAAAGATATGATAACGGCGGGCATTCATTTGGATTCATCATGAGAAATCTTGGAATAAATATTATAAAAAATATTGATTATTTTCAACTATCGAAATTTATAGACTGTAAAAACGATAATCCTAAATTTAAAATTTGCACTCCGGTAGATATGAAATTAATTGAAGGTAATTTAAAGTTAATTCATATTAACAACTCCGTATATGATGAAAAAATTTACAGAATAAATAATATCACAAAGCTAAAATTTCCCGATTTGTTAAATCAATATACTTTATTGGCTTTTCATAGCTGGAATAATAAAGAAGACTGGAAGGAAAATTTTAACATTCCGCAAAATTGGAATCAATGCATAAAAACATATTCAAGCATTATAATACAAAGTAAAACGCAAATTCTTACAAAAGAAATGGCTTTTTTAAATCAATTTATTAATATAAATAGCATAGATTTTAAAATCGATAATGAAACGATAATTATAAATAATAACAATCTTTCATATAGTGAATATTATACTAATGTTGCAATTTGGGATAATAAAGCGATAAAAATAGACAATAGTGATATTATTGCTTTCTTTCTCGCCTCTCCTGAAGGAAACTATCATAATGAAGACATTGACTTTGAAAATTTAGCCAAAGAAGATATAGAAATTTTAAAAGAATATAATTTCAATCACCTTATACCTCCAGTAGAATGGTATAAAGAAATTATAGATGAGTATTGTAGCATAATGGATCCAAGAAAACTAGCCCCTCTACAAAACCAAATCAATACTTTAAATACTCAAATAACCAATTTAACCAATGAAAAACAAAAAATACTGGTTGAAAAAAACAATCT
>NZ_NXMA01000001.1 GCF_005406215.1 Campylobacter aviculae | reverse complement strand
AAATCTACTTTATCTCTTGCATTTTGCATGGTATAAGTTCCTTTTACAAAGGTTGTTTTACCACTTGTGTTGGTTTTGCCTTTTTGGCTCTTTTTTATCTCATCTTTAAGGACAAACAATATTTAAAATAGTCTATAAAATAATATAAAAACTTACAATATGAACAAAATAGCCAACTATGAAAATATGTTTGAGGGTTGTGAAAGCTTGAAAAAAGATCTTAGATTATGGAATCTTATCACATTTAAATTTCGAATTGAGGATTAAATATAATAGTTTTGGTTAAATTAGCCAAAACTATTTTTCAATTTTTGTTTTATTTTTAAAAATATTTTCTTAAATTTCAAAAACTTAAACCATAAAAAAATTAATTAAAATAACTATAAAATAATAAAGTTTTTACTATGAATTTTTATCATTATTTTGAAAATTTCTAAAAAATGTTTTATTTTAAGTATTTTTATTTAGTTTAATATATTCTTTAAGCTCATTTTCTTTTAATTCCTGAAGTTTTTCACCCAGTGCTTTTCCAAAAAATCCAGCGTCTATAAGATCTTGTGTGACAATTTTACTCTCAAATTTATTTTCATAAAGTTTAAGTTTTTTAGCCTGCTCTACCCTTTTTTCATCCCAAAGACCTAGCCATTCTTTTAAAGGCATATCAAAAGCGATCTTTGCTAATTCAAAATCATCTATATCATTCAAATAAAAAGCTTGATTTGCTTTTTTTAAATACTCTTTTTTTAACCTAGTTTTTTTAAAAAATACTTCTTTATTCAACTTAAAAAAATTTAGATACAAATATAAAAACAAAGCCTCATCTTTAATGATCTTTCTAGCTTCTTTAAGTAAATTTTGAAATTCTAAGCTTTCAAAATCACCCTTAAAACCAAAAATTTCTTTTTCTAAATCAAGTTCTTGCAAATATTTATAGCCTAAATTTAAATAAGAAGTTTGAAAAAATTTATATAATTCTGCGTTGATTCTATCTTGACTTAAATCTTTTATATCCATATTTCGCATCAAATTTAAAGTTTCATCGGCTATTTTAAAATTAAATCTTGAAGCAAAAACAATGGCCCTTAAAATTCTCAAGCTATCTTCTTGAAAACTTTGATCGTTAATGTGTCTTAAAATTCCTTGTTTTAAATCTTGTAAGCCATTATAAAAATCTAAAAATTCTCCGCTAAAAATATTGATCATCAGAGCATTTATGGTAAAGTCACGCCTTTTTGCACCTAATTTTTCATCGTTACAAATTTTTACCTCAAAACCCTTATGACCATAGGATATTTTATTTTCTGTTCTAGCGAGTGCCATATCGAAATTACGGAATTTATACACAAAAAAGTTTTTTCCAAATCCTTTTGCACCTAATTTTTGCATAACGCTATCAAAATCTTTAATGTTAATATCGTAAATTTCAATATCATAATCAAAAAGCTCTAAACCCAAAAGCATATCTCTAACGCTACCGCCTACTAAATAAGCCCTTTGGGTATAAGGTTTTAAAAAATTTGCAATAAAAGTTAAATTGGGATTATTTTTTAAGTTTATCTTCGATATTTGCAAGGAGAAACTCTAAAAAATTAGTAGCTAGATTAAGTCTCATATCCAAATCTTCTCTTTTTACACTATTTAAACCTTCAAAAAGAACTAAAATACGCTCTTTGAGATTTTTTAAAAATATATCTTCATTAAAAGCATTAGATTTAGTATCTATTGTTTCATTTTCTAAAATTGGCTGCGCTATAGTTTCATTTTCAATAATTTGAATATTATCTTGCAGTCTCTGCTCCTCTAGCTTTACCATAGAAATTTTATCTTCTAAATTACTAGACGTTTCTTCAATAATTATTTCGTTATCTTCTTTAAGCTCCTGATTTTGTTGAGTATTTTTCTCTTGCTCTTTTAAAATTTCACTTTGCCTTCTTTGCTCTTCCATAATAGAGCTAACTTCACTGATAGTTTTTTTTGCTAAATCTTCTAAGTTCATATTTTCACCAACCATCTTTTAAATTCATTAACTTCTTCATCACTTTTCATATTGATAAAAAAATCAAGCATTTGAGTGTTTAAATCCTTATGTTTAGATTTTAATCCACTAAGGCGACGCACGGCATTGATTGCAGTTTGATTACTAGGATCCTCTTTTAAAATATTCTTATAGATTTCCAATGCTTCATTTTTAAGCCCTTGTGCCTCATATATAGAAGCTTCAGTAATCGTATTTTTCATCATCGTCCTTATTATTTTTTTTAATTTTAGCAAAAAGCATTTTAACCTATCTTTAACTAAGTATTATGCTAATGCCTAAAACAACAATACATAAAGCACTTAATTTATTGAGTTTGTTTAGATGTTTATTCATAAAAATTTTAAAAAAACTTCCACCTAAAGCATATAGACTTAATGAGCAAAATTCTATCAATAAAATGATGCTAGTTAAAATAAATAAATTTGTATGAAATTTCAAAAAAGAAGGTAAAATGGAAAGGATAAAAATCCAAGTTTTAGGATTTGTAATAGATGTTATAAATCCTTGCAATATTAATGAACACTTCTCCTTTTTTGTGATCTTTTTTTCACTAACCTGACAGTGAGTTCGAAATAAAATAAAAGCTATATAAAAAAGATATAAAGCTCCGCAGATTTTAAAAATTTTAAACAATAATTCATATTGTGCAAGAATATTTGCTCCAAAAGCACAACAAATTACAATAATTCCTAGACCAAATAACTCCCCAATCATCATCCATAAAGCATTTTTATATCCTAAAGAAAGCCCTAATGAAAAAGCTAAATTCATACAAAGTCCAGGCAACAAAGAAACACAAGCAAAAGTAAAAATAAAAAATAAATAATCCATGATTGTAAATTTATGATTTAGATTTAAAAAGTTGTTCTAAATATTTTTTCTTTTCTTGCTCTGAGCTCGAATTGAATTCTTGTTTTAATTCTTGTTTTGCTTTTGCCTTGCTATTTTCATCACCAAAATATAAATAATCAATTCCAAAAAGCACAGCTACGATTAACAATAAAGGAATTAAGAAAATCATTTTTTGTCCTCATGAAAATTTATTAAAAATACTACCATAATATTTTATATTTTCAGCATTTTCGTTTTTTTCTATAGTTTGTATGGCTCCACTATCAACGGCTTTTTGTATATCTTCATCTAAATCTTGATACGAAAAAACCATATTGATACTGATAATATTTGGTAATTGCTCTAACATCTTATAAGAATTTAATTCTTCTTCTAAATTTTGACTCTCAATTACAACAACTATTTTTTCATTCTCACAAAGTTCTACCGAGCAAAATGGAATTTTCGATATTTCTTCTTTTAAATGAGATATTTCTTCTTTTTTTGCCATAATTAAAACGCTAGAGAGATTCATTAACTTTCCTAAATAATATTTTATTGCCAAAACCAGAAATTATAAATTCATTTTCGTTAATAAAAATAATAAATTCGCCCATTACACCCATATTATGAAATTTAGCTATAGTATTAAAATTATTTATATTGAAAATTTCACTAATTTCGGCTTCATTATCACTATAGATTGCAAATTTACCACTAGGACTTAAAGCACAAGTATATATCAAAAAATCTTTTTGTAAGAAAAATTGCTCATCATTTTTTACTATACCTAAGCGCCTGTCTGTTCCACAACTCAATATAATATTTTTTTTAAAATCGACTTGATAGATATTATCTTTATGCATTTTATTATAATTTTTTAATATTTTCCATTTTTTCAAATCAAAAAGCTCAACCTTCCCACTTTCAAAACCAGCAACAAGTTGAGTTTTATCTTCATTTAAAACAGCATCACTTAAACTAGAATGTGAAAATTGAAATTCTTTTAATTTTTTTAAATTACGATCAACTAAAATAATTTCAGAATCTAAAAGTATAAAAATAAAAGTGTTATCGTCTATAAAAAAAATCTTTTTTACACTTTGTTCTTGAAGTTTTTTGATAGTGAATTTTTTATTATAAAAACTTAAATTTTTACTTCCAAAATCTCCCTCGCTAAGAATTAAAAGCTTATCATATCTTGAATCTATGCTATAAATTGTAGCAAAATTATCTCCGTAATAATCTTTAATTTTTGGCAAAGATAAAAGCTTCTTTAAGCTTTTATCCTGGATATTGTATTTTAATACTTCGCCTTTTTCGGTGCCTATATATAAGTTCTGTCCATCTAATTTTAAAGTGGTGATGTTAGAATTTATCCTTAACTCATAAGCATAAGAAAAAAGGCAAAAAAAACTTAAAATACAAAATATTTTTTTCATTATCTATTTTACACCTTCATTAATCACATCAATAAGATTTGAATGATTTTTCAATTTATTATTCTTAAATTCAGGCTTAAAACTATTTCCTATCAAAGGCTTGGCATCACTTTGTGGCACATGGCATTGAGTGCAGTTAAAACGAGCATCACTAATATTACTTCCTGTATTTTTGTTACGTCTAAAATCGTAATAATGACTTGCCGGAAGTGGAGTGGCACCTACATCTTTAGCAATAGCTTTATCATGACAACTCAAACAAGTATTATTATCCTTTGTAATAGGGAGCATATCTTCAATAGCGTGTGGAATTAAAGGAGGTGCATTTTCATATGATCGTTCAAAACGATGCGATTCGCCAGGTTGCAAATTTGTATAATTTGCCTCCACTAAAAAAACCTTATTCTCATTTTCCAAACTTGCTTTTCTAAGCCCAATTTGATCAGAATTTGAGCTATTATTAATTCCACAAGCGACTAAAAAAACTGCAACAACCGAAACTGAAATTATTTTCTTTTTCATTATTTTTTCCTTAAATTAAATATATTAAAATCCAAAGCATTATCATTGCATACTTCTATACAACGCCCACATCTTATACATTCTCCAGAATTTACGTTTGCACTTTCTTTACCTATCATCCAAAGAACTTGCTTTTCAGGACAAATTGAAACACAATGGTAACACTTAGTGCAATTTTGAACATTGTGTTTGATTTTCAACCAAGCAAAACGAGAGATCAAAGCATAAAAAGCCCCTAAAGGGCAAAGATAAGAACAAATCGCCCTAGGACTTAAAAATGCATCTATACAAAAAATTATAAACGCTACAAAAATCCAAGAAGCTGTGCCAAAAATAATTCCTCTATGAATTATGCCTATATAAGAAAAACTTTCAAACACAGGCAATGATAGCACAAAAGAAAGGACTAAAACTAAAAACAAAATATAATAACGTAAATTTTTATTTAAAATTAAAAATTTACTATTTTTAAAATTTGATTTAGAGC
This sequence comes from Campylobacter aviculae, assembly GCF_005406215.1. Taxonomy (GTDB): domain Bacteria; phylum Campylobacterota; class Campylobacteria; order Campylobacterales; family Campylobacteraceae; genus Campylobacter_D; species Campylobacter_D aviculae. The sequence goes on along the minus strand of NZ_NXMA01000001.1, from coordinate 172,098 downwards.
GCATAAAAGCAGCAAAATCTGTAATCATATTCACAGGACAAATCCATGCACAAAAAACTCTACCCAAAAACACTCCATAAAGCATTAAAACCAACAAAGCACCCAAAAACGCTGTCAAATCGATACTAAAACTAGATAAAAAAATTTGTAATACTGCAAAAGGATCACTTAAAGGAATAAAATCAAAAAGCTTAGATGAACTCAAATTTCCTTTTAAAATAAAATCTGTAGCTTTAAAGCTAAAAAGAGATAAAATTCCTATTTGAATCACACGTCTAGCAAGTAAATACTTCACAAATCATCTCCATTATTAAGATAATCTTGAGCCTTTTTAGCATTAAAATGTTTAGAAGTATCAGCTTGTTTTATACGATCCTCATCATTTTTATCCCAACCTTTTACATAATGAGCACTTGCCTTGCCTAAAACATATTCACGTGGTAAAACGCGGATAGCAGGTTCTTCAGTAACACAGGCAAGTTCGCAAATTCCACAACCTACACATACTTCATTATCTACCACAGGAACTAAAAAAGCGTGCTTAGCAGTTCTTTCATTTCTTTTGTATTCCAATTTTAAAGCCCTATCGATCAAAGGACAAGCTCTTTGACAAGCATCGCACTGTAATCCCCAAAAAGAAATACAAGTTGAAGAATCTACCACTGCAATACCCATTTTTAAAGATTCTATACCTTGTTCTAAATGTTTTTTATCTAAAGCATCTGTTGGACATTCCTTTATACAAGGAATGTCTTTGCAAAGATAACAAGGAATTTCTCTAGCTTTAAAAAAAGGCGTACCCGTTTTTGGACTATCTAACAAACTAGCAAGTTTTAAAGTATCCCAAGGGCAAGCCTTAACACAAAGTCCGCAACGAATACATTTACTTAAAAATCTTTCTTGGTCTTCGGCCCCGGGAGGGCGTAAAGCATAGCTATCGTTAGCTTTTAAAGCTAAATTGGCTAAAAAACCTCCCGCCGTGCAAAGACATAAGCCTTTAAAAATAGAACCGAAAAATTCTCTTCTATCTTTCATTGCTTACATAATCCTAAATTAAGCTTTATAGACTTTTACTGCACATTTTTTAAAATCGGTTTGCTTTGAAAGTGGGCAAGTTGCATCCAAAGTAACCTTATTGATATAAACATTTTCATCAAACCAAGGAACATACACAAGTCCAACGGGTGGTTTATTTCTTCCACGCATATCCACTCTTGCCTTTACCTTACCACGACGTGATTCTACCCAAACAATATCCCCTTGATTTAAACCTAATTTTTCTCCATCTTTTTCGCTCATATAACAAAGTGCTTCTGGAACAGCCCTATAAAGTTCCGGAACACGCATAGTCATTGTGCCACTATGCCAATGCTCTAAAACTCTTCCTGTTGCTAACCAAAACGGATATTCTTTATTTGGTCTTTCAGGAGCTTTCATAAAAGGTCTAAAGAAAATTTTTGCTTTATTTTTAATACTATGTGGTTTTTCATCAACTGGAACTCTTAAATCTCCATTTGTTAGCATTTTATCAAATCCACCATAAAAAGCAAAATCAGAATTTGGAGAAGCCTTCTTTGCGTAATAATCAAATTTTGTATTAAATCTCCATTGAGTTTCTTTGCCATTTACAACTGGCCATCTTAAACCTCTTACTTTATGGTAGGTATTAAAATCAGCCAAATCATGTCCATGTCCTAAGCCAAATTTACGATACTCTTCCCAAAGATATTTTTGAACAAAGAAACCATAACCTTTAAATTCTTTTCCATCACTACCTTCAATCTTTCTTTCATCTCCATTTACATCTGTATTATCAAAGCCTTTCGCAATAGGATCATTTGCCTTAAAACTTTTTGCTTCTTTATTGGCAAACAATACATCAAATAAAGTATCATCTTCACTGTATCCCATAGCTTTTGCTTCTTCTAAAACACTTGGCAAGATAAGCTTATCATCAACTCTTTGTTCTTTCCAAACCTCTTTAAGCTTAAATCTTTTTGCAAATTCTAAAATTTGCCAAGTATCACTCATGGCAGCTCCAACTGGTAAAACTTGCTGTCTCCAGTGTTGAGTTCTTCTTTCAGCATTTCCATAGGCACCCCATTTTTCATAAATCATAGCACTTGGTAAAATAAGATCAGCTACTTTTGCTGAAATTCCTGGATAACAATCACTCACAACGATGAAATTATCCATATCTCTAGCAGCTTTAATCCAATGATTTGCATTAGCAGTATTTTGCCAAGGATTATTCACTTGCACCCAAGCAAATTTGATCTTACCATCTTCCAAATCTCTCATAATCCCAAGGTAAGGTGAACCAGGTTTTGGATTGATCGTTTTGGCAGGAATTTTCCAAATTTTTTCCGAAATCTCTCTATGTTTTGGATTTGCTACAACCATATCAGCAGGCAAGCGATGAGAAAAAGTTCCCACTTCTCTAGCCGTTCCACAAGCACTTGGTTGTCCTGTTAAAGAAAATGCCCCACTTCCTGGTTTTGCTTGCTTTCCAAGTAATAAATGCACCATATAAGCTTGTTCATTAACCCAAGAACCACGAGTATGTTGATTAAATCCCATAGTCCAAAAACTCACCACTTTGCGATTTTTTTCTATATATAATTTTGCTAATTGCTCAAGTTTTTTCTTAAAATCCTCTAAAGATTCATTATCATCACCTTTAGCAACTCTTGCTGTATATTCAAGCGTATAAGGAGCTAAACCTTTTTTAAATTCTTCAAAAGAAATTTCCCAATTTTTATCCGCTACACCTTGATGCTTCATATGGAATTTATCGCCTTTTTTTACTCCAAGATATGCTAAGGAAGTCGCTTCCTCATCATCTAAAGTGATGACATTTTCTTTTTCAACTGTATCTTTTTCACTGGCCTTAAATTTAGGATGATTTGGATTATTTCTCATCCCATACCCAATATCCGCATATCCTGTAGCAAATACACAATGTTTATTGATAAATTCTTTATCCATCGCTTCTGGATGATTATAAACTATTTCTCTTGCGATATAATTCCATATTGCTAAATCAGTATTTGGCTTAAAAATGATTTCAATATCTGCAATATTTGAAGTTCTATTAGAATAAGTACTTAAATTAACAACCTTAACTTTATCAAGATTGCTTAATTTTCTATCGCTCACCCTAGACCAAAGAATAGGATGCATTTCTGCCATATTAGCACCCCAAGTAATAATAGTATCTGTAAGCTCTATATCATCATAACAACCTGATGGCTCATCGATACCAAAAGTTTGCATGAAACCAACCACAGCTGAAGCCATACAATGTCTTGCATTTGGATCAATATTATTCGTTCTAAAACCAGCCTTTGCAAGTTTTAAAGCTGCATAACCTTCTTGAATAGTATATTGTCCGCTACCAAAGATACCTACACCGCTTACACCTAATTCATTGTAAGCTTTTTTAAATTGTTTCTCCATTTCATCGAAAGCTCTTTGCCAAGAAACTTGTTCAAATTTACCCTTTTTGTCAAATTCTCCTTTTTCATTGACGCGTAATAAAGGCATAACAAGCCTATCTTCTCCATACATAATCTTGGCATTAAAATAACCTTTAATACAATTAAGACCGCGGTTGACTGGAGCCGCAGGATCGCCTTTTGTAGCTACTATTTTGCCGTCTTTTCTAGCTATCATGATTCCGCAACCTGTTCCACAAAATCTACAAACAGCTTTATCCCATTTCCAATTTTCTTCTTGCTTGGCAAGCATAGAAGTTGGAACACTCAATCCTGCTACACTAGCAGCACTTGCAATAGCAGTATTTTTGATAAAATCCCTTCTATTCATATACTATTCTCCTTTAAATAATAAAAAGCATTCGATTATAACGAAATCAAGCATAAATTATTCTTTTAATTTATTAAAAGTGATTCATTGTATGCAATAAACAACAATTGAGTTAAAATAATACGTCTCGTGAAGAATTTAAAAAATATTAGAGATAAGAATAATCAGAGAGTTTGAATTATAAAATGGCCACAAAAAACTTGTGGCCAAAATATTTTAGATTAATGACAACCACATCCGCCACAACCACAACTGCTAAAAAAAGCATCAAGCTTTGAGATATCTGGCATTTCTGTGATTTCATTCACTAATTCTTTATAAACTACCTTACCATCTTTAATTACAAACACAGCACGTGCCAAAAGCCCTTCTAAAGCACTGTCATTAATTAAAACGCCGTATTTTTCTCCAAATTCTTTAGCAACAAAGTCACTCGCCACAACTAAATTTTCTATACCTTCTGTGCTGCAAAATCTACCCATTGCAAAAGGCAAATCCATACTTACAACAATAACTTCAGCTCCATTATAACTTGCAACTTTTTTATTAAAATCTCTTGCTTCTGTAGCACATACTGGGGTATCAAGACTTGGCACACTTAAAACGATTTGAGTTTTACCTGCTGCACCAATTTCAACCAAACTTAAATCCTTTGCTTTCAAATTTACTTTTGGCGCTTGATCTCCGACCTCTATATTTCCTTTAAGATTTACGGGACTACCTTTAAAATTTACTGAACTCATAATAATTTCCTTTTTTTAAATAATTTAAAACATTGAAATTATATCTTGAAAAAGCTAATGTTTTTTTTAAGATTCATAAAACTATTTTATCTCTGCTTTACAAAGTCCTGCTTCTATCAAAAAACACGAAGGTGCGAACGAAGTTTTTTTATTTTTATCATATTTTGCGTAACTTAAATAAAGTATATTTCTTGCCCTAGTTACCGCCACATAAAAAAGTCTTCTTTCTTCTTCCAAACTTCCACCCATACTCATAAGTTTTTGGTTGGGAAAACGACCTTGTGCAAGATCCACAACAAAAACAAGATCAAATTCTAAACCCTTGCTCGCATGAACGCTGAGTAAATTAACACCTTTTTCGCTACCCATTTCACTAGCACCTAAAGTAAGAAAATTATAATATTTATATATATCGCTATAGTTTTTAGCCAATTCTCTTAATACATTTAACTTACCTTCTATTTTTTCTAAATTTTCAGTTTTTCGTGTTAAATCAACCTGTCCTGCTTTGTTTGTTGCCCTTTTAATAGCAAGTTCTTCACAAATTTCTCTATAAAAAGAATTTTGACAAATTAATTTTACCAAAGTTAAAGAATATTTAATCTCTATAGCTTCTTTTAGAAAAAAATAAATCTTTTCTAAATTTTTTGCACATAAGTCATTGATTTTTGAAATTTTTAAAATAGGATGAGTGTTAAATTCACTCTCTAAATTGAAACGTTTTTCATCAGATAGCTCTTCCAAATCCCCAAAAAGACCGAGTTGATAATTTCTTTTTTGGTGGTTTTGTAAGCTAATATTTTTATCAGGTTCTAAAAAACCTTTGATCAAACTTCCATGTCCCAATTTTAAAAGCGTGTCAAAAATTTCTTTTGCTAATACCCCTCCAACTCCTTTAGTGTATTGGATAAGATGGATAAAAGCCATGATATCTTTTGGGTTAATCACTAAGGCTAGCATTGCATTAAAAGCTTTAACCTCCAAACTTTCAAAAAAGCTACCACTGCCTTTTCTAGCACTAGCGATCCCTTGCTCTCTTAGTGCCACTTCAATCCCGTCAGCACTTGAGTTGTTTCTGAAAATAACTGCGATTTCCTCTAAATTTACTCCACTTGTAAATATCATTTTAGCGATATTTTTATATTGATCAAATAATTCTTCAAAGGTTAATAAAGTCGGCGCCTTAAATTCATCTTTTCTTGTGACAATAAGTTCCTTGGGATAAAGTCTCTCATTATTTAAAATCACTTTATTTGCTAAAGCTAAAATACTTTTTGAAGAACGATAATTTTTATTTAAAGAAAATATTTTTGCATCCTTAAAACGATCTTTAAAACTACCGATAATATTAATATCTGCTCCATTGAACGCATAAATACTTTGATCATAATCTCCTACGCAAAATAAGCTTTTGCTCTTAAAAGATTCTATTAACGAACTCTGCAAGGTATTTGTATCTTGATATTCATCCACTAAAATTTCATCAAATTCATATTTATTATCTTTTAAAAGCTCTTTTAAATTTAAAAGCAAATCATTAAAATCAACGTAATTAAAGCGTTTTTTCTCATCTTCATATTCTTTAAGAATATCTTCATAAATTTCAGCATATATGCTTTGTTCTTCATAATTTTTACAAAACCAAGTAAAAAAATCTTGATTATGTGCCTTATTTTGAAATAAAGAATATATATCGTATAAATAACTTGCCTGATAGGGCTTTATATCACTTAAGTGCCTAAAAGTTCTTTTTTCATAGACGCTTCTTAATAAAGTTTTTAATTCACTAGCTTGCTTTAAAATGATATCTTTATTCGCATTTTTCAATAAAGAATAAGCCGTACTATGAAAAGTTCCTGCAAGAATTTTATTTGTAATGCTTTTATCAAAAAAAATATTTAAACGATTGATCATTTCTTTACTAGCTTTATTAGTAAAGGTTAATAACATTATTTTTTTCGGATCAATACCTTTGCTTAAAAGATAAGATATTCTTGCAACTATAGTAGAAGTTTTACCCGTACCTGCACTTGCAATAATTAAATTATGTCCAAAATCAGTGGTTGCAGCCTTATATTGCTCTTCATTTAATCTAGAAAGTGGCATTATTTTCCTTAAAAAAGTTAAAATTATAAAAAAAAATTACTTAAAAATATAAAATTTAACATTTCTTTTACTTCATTCATAGTAAAATAAAAAATTATGGTTTTAAAAATATTGATTTTTAAGGATTAAAAATGAATCTAAAAATTTTTTCTGTTATTGTTGGAATATTAATCGTTGTTATTTTAACACTAGGAGGAACATATTATTATCTTTTTGAATATTCTCAACCAAATTATAATTACACTTCTTCTATAAACAATGTTCAAAATGACAATCAATCTGACTCAAACAGCCAAGATAAACATTCTAATGAAAATTATAATTCTTATGCAAACAATCCGTATATCAATAATGATTATTCTAATAAACAAGAAACGAATACAACGCAAGCTAATAATGCTTTAGATAATAATAATAATAATAACGAAACTAAAAACGCAACTATACCTGCATTTAATGAATCAAATCAAATTGTTCAAAGCAAAACACAACATACGATAAAAGATGATAAACAAGCAAAAATTCAAGCTCTCCAGCAAGAAATAAATAAACAGAAAAAAATTTTAGAAAAAGAAAAAGCACTTAGAGACAAAATGGCTAAAAATACTAAAAAACACAATTATAATTTTGGTGTTGCTGAAGAATATTTAACCATTGGAAAGAATAGTCGCTTAGAACCAAAATTAAGTACTGAAGGTATGCAAGTTTATGTTTTAGATGGAAAATTTTTAAGTAATTATAGAATTGATTTATTAAAAGATATATTAGAACCTATACAAAACAATGCTAAGGACTATAACCTGGCTATCTTTGTTAAAATGCTACCAAAAGGCGAAATGAAATTAACTATTTATAACAAAGATATTATATTTTCAGATATGAGAAAAGCTTATAAATATATAAGTATTGACAAAATTAAGCCCTATATTAATACTCCAGAAGAAATTGACAGCCATGTTGCACGCGAAGAAAAACTTAAAGAGTTAAAACTTAAAATTACAAAAGATGGTAAAGGAAGCGAATTTTCTAAACATATAAAAAGCTTAAAAACAGGGGTTAATACAGCACAGTATTTCTTCCCATTTTGTGAAAAAATAAAGATAGAATCTAATTAAAATCAAAGTAAATTTTAGGTTGTAGTAATGACTTATGATAAATATATAGAAGGAAAATATTATCAAATTTGCGAAGAACGTGGATATTTTGAAATAGACGGAAATAAATCTATACAAGAAAAAAATAAAAATTTTTGTATCATGATGCCTCCTCCAAATGTAACTGGAGTACTTCATATCGGACATGCTTTAACTTTCACTTTGCAAGATATAATGACTCGTTATAAAAGAATGGATGGTTATAAAGTTCTTTATCAGCCAGGACTTGATCATGCGGGTATTGCCACTCAAAACGTAGTTGAAAAGCAACTTCTTGCACAAGGACTTAAAAAAGAAGAATTAGGTAGAGAAAAATTTATAGAAAAAGTTTGGCAGTGGAAAGAACAAAGTGGTGGTAAAATTTTAGATCAAATGAGAACTTTAGGCATAACTCCAGCTTGGAGTCGCTTACGCTTTACCATGGATGAAGGTTTGGTTAATGCCGTTAAAAAAGCCTTTGTTGAGCTTTACAATAAAAAGCTTATCGTTCGTGGAAATTATATGATCAATTGGTGTACTCATGATGGAGCTTTAAGCGATATTGAGGTCGAATACAAAGAAAACAAAGGAAAACTTTATCATATTAAATATTTTTTAAAAGATAGTGATAAATACTTAGTCGTAGCTACCACTCGTCCAGAAACCTTTTTTGGCGATACAGCGGTTATGATCCATCCAGAGGATGAACGCTACAATAAACTTATAGGAAAAGAAGTGGTTTTACCACTCACTCAAAAAGCTATCAAGATTATAGCAGATACTCATGTTGAGAAAGAATTTGGAACGGGAGTGGTTAAGGTTACACCAGCACACGATATAAACGACTATGAAGTTGGTTTAAGACATCAATTAGATTTTATAACCGTTTTTGATGAAAAAGGTATTTTAAATGAACATTGTTTAGAATTTCAAGGTTTAGAGCGTTTAGACGCAAGAGAAAAAATCGTTGCCAAACTTGAAGAACTAGGCTTTATAGAAAAAATAGAAGAATACAATAATCAAGTAGGATATTGTTATCGCTGTAACAATGTCGTTGAACCTTATATTTCAAAACAATGGTTTGTTAAAAAAGAAATCGCCAAAGAAAGTATAGAAAAAGTGGCTTTAGGTGAAAGTAAATTTTATCCAAATCATTGGATCAATAGCTTTAACGCTTGGATGAAAGATTTAAAAGATTGGTGTATTTCTAGACAACTTTGGTGGGGACATCAAATTCCTGTGTATTATTGCGAATGCACACATGAATGGGCGAGCGAAGATACTCCTGAAATTTGCCCAAAATGCCAAAGTAAAAATTTCAAACAAGATGAAGATGTTTTAGACACTTGGTTTTCTTCTGGACTTTGGGCTATGAGCACTTTAGGCTGGGGTAATAGAAACTGGGGCAAAGATCAAATTTGGTTTGAAGAAGATTTGAAAGAATTTTATCCTAATTCTTTATTGATAACTGGCTTTGATATTTTGTTTTTCTGGGTAGCAAGAATGATGTTTCAAAGCACAAATGCTTTAAACGCTTTACCCTTTAAAGATATTTATTTGCATGCCCTTGTTAAAGATGAACAAGGTAGAAAAATGAGTAAAAGCCTTGGAAATGTGATCGATCCTAATGAAAGCATTAAAGAATATAGTGCGGATATTTTGCGTTTTACCTTAGCTTTACTTGCCATACAAGGAAGGGATATCAAACTTAGTAACGATAAGCTTTTGCAAGTTAGAAACTTTACTAACAAAATTATAAATGCGGCAAATTATTTACTTTTAAATGAAAGTAAATTTGAAGATTTAGAACACATTAGCTTAGAATCAAAACTTGCAAAATACATTTTTTCAAAATTTCAAAATTGCGTTAAAAATGTTAGAGAAAATTTGGATAATTATCGTTTCAATGACGCTGCAAATACGATTTATAAATTTTTCTGGGATGATTTTTGCGATTGGGGAATAGAACTTAGCAAGGCTGAAAAATCAAGCGTAAAAGAGCTTGGAAGTATTTTCAAAGAAGCATTAAAACTCTTAAATCCCTTTATGCCTTTTATCAGCGAATTTTTATATCACGAGCTTAGCAATACAAGCTTAGAAACTAGCCCTTCCATCATGATCGCGCAATATCCTAAAATCGTTTTACAAAATGAAAATGATATAGAAAATACTTTTTCTTTATTGATCGAAAGCATTGTAAGCATACGAAGAGCTAAAAGCCTTATTGATTTAGGAAATTCCAAAATAGAAAAAGCCTATATCAAGCTTAACAATCCTATTTTTGAAAAAGAATTAAACTCATCTATTGTATTTATAAAAACTTTAGCAAAATGTGAAAATATAGAATTTACAAATCGGAAATTAGAAAAAGCAATTTGCGATGTCAGTGATAATTTAGAAATTTTTATCACACTTGATAATGTCGATCTTAGCGGGATTATATCAAGACTTGAAAACCAAAAAGCCAAACTTGAAAAAGAAAGTGCTAAGATAAATTCAATGCTTAGTAATGAAAAATTTGTAGCCAATGCCCCTAAAGAAGTCGTAGAGCAAAATAAAACCGCCTTAACAAATTTAAAAACACAACTTGAAAAAATATCCGCCGAACTTGCTAATCTAAGAGGTTAAATTTTGATAAAAATAAAAAATTTAAAAAAATATTACGGAAAAGAACTTGTCATTGATGATGTTTCTTTAGAAATAAAACAGGGTGAAATTTATGCCATCGTTGGGCATAGTGGAGCTGGAAAATCAACTCTTTTAAGATGTATCAATGGACTTGAAGATTATCAAAAAGGAAGCTTGAAAGTCTTAGATGAAGAGATTAAAGATTTAAAGCAAAAAGATCCTAAAAAACTTAGAATGCTAAGAAAAGATATAGGAATGATATTTCAAAATTTTGCTCTTATGGAAAGAAAAAACATTTTTGAAAATGTCGCTATGCCACTTAGAACACATTTTTCTCAATGCAAAATTCATTCTAAAATTTTCAACAAAGAATACATGAGTGAAAAAGAAATCAATGAAAAAGTGCATTCTTTGCTTGAAATTGTAGGACTTAAACACAAATTTAACGCTTATCCAAAAGAATTAAGTGGGGGGCAAAAACAAAGAGTAGCTATTGCTAGAGCTTTAACCTTAAATCCAAAAATTCTACTCAGTGATGAAGCAACTTCGGCTTTAGATCCCAATACCACTAAAAATATTTTAGAGCTTATTAGTAAAATCAATGCTGAATTTGGAATTACCGTAGTTTTAGTAACTCATGAAATGGATGTGGTAAAAGATATAGCACAAAAGGCACTTTTACTAGAACAAGGTAAGATTATAGGAAGTGGTGCCATTGATGAGCTTTTCTTAAAGCCTAATCAAAAAATGAAAGAGTTTTTAGGTGAAAGCGATTTTTTACCTGCACATGGATTAAATATAAAATTATACTTTCCTAAAGAAGTGGTTGAAAATACAATCATTACTCATATGGCTAGAACTTTGGATATAGATTTTAATATAGTTTGGGGAAAAATAGAAAAATTAAACGGCAAAGCCTTAGGAAATTTAGTGATCAATATCGATCACAAAGATAAAGATAAAGTGCTTAACTACATAGAAAAAAACGGAGTATTGTGGGAGTTTGCATCATGAATGAAGAAAATTTCTTGAATGCTTTTTTTGATAGAATATCACAATTTATTTCTGAAATTTCTTGGAAAGATATAAAAGAAGTCGCGACAGATTCTATTCTTACTTTTCCTCAAAATTATGATCTTATCTTAAAACCCGCACTAAATGAAACCATTTATATGAGTTTAATGTCTGTATCTTTTGGTTTTATTTTGGCTATTGTACCTGGAATTTTACTTGCAACTTGGGATAAAAATGGTATCAAAGAAAATAAAATTGCTTATTCTATTTTAGATTTTATTATCAATATTTTACGTGCTTTTCCTTTTTTAATACTCATTGTAATTTTATTACCCCTTTCTAAAATCATCGTTGGAACGAGCATAGGAACTGATGCAGCGATCGTGCCTTTAGCCATAGGCGTAGCTCCTTATTTGGCTAAAACATTAGAAAGTGCCTTTAAAGAAGTAGATAAAGGGATTATAGAGGCTGCCAAAAGCTATGGTGCAAGCAATATGCAAATTATCTTTAAAGTTATTTTTGTAGAATCTTTGCCTAATATCATCAATGGCTTAACCCTAATCCTAATCTTTACTATAGGCTTTTCAGCTTTAGCCGGAACGGTTGGAGGTGGCGGACTTGGTGATATTGCTATTCGCTACGGATATGAACGATTTAATAAAGAAATCATGATACAAACAGTTGTAATTCTACTTATTTTAGTTCAAATTATACAAATTCTAGGAAATCTTTTTTATTCTTGGTCAAAAAATAATAAAACTCTAAATATCATTTTCTCTTTAATTATTCTATTTGCTATAAGTATTATATCGAACAATGAAAAAAATTACATTTTTCAGCTTATAATTTGCCTTTTTTTAATTGTATCGTTTATTTTCATATTTATAAAAAAGAAAAAATTATTTCACAACTTTTAAGCAAAATATGAATAAAAATTGGATATAAAAACAAATTATTTATCTAAAAAGGAAAAAATAATGAGAATTAGAATTTTATTGATATCAAGCTTATTAGGCTTATTTTTAAATCTAAATGCCCTAGAAACTATCAGCGTTGCTGCTACTCCCGTGCCTCACGCTGAAATATTAGAGCAAGTCAAACCCGATCTTGAAAAAGAAGGCTATAAACTCGTCATTAAAGAATTTACAGATTATGTTTTACCAAATCTAGCTGTAGATAGCGGTGAAGTTGATGCGAATTTTTTTCAGCACACTCCTTATTTGGAAGAATTTAATAAAAATAAGGGTACAAAACTTGTTAAAGTAGCTAACATTCACCTTGAACCTATGGCTGTTTATTCTAAAAAATATAAAAATTTAGACAATATCAAAGAAGGTGCTATAATAGCTATACCGAATGATCCTACTAATGAAAGTAGAGCCTTAGACATCATTGCAAGTAAAGGTTTATTAAAATTTAAAAACAATAATCTCAAAACTCCTATAGATATAACAGATAATCCAAAAAAAATAAAATTTGTAGAATTAAAAGCTGCACAATTGCCAAGATCTTTAGAAGATGTTGATTTTGCTGTTATTAATTCCAATTACGCTTTATCTGCTGATTTAAATCCTATTAAAGATAGTATATTTATGGAAGATAAAAATAGTCCTTATGCAAATATTTTGGTTGTTAAAGCTGGACATGAAAATGATCCTAAAATAAAAGCTTTAATTAAAGCTTTGCAAAGCAATAAAGTAAAACAATTTATTTTAAACAAATATAATGGATCTGTCTTACCTGCTTTCTAATAAAACAAAATATGATGAAAAATCTATTCTTTATACTTATAATTTTTATCAATTTGGCTGATGGGGCGGATTTAGAAGAAATAAAACTCGCCCTTGCAAAAGAAATAAAAAACAATTTTCCAAAAATACTAATCACTCAAATTGATTTAAAAACTACTTCCCTGCCTAAAGATTTTAACCAGTATGAATTTTTAAGAATTGCTAATGGTCGCTTTAATCAAGCTCAAGGATTTTTAAGAGCTGAATTTAAAACCCCGCAAAATATACAAAAAAATGTATTTTTTAGATATTTTATTCAGGCAAATTTAGAAGTTTTAAAAAGCAATCGTGCTATAAAAAGAGGAGACAAACTTGGTGCTTTTGACTACAAAAGCATTCTATTGGATTTTGATAAAGTTCCTGCTAATGCATTAAGCCCAGAAGATACAAATAATCTCATAGCTAAAAGCAATATCAGCAAAAATACTATTTTAAAAGAAAATATGTTCAAGACTTCAGCCTTAATCCGAAAAAATGATTCTATAATAGGAATTTTAAGTGACGGAAATGTAGATGTTTCCATAGAACTTATGGCTTTGCAAAGTGCTAATATGGGAGAAAGAATTCGTGCAAAGAACAAAGAAGGTAAAGTGATGCAAGGTATAGTCATAGGAAAAAATAGGATGATTATCCAATGAAAATTTTATTAGGAATTTCAGGATCAAGTAGTGTTTCATTGGGGTTAAAATTGCTAGAAAATTTAGAAAAAAAATGCGAGCTTTATTGTATCCTTAGCGAAGGAGCAAAATTAAGCTTTCATGCTGAAACTCAAGAAAATTTAAAAAAAATATGTGATGAAAAATTTAAAAATACCCATTTTTTATCAGATAGCGATCTAAGTGCTAGTGTAGCTAGTGGTTCTTTTGGGATAGAAAAAACGATCATTGCACCCTGCTCTATTTCCACTTTGGCAAAAATTCATGCAGGTTTAGCAGACACTCTTTTAACTCGCTGTGCTGCTGTAGCACTTAAAGAAAGAAAAAAACTCATTTTAGGCGTTAGAGAGATGCCTTTTTCTACCATCAATCTAGAACACATGGCAAAATTAAGTCAAATGGGCGTTATTATAGCTCCGCCTGTTATTGCAAGCTATTCAAAGGCTAAAAACTTAAAAGAGATGGAAAATTTTATCATCGGCAAATGGCTTGATTTATTAGAAATTTCTCACAAGCTATATCAAAGATGGAAATAAACTAAGAATTTTTACTATTTTTTAAGGCTAAATTCATTATATTTTGAATTTTTGGAGTTGCAATGACCTGTTTATATCCTGGAACTTTTGATCCTATTACAAATGGACATTTAGATGTAGTAAGACGCGCTCTTAAAATCTTTGATAAAATCATTATAGCTATTGCAAAGAGCGATCATAAAAAACCTTATTATAGTTTAGAAAAGCGTAAAAAATTAGCAGAACTTGCAATAAAAGATATTTCAAATGTAGAGATCATTACCTTTGATAATTTGCTTGTAGATTTAGCTAAAGAATTTAAGATCAATACCATCATACGCGGGCTTAGGGCTGTGAGTGATTTTGAATATGAATTACAAATTGGATATGCAAATCATGCTCTTTGGGATGAGATAGAAACGATTTATTTAATGCCGAGTTTAAAACATGCTTTTATTTCAAGCTCTATAGTGCGTTCTATAGTCACGCATGGAGGCAATGTAAGCTCTTTAGTTCCAAAGGAAATTTTACCATTTTTAAAGGATAAAACTTGTATGTAGCATTTGAAGGGATTGATTGCGTTGGTAAAAGTACGCAAATTTCACTCTTAAAAGAAATTTATAAAGAAGCTATTTTTACTTTAGAACCAGGTGGAACTGATTTAGGAAAATCTTTAAGAGATATCTTGCTTTATCAAAATTTAAATCTTAAAAAAAGAGCTGAAGTTTTACTTTTTTTAGCTGATCGCGCACAACATTACGAAGAAGTTATCCATCCAAATAAAGATAAACTTATCATCAGTGATAGAAGTTTTATATCAGGTATGGCTTATGCGGTTGATTTTGATGATGAATTGCTTTTTTCTCTAAACTCTTTCGCACTTGATCATTTTTTTCCAAAAAAAATTATATTTTTAAAAGCGGATGAAAAATTAATCAAGCAACGCTTAGGAGGAAAAAAACAAGATATTATAGAACAACGCGGAGTAGAATATTTTTTAAATGTCCAAAAAAAGCTAGAAAATATTTTATTATTTTTGCAAAATAAAATTCAAATAGAAATTTTACAGCTTGATGCAAACAAAAGTATAGAAGAATTACACGCCAAAATAAAGGAATTTTTGCAATGATTAACGCTCTTAAAGGAATGAAAGATCTAACCGATCAAAGTGCTAAATATTACAAAAAAATCATTGAAGTTTGCGAGAATGTGGCTAATAATTACGGTTTTGAATTTATCAATACGCCACATTTAGAACAAAGTGTTCTTTTTAAAAGAAGTGTGGGTGAAAGCTCTGATATTGTGGGTAAAGAAATGTATGAATTTATAGACAAAGGAGGCAATGAAGTTTGTATGCGTCCTGAAGGAACTGCTGGAGCAGTTCGTGCATATATCGAGAAGAAATTTGATAAAAATATAAGCGTTAAACGTTGGTTTTATCATGGTTCTATGTTTCGATATGAAAGGCCTCAAAAAGGACGCTTAAGAGAATTTCATCAATTTGGTGTAGAAAGTTTTGGAATAAGTAGTGTTTATGAAGATGCAAGTATTGTTTTAATGTTGGCTGAAATCTTTTCACGCCTTGATATTAAATTTAAACTCATTATTAATTCTTTAGGCTGCTCAAAATGTCTTCCACCTTACCGAGAAAAACTCATTCATTATCTTGATAATCAAGAAGGATTTTGCGAGGATTGCAAAAGACGCAAAAGCTTAAATCCTATACGCGTTTTAGATTGTAAAAATGAGCAATGTCAAAATTTGCTTCATCAAGCTCCACTTTTAGAAGAAAATTTATGTCAATGCTGTTTAGATGATTTTAATCATTTGCAAAGCATTTTAAAAGAAAATGGAATTGATTTTACTTTAGATTCTAAGCTTGTTAGAGGCTTGGATTATTATTCTAAAACAGCTTTTGAATTTATAAGTGATGAAATCGGTGCACAATCAGCCATTGCCGGTGGAGGAAGATACGATAGACTTATAGAATATTTAGGAGGAAAAAGCGGTTTTGGCATAGGTTTTGCTATGGGCATAGAAAGAATCATGGCTATTTTAGAACAAAAAGAAGAAAAATTACAAAGAGAGGGAATTTATCTTTGCTCTTTGGATGAAATTTATATTTCAAAAATTTTTAAAATTGCAACCAAACTTAGAAAAAACTACAAAGTTCTTTTAAGCTATGATGCAAAAAAACTCGCAAAACACTTAGAAAACGCTGATAAAGCCGAGGCTAAAATTTTTCTTTGCATGGGGGAAAATGAATTTAAAAACGAAAGCTTGTTTTATAAAAATTTAGAAAATAAAGATGAAAAAACTATTAAAATTTCAGATTTGGAGCAGTTTTTATGATGGATTATGGGATTAATATTTGGGGAAATGAAAATTTTATTATTAAAAATGGTAAAGTTTGTATCAATTATGAAAAAAATCCCGCTATTATTGATATCGTAAAAGATTTAAGAAATGATGGTTATAAAGGACCTTTGCTTTTAAGATTTCCACATTTAATCCAAAAGCAAATTGAAAACATTTATGGAAGTTTTAATAAAGCTCGTAAGGAATTTAATTACAAGGGCAAATTTAACGCGGTTTATCCTTTAAAAGTCAATCAATACCCTGGCTTTGTTAAAAATCTCGTTAGACTCGGAAAAAAATACAATTACGGACTCGAAGCTGGTAGTAAGGCTGAACTTCTTTTAGCTATGGCTTTTAACAATGAAAACGCTCCAATAACCGTAAATGGCTTTAAGGATAGAGAACTTATCAATATAGGTTTTATTGCAGCTGAAATGGGACACAATATCACTTTAACTATCGAAGGACTTAACGAACTTGAAGCGATCATTGATATAGCCAAGGAGCGCTTCAAACCTAAGCCAAATATAGGCTTAAGAGTGCGTTTGCATTCTGCTGGTGTTGGAATTTGGGCGAAAAGCGGAGGTATAAATTCCAAATTTGGACTCACTTCAACCGAGCTTATAGAGGCTGTTAATTTGCTTAAGAAAAATAAATTACTAGATCAATTTACCATGATACATTTTCACTTAGGATCTCAAATTACTGAAATTCATCCTTTAAAAAAAGCCTTAAATGAAGCTGGAAATATCTATACTGAACTTAGAAAAATGGGAGCTAAAAATTTAAAAGCGATCAATCTTGGTGGTGGTTTAGCTGTAGAGTACTCTCAATTTAAAAATGAAAATAGCAGGAACTATACACTTAGAGAATACGCAAATGATGTGGTATTTATCCTTAAAAATATCGCGGAGCAAAAAAGCGACTTAGAACCTGATATATTTATAGAAAGTGGTCGTTTTATCGCAGCAAATCACGCTGTTTTAATCGCTCCTGTTTTAGAACTTTTCTCTCAAGAGTATTCTGAAGATAAACTTTTACTCAAGGAAAAAAATCCAAAGCTTATCGATGAATTATACGATCTTTTTAAGAGTATAAAGCCTTCAAATGCTTTGGAGTATTTGCATGATAGTATTGATCATTTAGAAAGTATTTTAACGCTTTTTGACTTAGGATATGTGGATTTGCAAGATAGATCCAATGCTGAAATTTTAACTCATTTAAACATCAAAAAAGCCATTTTACTTTTAGGAGATAAACAAAATCCTGCTGATTTGCTTGCCATACAAGATGAAGTACAAGAAAGATATTTGGTCAATTTTTCACTTTTTCAAAGCCTGCCTGATTTTTGGGGACTAGAACAAAATTTTCCTATCATGCCGCTTGATCATTTGGATAAAGAGCCAACAAGAAGTGCGAGTATTTGGGATATCACTTGCGATAGTGATGGGGAAATTTCATACTCTAAAGACAAACCTTTATTTTTGCATGATATTGATGTAGAAAAGGAAAATTATTTCTTAGGGTTTTTTCTTGTGGGGGCTTATCAAGAAGTGCTTGGAATGAAACACAATCTTTTCACCCATCCTACTGAAGCGATCATTAGTGTTAATGAAAAAGGCTATGAAATCGAAGGGATTATAGAAGCTCAATCCATACTCGATACGCTTGAGGATCTTGATTATGATATCCATGAAATTATGGATATACTCAACGAAAGAATCAGCAATTCAAAATTAGTCAATGAAAAGCAAAAAAAACATATCTTAGGGGAGCTTTACTTGTTTTTAAATGATAATGGATATTTGAAAAGCATCGACGTAAAAGGAAGTTAAAAATTTTTATTTTTCTTCAATTATTACCATTTTTCACGCTTCCTTATTTTTCGATCGATTTTTATTGCTTTTTATCTCAAAGTGTATAATTTTTAGATAAAATAAACAAAAATGTTAAAAGGAAAATCAATGTTAGCCCAAAGATCTCAAGTTTTAGAAGAATCTATTACTTTTGCCATTGCTTCACTTGCTGATGAGTTAAAAGCTAAAGGTGAAGATGTGATCAGTTTTTCAACAGGAGAACCTGATTTTGACACTCCTAAGATCATAAAAGACGCTGCTATTGCCGCTATAGAAAAGGGTTGTGGAAAATATACTGCAGTCGCTGGTATAAAGCAAACTTTAAAAGCCATACAAACTAAATTAAAAAAAGATAATGGTTTAGATTATGAAATTAACGAAATTATTACAAACGTTGGTGCTAAACATTCCCTTTTTCAATGTATAGAATGCTTAGTTGAAAAAGATGATGAAGTTATTATCCCTGCTCCTTATTGGGTTAGTTATCCAGAAATGGTTAAATTTGCAGAAGGAAAGCCTATATTTATCGAAGGCTTAGAGCAAAATGGCTTTAAGATTACAGCCGAGCAATTTCAAAAAGCCATCACACCTAAAACAAAGGTTTTAATGCTCAATTCTCCATCAAATCCTATAGGTTCAATCTATAGCAAAGAAGAACTTTTAGCTATTGCTGAAGTTTTAAAAAATACAAATATTATGGTTTTAAGTGATGAAATGTATGAAAAACTTCGTTATGATGATACTAAATTTACAGCGTTTGCAAGTCTAAATGAAGATACCTTAAAACGCACAGTAACCATCAATGGGCTTAGCAAATGCGGTGCTATGCCTGGTTGGAGATTTGGCTATATGGCCAGTAAAAATAAAGCTTTAGTTTCCGCTGTTAAAAGATTACAAGGACAAAGCACTTCTAATATCTGCTCTATCACTCAATATGCTGCCATTCCTGCGCTTAATGGAGAATGCGATCAAGATATAGAAACTATGCGTCAAGCCTTTGAAAAGCGTCGCAATGTGGCCTTGGATATCTTAGAAAAGATCCCAAATATCAGTTTTTATAAGCCAGAAGGTGCTTTTTATTTTTTTATCAATATCCAAAAAATCGAAAAAGATTCTATGAAATTTTGCAAAAAATTACTCGAACAAGAAAAAGTAGCAGTCGTTCCAGGAATTGGCTTTGGTATGGATGGATATTTTAGAATTTCTTATGCCACAAGTGAAGATTTGATCAAAAAAGGCTTAGAAAGAATAGCCAAATTCATCAAAAATTATAACTAAGCAAATTTATTGCAAATTTGACAGAAATTTATTTTGTTAAATTTGCACTTTAGGTTTTTTAAGAATAGCATTTATCCTTTGGATATTATCTGATTTACTCAAACTAAGTCTTATTATAGAATCTTCCAATCCGCCTAAAGAATGAGGGATATTAGCCTCTAGACTGATCATATCTAAAGTATTTAATTCCAATTTTTGCCCTTGTACCTCAAACCAAATTTTGCCGCTTAAAACTTGAACATGTATTGCAAATGGGGCTTTATGTTCTCTCATAATACTATCTTTAGCAAGTAAAATTTGTATTTCTTTACTTCTTTCATCATCGATTAAAACATTGATTTTAACTTCCTTTGAAAGAAAATTTGTCGTATTCCATTGAGTTATTTTCATAATATTTCCTTGTCTTTAATTTATCTCCACCAAAAATCCTGCTTAAATTCATCGCCTATTTTATAACCCTCGCCCATTTTAGGCGTTATAAGGTCGATATCGAGATTTTTATACAAAAATTCTACGACCTCATTCCAAGCATGAGTTCCCGCTAAAAATCTTCCCCAATGTATAGGCATTAAAGCCTTTGCATTGAGATCTTTTGCTTCTTGCAAAATTTGATCCGGAAAAGAATGCGAAAAAGGCCAAGCTTTGTTAAATTGACCACTTTCAAAGCAAACAAGATCAAATTCTTTAAAATATTCTCCGATTTTTTTAAAATGCGTAAAATATCCACCATCACCGCTAAAAAATACTTTTTTACCCACGCTTTTAAATTCTATCACAAAAGACGCCCAAAGGGTTTTATTTTTACCATCTCCACGGCTAGAGCTATGCTGTGAAGGTGTTGCGATGATGTTTAAGTCATCAAATTCTATCCCATCCCACCAATCAAGCTCTATGATCTTTTTTTCACTCACTCCATAACTTTTAAGATAATTTCCCACTTTTAAAGGTGTAATGAAAAATTTCGCTCTATGCTTTAAAGCTTTTACGCTTTTTGCGTCCAAATGATCAAAATGAGAATGCGTGATAATCACTGCAAAAATTTCGCCAAAATCATCCGCACTATAAACAGGAGCATTTTTAAAAGCACGGTTGATGAAAGAAAAAGGCGAAGCGTGAGTGTTGAAAATCGGATCGATTAAGATTTTATATTTTTTAAAACTTACAAAAAGCGAAGAATGGCCCAACCAAGTAATATGTGGGGCGTCAAAATCGCTTAAGTTAGGCTTATAAAAAGGAAGTTTAAAAGGGGCAATGGCATTTTTAGGGTAAAGGTAATAATATTTTAAAACCTCTTTAAAAGGAACTTTAAAATTCTTATAGCTTTCTTCATTTTCATTGAGAAATATTTCGTATTTCTTGCCTTGTGCTCTTTTGGCTTTTAGTCTTTTGCCATCGCAAAGATTAAAAATTTTAAAAATATCAGACAAATTTATTTATCCTTTAGAATTTTAAAGCCAAGCTAAAAATAGCTTGGCATGAAGATAAAAGAAAGAATTATTCTACTTCAGCGTCGATAACATCGTCGTCTTTTTTCTTTTTATCGTTAGCTTGTGCGTCGTCTTTTTTATACATATTTTCAGCTAATTTGTGAGAAACTTCGCTTAAAGCTTTCATTTTGCTTTCGATTTCTTCTTTGCTTGAATTTTCATTTTTCAAAGTCTCTCTTAACTCATCTAAAGCTTTTTGTATTTTTGCTTTTTCATCTTCTGGAACTTTTTCCCCAAGCTCACTTAAAGATTTTTCAACTTGATGTGCTAAGCTATCGGCTGCATTTCTTGCATCTACAGCTTCTTTGCGTTTTTTGTCTTCTTCTTTGTGAAGTTCTGCATCTTTTACCATTTTATCGATTTCTTCTTCACTCAAGCCACTTGAACCTGTGATTTTGATTTCTTGCGCTTTGCCTGTTGCTTTATCTTTAGCAGAAACGGTTAAAATACCATTTGCATCGATATCAAAAGTCACCTCAATTTGTGGCATACCGCGTGGTGCTGGTGGAATTCCTTCAAGATTGAAATTTCCTAAAGATTTATTGTCACGGCTGAATTCTCTTTCACCTTGTAAAACATTGATGGTTACAGCACTTTGATTGTCTTCTGCGGTTGAGAAAATTTGCTCTTTTTTAGTTGGAATGGTTGTGCCTTTTTCTATAATCTTAGTCATCACACCGCCTAGAGTTTCGATACCCAAAGAAAGTGGAGTCACGTCAAGTAAAAGCACGTCTTTAACATCACCTTTTATAACCGCACCTTGGATCGCTGCACCAATAGCCACAACTTCATCAGGATTTACAGATTTGTTAAGATCTTTTCCAAAAGCTTTTTTAACTTCTTCTTGTACTAAAGGAACGCGAGTAGATCCCCCTACCATAACGATTTCTTTAATTTCATCTTTTTTAAGCCCTGCATCATCAACCACTTCATTGATTTTAGTGATGGTTTCAGCCACTAAACTTTCAATCATACTTTCAAATTTAGCTCTAGTGATGGTTTTTGTTAAGTGTTTTGGGCCACTTGCATCCGCTGTGATAAATGGCAAGTTGATGTTAGTTTCATTAGCTGAGCTAAGTTCTTTTTTGGCGTTTTCAGCCGCTTCTTTTAAACGTTGTAAAGCCATTACATCATTTTTAAGATCGATTCCTGTTTCATTTTTAAATTCACTTGCAAGAAAATCGATTAATTTGTTATCAAAATCATCCCCACCTAAGAAAGCATTACCGCCAGTTGATAAAACTTCCACTACGTTATCGCCTGTTTCAAGCACAGTAACGTCAAATGTACCACCACCTAGATCATAAACAACGATTTTTTCACTATCTTTTTTATCAAGTCCATACGCTAAAGCTGCTGCTGTTGGCTCATTGATAATCCTTAAAACGTTAAGTCCTGCAATGGTTCCAGCTTCTTTAGTTGCCTTTCTTTGCGCGTCGTTAAAATAAGCAGGAACAGTAATAACCGCATCCACTACAGTTTCACCCAAAAAAGCTTCCGCATCTTCTTTTAATTTCATCAAAACTTTCGCTGAAATTTCTTGTGGAGTATAAATTTTTCCTGCAATCTCGATCGCACAAGCTCCATTTCTTTCAGTGATGTGGTAAGGAAGTCTGCTTTTAGCTTCTTTAGCTGCTTCTTCATTGATCATCAAACCCATAATTCTTTTTATAGAATATATAGTTTTTTCAGGATTAGTCACAGCTTGACGCTTTGCACTATCTCCAACTAAAATTTCACCCTTATCTGTAAAAGCAACCACTGAAGGAGTTGTGTTTTTACCTTCTTTATTTGGGATTACTTTACTTTCGCCACGTTCATAAACAGAAACGCAAGAATTGGTTGTTCCTAAATCTATACCTATAACTTTACTCATTTTTTATCCTTTCAATTATAATTTATTTTGCTACACTTACCTTTGTTGGACGTATCACGCGATCGTTAATTTTATATCCTTTTTGTAAAACCTGCACGATACCTCCGCTTTCATGATCCGCACTATCTACATGAAACATCGCTTCGTGTAAATTAGGATCAAAATCTTTTAATTCCTCTATGGTTTTGATACCATTTTTTTCAAGTTTTTTAACAAACAAATCTAAAGTATTTTGCACTCCTTCTTTGATTTTTAAACTGATTTCATCACTTGCTTCAACGTTTAAAGCCGCCTCTAAAGCGTCTAAAACATCAAGCAAATCTTTCGCAAAGCTTTCATTGGCATAAAGCATTGCAGTGATTTTTTCTTTTTCCATTCTTTTTTTGATATTTTCAAATTCAGCGTTTGCACGCATATATCTATCTTTTAATTCATCGAATTCTTTTTGCAATTTATCCTGTTCATTTTCTTCATTGCATGTATTTTCTTCTTGCACATTTTCGCAATCTTGTGAATTTTCGTTTTCGACTTCTTGCTTTTGTTCGCTCACGCTGCCTCCTTTATTTGTTTTAATATTTTTTTATAATCCGTATAAACACTACCCGCTAAGATAATATTTACATCTTCGCCCAAAAATTGCCCATCTACTTTAAGCCCCATAAAACCTTCTTTAAACAAAGGTTCAAATTCTAAGCTGTCCTTAAAATAATGATGCACACCGCAATCTAAGAGCTTAACAAATTCATCGTTTTGATAAATTTGGTAAGCTCTTTCTTCGTTGCTTCTGTAATAAACTAAATTTTGTCTTAAACAAGTGATCTTTTCTACAAGCTCGATGAAAGAAACTTTCAAGGCTATATTTTCTATGCTAAAAAGATCAAAACCGATTAAGGTTTTTAAAAATTCCCAAGCCTCTTTGGTGTATTTTAATACAAGTTCTTCTTCTTTAAAATCCAAAACTATAAATTTAGCATTGAGATTAAAAATTTCTTTTAAGATTAAATTTCTGCCTCCATAAATCAAGCAATAAATTTCAAATTCCTTGCTTAGTTCTTTTAAAAAATCTTCATTTGTTATATTTATCACGCTTTCATTTTGACTCTCTTTCCAAAAACTCTGCCAATAATTTTGCATCGTTAAAACAGTTGGAATTCTACCACTGCTTATATGAAGTTGAGTGATCAATCCTTCATCACTCAATCTTTTCAAATAAACACGTATAGTCGATGCTGGAATGCATAAATTTAAATTAAGCTCACTAGAACCTATAGGAACATTATCTAATAAATAAGTTTCGATAATAGAATCTAAAATCAAACCTTTTTTATCGTGATTTTTCATGACTTCCTTTCTTTAAATTAGCACTCTCTTTTTTAATTGCTAAATGTATTATACAACTTTGAGTGTTATTTTGTCAAGTATATATATAAAAAAATTTACTTAATTTAATTTAGTCTATATAACTAAAGTTTTATGAGTTAGAATTATATAATATATTTTATCAATTTATAAGAACACATTGAAAATATAAAAATTTCAATGTGTTGTGAATTTTAAAATTAAATTTGCATGAAAAGTTTGATATCTTTGTATTCGATTTTTTCTTGATCAAGAAGAAGTTCTGATAGTTTTAAAATTTTTTCTTTCATAGAAGATAAAAATTCATCCACTTCCTTTTTATATTCGTCCAAATTGGCCTCTTCTATCATATCAAAATTGATCATATATTCTAGCAATTCTTTGATCTTTAAAAAATCATTTTGTGAGTTTGTATAAGTCTCATTATAAATTAAATTCATGGCTCTAGAACCGGATAAATAAACCTTGATACGATTGATAAGTTCGGATTTGGATCTGATATTTTTTTCATATTCTTTAAAGCGATCTTCAATGAGAGTGAATTTTTCAAATCCTATATCAAAATAATACGCGCTTAATGCCTTAGCCGCTTGATAAGTAGCTTGAATTTTCTTTTCCTCATCATTAAAAGTTAAAATTTTCTTTTTACCTACAAGAACTTTATTTAACACGGCATAAAAGTCATTTTCTTCAACTAAAGTACTATTTCTTCTTAAGGCATTAATTGCCGCTTCATTAACTAAAGTTTCAAGCCCTGCTCCACTAAAACCAACACTTGCTTTAGCAATTTTGCTTAAATCAACATTATTGCTTTTGCCTTTCATATAAATTTCTAAGATTTTAAGTCTATCTTTAAAATCAGGCAAGGATAAAAAAATACGTCTGTCAAAACGCCCTGAACGCAATAAAGCCGGATCCATAAGCTCTATTTTATTGGTAGCGGCTATAACGATAACGCCGTTATTGTCCTCAAAGCCATCCATTTGAGTTAAAAGTTGATTTAAGGTGCTATCTCTTTCAACGTTTGACATCTCACCTCTTGCTTTACCCACGGCATCGATTTCATCGATAAAAATAATGCTTGGTGCCATCATTTTAGCTTTAGAAAAAAGCTCCCTAACTCTTTTAGCACCCATTCCAACATAAATTTCTACAAAACTAGATCCACTTTGATAAAAAAAGGGAACTCCTGCTTCCCCTGCAACGGCTTTGGCTATAAGAGTTTTTCCTACCCCTGGAGGACCAACCATCAAAACCCCTTTGGGCATTTTTACACCAAATTCTTTGTATTTTTTGGAATTTTGTAAAAAATCCACCAATTCGCTCAATTCCATTTTTACTTCATCTACGCCTGCAACATCATCGAAAGTAATACTGGAAATGACAGGCTTTATATTTGATTCTAAATTCGCAATCGAAGTTTGTGTTTGAGTTTTTTTAGATGAAATTGGATATTTAGAAAATTCTTTTTTGCGAATAAAAGCTAAGATTAAAAAAAGAATGATAAAAATAACAATCGCAATAAAAAATATCCACAAGGTATTATCTTTTTTTATTTCTACTGGAACTTTAGCTAAAAGGGTTTTTAGATCGATGCCATCTTTTATAATAGCATAATTTCCTTCTTTAGTTTTTAATAAAATTTTTTCATCATCAATGACGGCTTTTTGAATCAAATTTTCACTTAATAAACCTTGATAAAGATTTTCATCAATATATTCTGGTTCGTTTTTGACGTATAAAATTCCAAAAAGTACGCACAAAATTATAAAAGATACGAGTATGATTTTTTTATTTTTCATTTTTCAACCTTACAAATTTGAAAAATTATATTTTTCTTGCACTTCATATCGGTTTATTAGCAACCATTCTTTAGTTATATCTTGTTCGCTTTTTATTTTTATTTTATTAAAAAATTGATCATAACCTTCAAAAACGCCATCTTTTTGAGTTTCGACTAAAATTTCAAGCGGAACTTTATTTTTTTTTCTAAATTCATAATTATTTTTTTCTACGATATCCTTTAAAAGATTCAATCTTTCCTTAGCCACATCACCACTAACAAGATCTTCTTTCATAGTGGCTGAATGAGTATTGTTTCTAGGGCTAAAAATAAAAGCGTGTATGTGAGTGAGTGGGAAATTTTTAAAATGATTTAAAGCTTCACTCCATATTTGTTCATTTTCTCCAGGATGGCCTACTATAAAATCAGTCCCTAAGGCAAAACCCTTGTTTGCTATAAAATTAAAAAGTTTTAAATCATTATCAGTATGCGAACGCCTTCTCATAATGCGTAGCATTTTTTCACTCGTGTGTTGTAAAGCAATATGCAAATGCTTTTCGATCCAAGCCTCATCTAAAATTTCTAAAAAACTTTCATCAATTTGTGCAGGTTCTAAACTGCCAAGCCTTATACGCTTTATCCCTGAAATTTTTCCCATTTTTTGCAAAAGTTTTCCTAGCGTTGTGCCGTTTTTTATACCATAAGATCCTATATTAGTTCCTGTTAAAACGATTTCAGAATAACCATTTTGTGCAAGAATTTCTACTTGTTTTAAAAGATCTTTTTCTTCTACACTTCTTGATTTGCCCCTTACACTAGGTATGATGCAATATGAACACGCAAAATCGCATCCTTCTTGAATTTTAACAAAGGCTTTAGTGTGGTTTTCATACTCACAAACGATATCTTTATCGATAAAATTTAAATTTCCAAGCTCATAAAAACTTGTTTTTGCGTTTAAAAATTCATTGATTTTATCTTTATTAGACGCTCCTAGCACTCCAAAAACCTGCTTTTGCTCTAAAAGCTCTTTTCCTTTGCTCACAGCCCCACATCCTGTAAGTATGACTTTGACTCCTTGTTTTTTCATGGTATTGATATACGATTTTATCCCACTATCAGCTCCATTTGTAACCGTGCAGGAATTTACAACTACAATTTGTGCTTCTTTTTCATCATTAGTGATTTCAAAATCTTTCACATAACGTTTTAAAAGCTCTGTATCATAAATATTTGTTCTACATCCAAAGGTTTTAAAAAAAACTTTTTCTTTCAATCTTTATTCCTTTATGGAAAAATCTTTAGTCTTATGACTTAAATTCATTTTATCCAAATATAAATTTTGTGTTGGATAGGCGATTTTTATGTCGCTGTGTTTTTTAAACTCTTTAATAATTTCTTTACTAATTGTACTTCTAAGAACTAAAGCTGCGTAAGAATTTGTCATATACCAAGCAGAAATTCTCATTCCCCAATGCTCAAAAAATACAAAAAATCTAGGTTCCACTTTAGGATTTTTAATGCTATATTCATCTTGCAAACGATACATAGTTTTTCTTGCAAGCTCTGTGTATTTTTTTGCATGATGAGTTACAATATTCTCCACTATCTCTTGGGCTTTATCAATATTGCTATCAAAGCTTATATTAATATCGATACCATCAAGGATAGTTTTCATACCATGATGAGTATAATTAGCCAATAAATTTGTAAAAACATAATTATTTGGTATAAAAATAATACGACCGCTACGGCGATTTTTAGTATAAGTTTCAAGAGTAAGCTCTTCATAAAGAGTAATTCTTAAAAAAGAAATATCTATAATATCACCCACATAAGTAGTATCATTTTGAAAAACTTTTATGCGATCACCTACTCTAAAACTACCGCCAAAAACGATCACGCACCATCCAAGCATAGACATAAACATATCTTTCATAGCGATAGCTAAACCCGCAGAAGCAAATCCGAGTATGGTTACAAGATAACTTATATTTTCTATATAAGCAAACAACAAGATGAGTAAAATTATATTAATATTAATAAAATTAATAATTTTAGTTGCAGTATAATATCTTTCATTATCTTTGATGTATTTTCTAGCGATAAATTTAAGTACAAAAGCAATTGCAACTACCAAAACAATTGCTATGAGTATATTGACCGCTCTTAAGCCTTGTACTTTAATTTCGGCACTTACTCTTGTAATTTCTTCATCAATTTTTTTTTCATAAACCGAATAAGAGACGCTGATAAAATTTAAAATTTGCCCAAATTCTTCTAGTTTTTGATCAGATTCTTTTAAAGCTTGTATATTTTTAGTATTTGGATCAAGTTCAATCAATTCCTTAAGTTTTAAATTTTTTTCCTTGATCTTATCGACTAAATTTTTAAATTCATTAAATTTGGATATATATTCTTCTTTTTCTCCTTTTAATTTTTTTATATGAGAAAAAGCCCCAATAATAGCCAAGGGATTGGTAAGTTTTGGTAAAACTTCAATATTATTTGGTGCACTTAAAATTTGTGCAAAATTTAAATCTTTATATTCTTTTAATAAGTTCAATTGTTCTTTTAAATTGCTAATTTTTCGTTTTATCTCTTCTTGTGTATGCAGATCTGTACTTTTTTTTAATTCTAAATTTAAGATAGCAATTTCATCACTAATACCTTGATATTTTATAAAATTCTCATACCTAATATTCCAAATACTTGCATTAATAATTGAATTTAAAGCATCAATTTTTTCTTTAATATTGTTTGTACGATTAGTATCTCCAAAAACTGCGATAAAAAATAAAGCTAAAATAATAATTTTTTTCATGAGAATTCTTTTAAAGTTTTAATGATATCCTTTGGATCAATATCGCCTTTAATCAAGCCTCTACCTAAAGAATTGATTAAAATGAAATTTAATTTTCGGTTAGAATTTTTCTTATCCATAAAAAAAGCTTCATAGAAAGCTTCGACATTATCAATCTTATATCGCGTTGGTAGATTAAATTTTTTTAAAATTTGTTCAATTTTGTCGCATTCTTTTTCACTTAAAAGACTTAAATTTAAAGCCAGATGATTTGCCATATTCATACCTATAGCCACAGCTTCGCCGTGTAAATATACGCTATATTTGGTTAAATTTTCTATCACGTGAGCAAAAGTATGACCATAGTTTAAAAGCATTCTAAGATGGTTTTCTTTTTCATCTTGCTCTACCACTTTAGCCTTAAGCTCTATGCTTTTAGCGATAATTTTGGAAAAAATTTCATTTTCACATTTTGCGCTTAAAAAAGCTTTTTCATCCATACTTTCTATAAAATCAAGCAAATCTTTATCAAATATCACTGCCATTTTAATAAATTCTGCCATACCAGCAGCCAATTCTCTTTCGCCTAAAGTTCTTAAAAATTCACTTTCACAATACACAGCTTTTGGTTGATAAAAAGTGCCTATAAGATTTTTTCCAAAAGAATTATTGATTCCAGTTTTTCCTCCAACAGCAGCATCAACACAAGCTAAAAGCGTCGTAGGGATATTGATAAAATCAATGCCTCTTTTATAAATACTCGCTGCAAAGCCACCCATATCGCTGATAACTCCGCCACCAAAGCTTATTAGAATACTTTTTCTATCAAGCTTAGAATTAAACATTTGATTTAGAATTTCTTCTATAGTGTTTAAATTTTTATATTCTTCTCCATCCTTTATCGTGGCGATAAAAATTTCTTTGGCTTTAATTTTATTGAGTAATTTTTTTAGATGAAATCCTGAAATTTTAGGATTTGAAAGTATAAAAACTTTAGTATCAAATTCCAAATTTTCCAACTCATCGATATAAACTTGATACGCATTTTCTTTTAAATTGACTTTTATTTGCATTTTTTCACTTTTTAATTTTTATAAATCTATTCTAACAAAATCAGATTAATTATTATTTTAATCTTTTTGTTTTTTTAGAAAAAAAATTAATTTGTTCAAAAAAATGATAAATTATCAGTTAAAATTTTACAATACTTAATTTTTTGAAATACCCTACTCAACTGGTATAAAAAGCTGATAATTTTGTTTCATTTTTGCATAATGTCTATTTAAATTAGTGCTTAAACTCTTGCTAAAATTTCCATTTAAAAGCTCTTCTTCAAAGCTTACAAACTGCAATAAATCATCACGATATTGTAAATTTAAAATAGGATTTTCATCTCTTTTGTGAATGATTTGAATATTCTTGTCATAAATTTTAGCCAAACTTCTAAAATATTCTTTCATATCACTAATATTTTGTGAATTTGGATTGTAATAATAAAGCGTTAAATTAAAATCAAGCTGTTTGCTAAAATCAGTAATTACATTGGCATTATTTTCAAGCTCACTCTCATTGGAACTTAAAATCACCGATTCTTTTAAACTTTCAAAACTACACTCACCTATTTTCAGTATAGGAATTTTTAAATCAAATAATATCTTTTTTTCTTTTTCAAAATGCCTATTATCCGTAATAAACATACCTATATCATTATTTTCCAAAAAAGAATTTAAGTTTTTAAAATCAGTATTAAAATAATCGAAAAATATCCCTTGTCTTTTGTAAAATAACTCTTTAAGTTTATTAAATATAAAACCGAATTTAGGATTAATCACTCTTATAAAAATTTTTTTTGCATTGCTCTTTTCTTCAAGCTGTAAGGTTGTATTGATTAAGTTTTCCTGAGTTTTTTCACTCATATTTTTCATATCAATCAAAGTAAAAATATTACTTCCAAAAGGAATAGGAAATTGCCCTGCTTTATCTTTGATATTATGAAAAATACTTTGAAGAACTGCGGGATCTCCCACGATTAAAATGCTATCGTTGGGTTCTAAAACAAAACTAGGTTTCACAAAATAAATTTTTGAATTTCTATAAATTAAAACTATACGCCATCTTTTTTGCTGAATTGAGCTAATGTGCCTATAAGCAAAAATAGATCCTGAGGGAATTTTTACTTCCATAATCTCACCTTCACCAAGACCTATGTATTGAGCTGTAAGTGCAATATCTGGGAAAAAATTCATCAGTCTGCGACTTAAAGTCATCCTAGCATCAATCAAATTCACACGAGAATCATTAATATTTAAACCCCAAAAATCCATAATTTCAATCTCTAAATTAATATCCAATAAACGCAGAGCTTCATAACTCTTTCTTGTTTCAAACTCATCTTGCATATAAATAAAAGCTTGTTTAAAATTTCTACCTATGATTACTTCAAAACGTGCAGTGCTTGTAGGATCAAAATAATGTATTTCAAAAGAATCGTTATTTATATTTAGTTCTTCCTTATTCTGGCAAACGATAGTAAAAAAATAACCCAATCCCTTTTCAAAACAAAGCCTTTCTAAGAAATGCTTTGCTAAAATTCCATCAATTATAATTAAAATATGATTCATTGTGTTTATCTCCAAAAAAAGGAATTATATCAAATGGAATTTAAATTAAAGCATAAGGATGGCATAGCCAGAGTGTGTGAAATCACTACAGCACATAGCATCTTCGAAACTCCTATTTTTATGCCTGTTGGAACAGTAGGTGCGGTTAAAAGTCTTGATGCTAATGATCTTAAAAATGAATTAGATGCAAAAATTATTCTTGCTAATACTTACCATATGTATTTACGTCCTGGTTTGGAGGTGATTAGAAATTTTAAGGGTTTGCATGGTTTTACTCAATTTGATAGAAGTTTTTTAACCGATAGTGGTGGTTTTCAAGCTTTTTCTTTAAGTAAAAATTCAAAACATTTTAGCGAGGGTATAGAATTTAAAAGCCATATTGATGGAAGCAAACATCTTTTTACCCCTAAAAGCGTTTTGGATATCCAATACACTTTTAAATCAGACATTATGATGATCTTAGATGATCTAGTTGCCCTGCCTGCAACCAAAGAAAGGATAAAAATTTCTGTCAATAGAACTATTTTATGGGCAAAAGAAGCCATAGAATACCATAAAAAAATGCAAAATGAAAATATAGGTTTAGATCAAAATATTTTTGGAATCATCCAAGGTGGAACTGATTATGAGGAAAGAAAACGTTGTGCTTTAGCTTTAAATGAAATGGAATTTGATGGACTGGCTATAGGAGGGCTTAGTGTCGGGGAGGAAAATGCTCTCATGTATGAAACTGTAGAAAATTTAAATCCTTTTTTAGATGAAAACAGACCAAGATATTTAATGGGTGTTGGCACTCCTGAAGATCTAGTAGAAAATGTTGCACGTGGAGTGGATATGTTTGATTGTGTTATGCCAACAAGAAATGCTAGAAATGGAACTTTTTTCACTAGTTTTGGTAAATTTAATATCAAAAAAGCAGAATTTATCAACGATCATGATCCTATAGATAAAACTTGTCAATGCTACACTTGCTGTAACTTCTCACGTGCTTATTTAAACCATCTTTTTAAAGCTAAGGAACTAACTTTTTTCCGTTTAGCAAGTTTGCATAATTTACATTATTATCTTGATTTAGTAAAACAAATGAGAGAAGCGATTAAAAAAAATAAATTTGAACAATTTAAAAAAGATTTTTATTCTAAAAGGCTAAATAATGCAATATGATGAAAACTTAGCCAAATTTCTAAGTAAAAATCCTAACACTTTATATATAGACTTTTTAGGACAAAAAATTTTGATTTTATCCTCTTTAAATATCAAGAATGAGAAAGAAAAAGTATATGTTTTCGGATTTGAAGAAGAAAATATTTTTAAATTAGATAATGTAGAATTTAAACCTTTAAGTCTTAATGATTTTTTAAATATTATTCGCACAAATTTAGACGAATATAAAGCTGAAAATGCTCATTTTGAAAGCATTATAGAACATAAAGAAAATATACTTTTAAAAGGAAATTTAATTAAAAACTTTTTTAAAAAAAGCTTTATTTTAAAGCAAAAAATTAATAGGAATTTAAAAAATCTTTCTCTGCTTAATGAAGCTTTAAATTTACTTGCTGAAACAAGTCCTCATAAAAAAGCTTTAAGACCCTTAATTTTTGGTGTTAATATAGCTTTAAAAAATAGCAAAGAAATTTTAACAAGATTAAATGAATTGCATTTATTAATCAGTGCCATAAAAAATGAAAGAATCAATCAAAGTTTATATTTTTTAAGCGTACTTTCTGCAATATTTTTACCTCTAAATTTAATCGTGGGATTTTTTGGAATGAATACCAATGGATTGTTTTTAAATGGAAATAAAAACGCTACTTGGTATATTTTTACTCTTATATGCTTCATTTTAATTATTGGACTCGTTGTTTATTATAAAAAAAGGAAAAAAGAGCTAGAATTTGATGATAAGATATCTAAAAAAACCCATAAATAACTTATTTTTAAGAAAAATATTATATAATAACATCTTTGCGCTCATAGCTCAGCTGGATAGAGCATTTGATTGCGGTTCAAAAGGCCAGAGGTTCGAATCCTCTTGAGCGCACCATTTTTATTGCTCTTCTTTGATCTTTCTCTTTGCTAATCCCATTTGCTCATAAGCATCGATTTCTTTTTTATAAGAACCAGAAATTTTCTTAAGTTCTTTATTTAAAAAACTCACAGTTTGTGCGCTTGCGTTCATATTTGAAGCCAATGCAGAGACAAACTCCAATTTTTTCTTAACAGCGTCATCTAATTCTTTAGAAGTTTTAGATCCTAATTTATGTGTAGCTACATACAATTTAGCGAGTTCTTGCAAGTCAGAATCCGTTAAATTTGAATCAGCCGCCGTTGCAATCATATTATCTAAATCGGTATCAAATACTTTTTTAGCTTTTTTTTGCTTAACAGAAGGAGTGTTTTTATTTTTTTTAGATATTTTTTTATCTCCACTTGTAATAAGATAAGCAATTAAGCTTAGAAATAACAAAAGAAAGATGGCAACACAAAATATTGCTAAAAAAATATAACTACCCATTAAAGTTTACCTACAAAATAGCGTTTTCTTCTTGCAAAAAATGCCAAAATCAACATAAGAGCAAAACCCCAATAAACATAATCAGGAATTTGGACTGCTTCTCCTGCTGCATAAGAATGAAGTCCGCTTAAAAAATAATTTACACCAAAATAAGTCATGATTATCACCCAATAAGCAAACATACTCCATAAAGAAAATATAAATTGATTGCAATATTTTGGAATCATTCTAAGATGTAAAATTGCCGCATAAACTAAAATACTTATCAAAGCCCAAGTTTCTTTAGAATCCCAACTCCAATATCTTCCCCAGCTTTCATTCGCCCAAATTGCACCCAAAAAATTTCCAACTGTAAGCAGACAAAGACCTAAAATCATCGCCATTTCATTAATTCTTGTCGCTTCTGTAATATTTCTTAAAATATGCGAATTATATTTTCCATCTGTTTTAAGAAAACACATTAACAATAAAACAAAAATACCAAGTAAGGCACAAAGCCCTAAAAATCCATAACTAGCAGTAATTACAGATACATGAATACTAAGCCAATAAGAATTTAAAACTGGCACGAGATTTGTAATCTGTGGATTCATCTCGCTTAAATATGCCACCATAAGCACAACTCCGGATAAAATAGAAGTAAGAGAGAGTGCTATAGGACTTTTTTTGGAAAAGAATATCCCAGATAAAGACAAAGCCCAAGCAATATAAACCATACTTTCATAACCATTACTCCAAGGAGCATGTTCTGCCAAATAAGCACGCAATATCAGGCCTATAGTATGGATCAAAAAAGCTAAAATATTTAAGATGTAGACTACTTTGAATATCTTAGCAATTTTTAAATTTGGTGCAATCATCTTTGCAAAAACAAGAATTAAAAGCAAAAATCCCGCAAGCAAATAAATAGGTGAAAGTTTTACAAATATTTTAGCCTTATTTGAAAAAATTTCCAGGTCGATTCTTGTTTTGCTAGGCATAACCTTATATCCTACTTTTTCTTGATATTGTTTGATTAGTGCTAAGCCCTCATTAGCTCCAGTCCAATTATTATCTTCAAAAGCTTGATCTACGGCATTAAAATAATTCCTGATCAATGCCAAAACAAATTGACCCTCTTCCCCTTTTAAAGTTGTAACAGCAGAAAAAGGTGCCAACCAAATATTATTCTCGCTATTTTGCATAGGAATAAATTTAAAAAGTTCTCCGCTAAAAACTAAATTCACTATATTGGCTCTTTCGTCTAATTTGATCATTTCTTTGTCAAAAACACTTCTTGCGTTTGGATTTTTGCGATTTGCATTTTCAACGTATTTTTGAAGTTTATAATGTCTATTTTCATCAAAAAAATCTTTATAAGAAATATATTTTTGATTAGAAATTCCTAAAATTTTAGCAATATTTTCACGAACAATTTTATTTTGAGGCATCAAAATAAAAGGTTCATTTTCCCATTTATCTACATCAACAAGCATAGAAAGCATTATAGCATTAGCACTCTGTCCTTTATAGCTTTCACTTTGGTGAATTTTTTCCAGAATTTCTCTCGCTAAAGTGTCAAAAGGAATCATTCTACCGTCTACCGACTTTTGCAAAACTAGCGATCCAAGGGCTTTGGCATGTTCTGAATTTACAATGGGTAAATCAATATTTTTTGCAAAAATTTTATCAACTCCAAAAAATATAAAAAATATCAATAAAAAAGATCCAATATTTTTTAAAGAGTCCTGATTTATAAGTCTCGCTAGAGTTCTAAATCTTGAATTTGGATTTAAAAAATTTAAAAACATTCCAAGAATGAGTAAAAAATAACCTATATAAGTAGGTACTTTCCCTGGATCTTTATTGACTGAAAGTATGGTTCCTTTTTCATCCTGATCATAAGAACTCTGATAAAATCTATAACCATGATAATCTAAAACATTATTCATAAATATCCTGTAATCAAAATTTTCATTACCATTCTTAACTGTAATTTCACTTGCATAAGAAGCAGGAGACATAGAACCCGGATAACGATCTATAATAAAATCTTTTAAATAAATTTCAAAAGGAAGTTGCCTGTAAGAAAGCGTCCAAGAGATAAAAAATTTCTGCCCATCAATTTCAACCATAATTGGTTTATCATATTCAAAAATATAAAAATCTTTTTTTTGATTTTTATAGTCTAGCTCAAGTTTTAAAGCATAAACACCTTTTAAATTTAAAGCCTGATATTCTTTACTCATTGCAAAATCTTTAAATTTTAATAGCCAGGAAGTTTTCCAATTTTGAGGTTCCCCAAAAGTAGAAACCATCATTGTTCTAATAAATTCCAACCAAGCAGACTTAAACCATAACCAAAAACTTTCATCTTGAGGTCTATTTACACCCTGAATTTCTTTTACTCCATGTAAAGAAGCAAATTTAACAACAAAATTTAAATCATTTAGACTATAAAGTCTAAGTTCTTTTGCATTTTCACTTTCTCCGGATTTTAAAGTCAAATTTTCATTTTCTTTCATATTAAAAACATTTAAATTTTCACTAGAGCTTAGTTTTAAATTTTCATCTATTTTAATATAAGGTTTAGAAACATTATCATTCATGAAAGCAAAATTAATTCCATCTATATTGCGAATTTCCCCTTTTTTAAATTCTAATGTAATGCCTTGCATGTCTTTTTGAGAAAGTGTTAAAGCAAGTAAAGGATCTGAAGTGTTATTTTCTTTATAAACATAGCTTGCATCTAAAATCAAGTCTTTATATTTTAAAACCGCCTTATCACCACCTATATCTAAACTGAGTTTGAAAGAGTTAGCAAAAGGCAAATTTCCAATATATCGATCATTGACCGCTGTATAGCGTTCTCCATCTTTAATAGCAGAAATTCTAAGCGAAGTTTTTGAACTCTCTATAAGTGAGTTTTGAGTATGTTCTCTTATGGATAAACTCCCTTCAAATCCATAATATCTGGTAATTGCAGATCCGACGAGGATGAAAAGAAAAGATATGTGAAAAATTATCAAAGGTATTTTTTTTAAATTAAACATCTTATAGCGAAACATACCGCAAAACAAATTAATTCCGAGTAATAATTGTATATATTCAAACCAAAAGGTATCATAAATCATCGCCCAAGCTGTAGAAGTACCATAAGCACTCTCTATAAAAGTTGCTAAAGCACAAAATAATGCAAAAAGCAAAAATAAAGCTATAGAAATTTTTAAATCTCCTACACTTTTGACAATTTTTTTCATTGCTATAATCCTTTTTAAAGTCCTAAATATTTTTTTCTAATATCATCATTGCCTACCAAGCTTTTAGCTTCTCCCTGCATTACAATTTTACCATTTTCTAAAACATAAGCATAATCACTTATTTTTAATGCAGAATAAGCATTTTGTTCCACCAAAAGTATAGTTATTCCTTCATTTTTTAAACGCACTATAATATCAAAAACCTCTCCAACAATTTTAGGAGCAAGTCCTAAAGAAGGCTCATCAAGCATCAAAAGCTTAGGTTCACTCATCAAGGCTCTTGAAATAGCCAACATTTGAGCTTCCCCACCACTTAAACTTCCAGCCATAGAGTGCTTTTTGCTTGCAAGTCTTGGAAATAATTTATACATTTGCTCTCTTAAATGTTCATAATTTTCACTATTGTTGTAGGCTCCGATCTTTAAATTTTCTTCTACGCTAAGATTAATAAAAACACGCCTTCCTTCTGGAACTAAAGCGATTCCTTTTTGAACCAAAGTATGTGTTAAGTGTCTTTTTGTATCGTAACCTAAAAAATTAACCTCTCCTGTGCGTTTAACCGAATTTAAAAGAGCATTTAAAGTAGAAGTTTTGCCAGCACCATTTGATCCAATCAGCGATACTATATGACCTGTCTCTACCTTAAAGTCAATACCTTTGACTGCTTCAATCAAGCCATAATATACGTGCAAATCTTTAACTACTAGCATCAAAATCTCCTAAATAAGCAGCTATAACTTCTTTATGTTCCACTGCATCACTTAACTTTCCTTCAAAAATGGTTTTTCCATAATCAAGAACTAAAACCCTATCACATAATTGATTAACAAATTTCATATCGTGCTCTATAAGTAAAATACTGATTTTATAGTCTTTTCTAAGTTTTAAAATGAGATCAGCTAATTCATCACCTTCGCTTGAATTCATTCCAGCAGCTGGTTCATCTAATAATAAAAGTTTCGGATTTGTCGCCATCGCACGAGCAATTTCAACCTTTCTTTGCTGTCCATAACTTAAACTCGTAGCTTTTTCATTTGCCAAATCAGCAATTCCTAATTCTTCTAAAATACTATAGGCTTTACGATTAAATTCTTTTTCAACTTTACAAAAACGACCAAAATGAAAGAATGCTTCTAAAACGCTATATTTCATCTGCTTATTAAAGCCTATCATTACATTTTCAAGAACATTCATACTTGAAAAAAGTCTTATATTTTGAAAAGTTCTTGCTATACCCAAATGTACAATTTCATAAGGTTTAAGATGGTTAATTCTTTGCTTTTGAAAAAAAACTTCTCCGCTGGTTGGTTTATAATTTCCTGTGATAATATTAAAAAGAGTTGTCTTTCCAGCTCCATTTGGACCAATAAGGGCAAAAATTTCTCCTTCTTTTATACAAAAAGAAGTCTCATTAATTGCTTGAATTTCTCCAAATTTTTTAGTAATTTTTTTAAGCTCTAGTATCATTTATATTCCTTTTTAGAGCATTGTTTATTTTTAAAGAAAGAATTTAACTCCTTATCTCCAAAAATTCCTCGTCTTGCAAAAAGCATAACTAAGATTAATATTAAAGAAAAAACAACCATACGAAGACCTGGCATAGAATGTATATCAATATTTAAAATATCAATTTTAATTTGTATTTCATCTAAAAATCTTAGCCATTCTCTACCGCCTACAATCAAAATTGTACCTATAATAGCTCCTGTAGTAGAACCTAATCCTCCCAATACTATAATAGTTAATAGTATAAAAGTGAATTCAAAACCAA
This sequence comes from Campylobacter aviculae, assembly GCF_005406215.1. GTDB lineage: Bacteria > Campylobacterota > Campylobacteria > Campylobacterales > Campylobacteraceae > Campylobacter_D > Campylobacter_D aviculae. Next base: position 132,739 of record NZ_NXMA01000001.1, on the reverse strand, counting down.
ATTGCTCAGGTGAAACAGAACCAAGCAAACAAACCAAAAGCCCTCCGCCAATACCTTCTAAAAAAGCAGAGGCTGTAAAAGCGAGAGTTTTAATCCAAAAAGTATTGATACCCATAGCACTTGCAGCGTCTTCATCATCCCTTACAGCTTTCATAGCTCTACCAAATTTAGAATAAACTAAATTTAAAATCAAAATAACTGAAATGATGGCAATTCCACCCGTCCAATACAAATTTGAAAATAAAGGTATTCCATTTAACCCCATAGAACCATTGGTTAAACTTGGGAAATTAATTGCTAGTTTTTGTATGATAATACCAAAACCTAAAGTTACAATTGCTAAATAATCACCTCTTACACGAAATACCGCAAAAGAAAGGATTAAAGATAAAATACAAGCACTAATACCTGCCATTAAAAGAGCTAAAATAAAAGAATTAGTATGCAAGGCTAAGATTATAGGACTTGGATCTTCTAAATTAAACAAATCATTTTTTTGGTCAGTACTTAAAAGCACTAAAGCAGCTGCATAAGCTCCAATAGCTATAAAACCATTTGGTCCTAAAGAAAATTGTCCTGTTACCCCGTTGATAAGATTATAACTAACAGCTAAGGTAATATAGATAGCAATTTGATTCAATATACCCATTCCATAGCTATCAAAAAAATATGGAGAAAGACTTATAAAAGCAATCGCTAAAATAATATAAATTAAGGCAGAAATTTTTATCTTTGTCATCTAAAACCTACTTTTTTCAAAATTAATACCCAAAATTCCTGTTGGTTTAAAAAGTAAAATAAGCACTAAAAAAATAAAAGCAAAAGCATCTTTAAAACCTGAAAGATCCGGAAAAAAAGCAACAACCATAACCTCGGTAAGACCGATGATTAACCCTCCCAAAACAGCTCCGACGACAGATCCAATTCCACCCAAAACAGCAGCTGCAAAAGCTTTAAGTCCAACCAATGTTCCCATAGTAGGGTAAACAGAATAATAATTGCTGGACCAAAAAATTCCTGCTATAGCCGCCAAAGCTGAACCTAAAGCAAAAACAATAGCTATAATACGATTTGCATTAATACCCATTAAATTTACTGTTTGTATATCAAAAGCTAAAGCACGAATAGCTATACCATATTTACTTTTATATAGAAGAATAAGTACAACTGTCATTACAAATAATGTTACTAAAGGAACCAATAAAGAACCTAAAGTTATACTGATCTTACCTATTGTTATCATTTTCTCAAAAACAGGAGGAACTGGAAATTGCTGTTCTGTTGAAGTGAAAATCATATTAAATAAATTTTGCAAAAAGAAACTGATTCCAATAGCTGTAATTAAAAGTGAAATTCTAGGAGCTTTTCTTAAAGGCTTGTAAGCAATTTTGTCAATAATAACTCCAACCATAGAAGAAAAAAACATAGAAACTATTAAAGCAACTATAAAAATTGCTAAAACATATTTTCCAATTCCATCATCAACCAAAGAAATATTTACAAATGGAGATAAACAATTGATAAGCAAAAGTGCAATATAGGCTCCCACCATCATGATATCGCCATGTGCAAAATTAATAAGTCTTAAAACACCATACACCATAGTATAACCTACAGCAATAAGAGCATACATACTCCCCAAACTTAAGCCATTAACAATTTGTTGTAAAAATAAAACAGAGTCCATTTTAGTCCTAAGGATTTATTATATCTTTATATATTGGTTTTTGATTTTTAATTTCTTTTACGATAATAGAACGAATTGCATTACCGCTTTCATCAATACTAATAATTCCAGAAACACCTTCGTAATTTTTAGTTTGGTGAATTTTATTATTGATACATTCGCTTGTAAGAGTTTCTTTACATGCATTCATAGCATTAAACATTACAAAATAGGCATCAGCTCCCATTGCTGAAAAAGCAGGGACATCTTTGTCTTTTTTCTCCTTTTCATAAACCAAAATAAAATCTTTGCCTAATTTTGTTACAGGATTATAAGAATCAAAACTATCAGTAAAAATATAGTTATCAGATGCTTCCTTAGCTAATTTTATAAAAGTAGCATCCGCAACACCATCAGCAGAACCCATAGGAGTATTTAAGCCTATAATTTTTGATTGTCTAGCAAACAAAGCCGCTTCACTATAATAAAGTGGTAAATAAATAAAATCTGGATTTAAAATTTTAATCTGAGTAATAATAGCTCTAAAATCTTTATCTCCTGAATTTACTCTTAACACCTTTAAGATTTTTCCGCCTCTTGCTTTAAATTCCTTTTCAAAAGCTTTTGCCAAACCCAAAGAATAATCTGTACTCTGATCCACCACTACAACGGCTCTTTTAAAACCAAACTTTTGGCTAACATATTTTGCTAAAGAAGAACCTTGAAAACTATCTGTAAAACATACTCTGCTAGAATAGAATTTATTTTCCAAAAGTTTATCTCCAGTTGCTGCAGGCGCAATGAGTGGAATTTTATTTTCTTCAGCCACTCGCATCACCTGCAAAGTATTGGCAGTAATCATCTCGCCAATAAGTCCTAAAACTTTATCTTGTGTAACAAGACGAGTTGCTGCACTTGAAGATTCTATTTTATCACCCTTAGTATCCAAAACAATTAATTTTATCTTATCACCATTTTGCAAAGATCCTTGCATTTTATTTGCAATTTCAATACCGTCTAAAGCACTTTGTCCGTAAGCTGCCGTAGATCCGCTTAAAGGTAAAACGACTCCTATATTAATATCTTTAGCTTCCAAATTAAAAGCTAAAAACGCTAATAAAATAATTTTTTTATTCATTGGTGCTCCTAAGGATTTATCAAGGTTTTATAAACCTGTTTACCATTTTGAATTTCCTTTATGACAACTGGACGTAAAGCATTTCCACTGGCATCTATACTTATAAAACCTCCAACGCCTTCGTAATTTTTAGTTTGGTGAATTTTATTATTGATACATTCGCTTGTAAGAGTGTCTTTGCATGCATTCATAGCATTAAACATTACAAAATAGGCATCAGCTCCCATTGCTGAAAAAGCAGGAAGATTTTTATCTCCTTCTTTTTTTTCATACTCAGCAATGAATTTTTTACCACGATTTGTTGAAGGATTACTAGAATCAAAGCTATCAGTAAAAATTACACCGTTTACTGCACTAGAACCTAACTCTATGAAAGTTTTATTATTCACTCCATCTCCCGCGGTTAACAATTTGTCAAATCCTAATTGTTTTGCCTGTCTCGCAATCAACGCTGCCTCTGGATGGTAAATTGGCATATATACAAAATCCGGATTTAGGCTCTTAAGCTGAGAAACAACTGCTCTAAAATCCTTATCTCCTGAATTAATCACAAGTTTCTTAAGAACTTTACCACCATTTGCTTTTAAAGATTTTTCAAAAGCTTTTGCTAAACCCAAAGAATAAACATTACTTTGATCAATAATAACTACAGCATTTTTCAAATTTAATTCTTTAGTAACATATGAGGCAAATTTGTCTCCTTGAAAACTATCATTAAAACAAACACGTGAAGCATATTTTTTACCATCTAAAAGCTTATCTCCTGAAGCTACTGGAGCTACTAAAGGAATTTTTTTATTTTCGATAATGGAAATTGCTTGAATCGTATTTGGAGTAGTTGTTTCTCCGATAATTCCCAATACTTTATCTTGTGTAATTAAACGATTAATACTGCTTGCTACTTCAAGTTTATCGCCTTTAGTATCAATAACAACCAATTTAACTATATCTCCGTTATCAAGTTTTGAATTTAATTTGTTCGCAAGCTCAATCCCATTAAAAACGTCTTGTCCATATGCAGCCACAGATCCTGTTAATGGTAAAATAACTCCTAAATTGATCGTTTTTGCACATAAGTGGTAGTTTATTAAAAGCAAAATGCCTATTATTAAAGTTGTTTTTTTCATTAATCTTTCCTTAATTTAAAAATTTAATATTTTATTTTAAAAAAATATTATGTTTAGTTTTTTGTTCCGGTTCCTCTTCTATCAGATCTTTAACTTGTAATTCTATAGCAAAATCATCGCCCTTAATATAAGCAATAATATTATCTATATCATCATGACTTAAATTCTTAGCAACCAAAGCCATTTGAGAAGTTCTAGTTGAACTATTTTCTAAAGTAAATCCTATTAAGGCCGTCTTAATATCTTCTGCGGACATATCTTTTAATGCCTTAAACCTGGCTGTGCTTTTTTCCGCATTATCTCCGTGGCACGTATTGCATTTATTTTTAAAATATAAATCTTTAGCCTTAGCCATATCATATTGCTTATTAGTGTCAAAAGTATAAGTCAAAAAAGACTTTAAATTTACTCCAAAAAGTGCAACAATAAAAACTGAACTTATAAACAAAAAACGAAACATATCCTACCTTCTACTTTATAGTAATTTGAATTTGATTTTTGATGCTATGTTTTTGATTTTTCTTATTTATTTTCTTATTTTTTGTTTCATATCGATAACGCACAGTTCCAGACACTTCAATATCCTTAAAAGTATCATCCAAAAAAGTCGCCTCAGAAAAACTAAAACTACCCAGTAGCACAAAAGCTATAATCAATTTCACTATATAAAAACCCTTAATAAAAATAAAGACTTAATTATATCAAAAAAAGATAACCAAACTCAATGATTTCCCTTATGTAAAAAATAAAGTCCAACACAAAGTGCTAAAATAGAACCTGCTAAAAAAGCCATATCAACTGGTGTTGTAAATTTCATCTGTAAAACTCTTTGAAAAAAATTTACTACCAAAACCATAATAATAACCTTAGCAAGCTTATCTTTAAGCTGATCTAAACTATGTACTTCCAAAACTTTACTTTGTTTCATCTGCTTAAATTCTTCAATCTCGCTAATAAAAAGCTCATAAACACCAAAAGAAAAAATAAATAAAACCAAGGCCATTAAGTAAAGATCAACAGCTCCAATAATTAAACCAACGACATCCTCGTGCAAATCTACACTCAAGCCTGTAAAAAAATAATTATAGGTGTAAAAAATAACTTTTAAAACATCATAACTTGCTATAATAAAAAGCACAAAAGCACCTATAAGTCCAAAAATCACTGGTAAAATTGTAACCATACGACTTTTAACCAATAAAGATTCAAAAATTTTTTCTAACATTAATTTTTCCTACTTATTTTTTAATTCCAACCATTTCTGAGCAATTCTAACAGCATTAGTTGCTGCTCCTACACGAATTTGATCGGCAACACACCATAGATGAAGTATTTTTTTATCATATTGATCTAAACGAATTCTTCCCACATAGGTTTCATTGGTATCGCTTGTAGTTAAAGGCATAGGATATTTTTTATTTTTTGGATCATCTAAAACCACAATGTTTGGAGCCTTTTTCAAAATTCGATATATTTTAGCAACATCTACCTCTTGATTAAAATGCATTGTAATAGACTCGCTATGACTTCTTAAAACTGGAACTCTTACGCAAGTTGCTGAAATTTGAAGCTTTTTATGTAAAATTTTTTGAGTCTCATTGATCATTTTCAATTCTTCTTTAGTATAGCCATTATCTGCAAATTCATCTATTTGGGGGATTAAATTTAAAGCTAAAGTATATGGAAAAGCCTTAGCTTTAAACTCGTCTAATTTAAAAGCAAAAAAACTTTGCATTCCCTCAACTAATTCTTGCATTCCTTCTTTACCTGCACCACTAGAAGCTTGATAAGTGCTTACATCCACTCGCTTAAGATCAAAAGCATCATCAAGTGGTTTTAAAACATGTACCATTTGTATTGTTGAGCAATTTGGATTTGCAATAATACCTGTTTTTTTCCAATTCTTAATATCTTCAAAATTACATTCTGGAACAACCAAAGGAACATCTTTATCCATTCTAAAATGACTTGTATTATCAATAACCACAGCACCACACTCAACGGCAAATTTAGCGTATTGTTTGCTTATGTTTCCACCTGCGCTAAAAAAAGCGATATCTACTGGATTTTCTCTAAAGGTATCTTCTTTTAGTTCTTTTACTTTATAGACTTTTCCTTTAAATTCTATCTCATCGCCTACGCTTTTAGCACTTGCTAAAGGCAAGATACTTTCAACTGGAAATTCAAGTTCTTCCAAAACATTTAAAAGTTCTTCACCGACAGCACCGGTTGCACCTACTATGGCTATTTTTTGTTTTTTTGCCATTTTATTCCTTTATTTGATATTGTCCAATTTTTTTCTCTAAAATTTCAAGACTCATTCCAAGCTCATTAGCTGCTTTTTGCTTATTGAAACCAACCTCTTTTAGAATTTGTTCTAGCAACTCTTTTTCTAAATTTTTCACATCTTTTTTAAAAGTTCTAGCTTCTAAAAATAAATCTTGTGATAAAATTTCATTTCCTTCGCTTAAAATACAAGCACGTTGTACTATAGAAATAAGCTCCCTGATATTACCTGGATAATTGTATTCTAGTAAAGTTTTTTCAGCCTCTTTGCTTAAACATTTATTTTCAAAATTATACTCTTGACAGGTTTGTTCAAGGACTTTATCTGCGATTTCTAAAATCTCCTCCTTACGCTCTCTTAAAGGAGGAATGTTAATAGGAATGGTATTTAAACGATAATAAAGATCTGATCTAAAATCTCCATTTTTTATTTTTTCGTCCAAATTAGCATTGGTTGCACTTATAATTCTTACATCTATTTTGATATTTTTTGTACTTCCAAGTCTTGTAATTTCTTTTTCCTGTAAGGCTCTTAAAAGTTTTGCTTGTATCTCGTAAGGCATTTCACCAATTTCATCTAAAAATAAAGTTCCTCCATTGGCCATTTCAAAAAGACCTATTTTGGTTGTGTTAGCATCCGTAAAAGCTCCTTTTTCGAATCCAAATAATTCACTTTCTATTAAATTTGCAGGAATTGCAGCCATATTAATAGCTACAAAAGGTTTATCAAAACGTTGCGAATTTTCATGGATAAAACGAGAAAAAACCTCTTTACCTACCCCACTTTCTCCAAAAAACATTACTGAAACATCAGTTTTAGCTGCCTTCTTGCTTAAATTTAAAGTTTGTTCTAATTTTTCAGATGTAGAAAAAAAGCCTGTATTTTTATGGGTATTTTGACTTTTAGATTTTCTATCAGAAGTTTTTTCACGTATAATCTTTGCACGTTTAATAGCTTCAACTAAAGTTTCTATATCAAAAGGTTTAGTCAAAAAATCTTTCACTCCAAGTCGCATAGCTTCAATAGCACGATTTAAAGTTGCATTTCCGGTCATAATAATGAAATCATATTTATCTTCGCAAGCTTTAACAAATTCAAGTCCATCCATACCAGGCATATTTATATCTGTAATGATTAAATCTGTATTAGAATCTATTTTTTTTAGAGCTTCTGTAGCGGATTTATAAGATTTGATTTTAAATTCTTCATATTCACCCAAAGCTATTTCTAGAGATTTTCTCATATTGATATCATCTTCAACAATCACCAAATTCATTATTAGCCTTTAACTTTTTTAGAATAATAGCAAAAAATGACTTAAATTCACTTTTTTTTAAGATAATAAATTAAAGCACTATGTTCTTTAAAATCTACACTAAAACGCAGAGGTAATATTTTTACATAAGTTTCATTTTGTGCTTTCATAAAATTGGTTTTTGTAATATCTTTTATAGAAATATTTGCACCAGTAAAACAATCGCTTAATTCTTCTTTATGAGAATTTAAAAAATCAAGTTTAATAGATTTAGGCATATAATCATCAATCATACCGAGTTCTGTTCTTGGAAATTTTTTCAAATCATTATCATTATAAGACACCTCGCAAGCAAATTCGCTTATAGCCTTATCACTTTTAGTCATTGCAAGAGATATATTTTGATTTTGATGAAAAAGAATTAAATTTCTACTAGAAAGTTCTGCCCAAAATATAAATTCATCTTGGGCAAAAATTTTAAAACTCAATAAGATTAATAAGCAAACAACTCTTTCCACTTGTCCGCATCAATCTTAAGTTCTAAATTTATTCTATAGAGACCTTGATTAAAACTTTCATCAATGATACTAGCATTTTTAATCAATCCATTCACTTGTGCAGTGATAGTTGAGCTTCTAAGCATAGCATCTTTAACAGTATCTTTACCATTAACTTTCACGCCGTAAAGCTTACTTGCAAGTTGTCTATAAGCATCTGTAATTGCAGCTCTTTTTGCTAATGCAAGTGCTTGAGCGGAAGAAACCGTATTCATAGGAGCAATACCTTCTCCAACTGCTGTAAAACTAAGCTCACTATCAGTTGCATCAGGAGCTAACATTTTTTCTTGCTTTATGATGTCGCGAACATCATCTTTATCTACTTTCTGTACGATAATATCAGACGCCTGAGAGTTTGTGCTAGGTTTATTTGCACTTTTACTCATGCTTTTTATGCTTGGCACACAACCAACAAAAATTCCTGCTATTGCTAGCATCACAAATATTTTTTTCATATTCACACCTTCAAATTTATTGTAATTATTTTTAATTAAGCAAAAATCGTTCCAACTTTTTTAACTAAAAAATCATCTTAAATCTAAATTTTCATCAATAAAATCTTCATCAACTTCTTCTTTAGGACATTTAGCAATACTCACCACTTCGTCACTTTCCACATTGACGACAATAACCCCACTAGTATTGCGTCCTGCTTTACGAATACTTTGCATATCCACACGAATCATTTTCCCACTACTTGTAAGAGCCATTAGATCCATACCTTCATCTACAATCACCACACTAATAAGCTCTTTGGTTTTATCAGTGAGTTTCATACAAATAACACCCTTACCTCCTCTACTTTGAAGTCTATACTCTCCAGCATTTGTACGTTTTCCTATACCCTTAGCACTCACGCTTAAAATTTCTTGATCGTCATTTTCTATAACGACTGCTCCTACTAATTCATCATTTTTTTCTTTAAATTTAATAGCCGTTACCCCACGACTTACGCGGCCAATTTCACGCACCTTTGCAAGAGGGAATTTAATACACATACCTTTTTTTGTAACCGCAAAAAGCATTTTTCCTTTTACTTCTTCACCTGTTAATTCGATATTTTCATTATCAACTTCCGTATTTATACCTTCTTCATTATCTAAATGATTAGATTCCTCATCATCTCTTTGAACAATGATTGCTGTAACTAATTCATCATTTTCATCTAGATTAATCGCTTTTACACCTACGCTACGTATATTTTGGTATTCGCTTAAATTAGTACGTTTAACAATACCATTTTTTGTAAAGAAACATAAAGATTTGCTTTGATCAAAATCAGTCGTTGGAATAATCGCCATAATTTTTTCTTCAGCTTGCAAATTGATCAAATTAACAACAGCCTTTCCTTTAGCAGTTCTTGATCCTTCTGGAATTTTATAAACTTTTAACCAATAAAGCTGACCCCTATCAGTTACAAACATCAAAGTGTCGTGCGTATTTGCCGTAAAGAAATTTTCTATGAAATCATCATCATAAGTCGTAACAGCAAGTTTACCTTTGCCGCCACGTTTTTGTTTTTCATACTGCTTGCTTGGAACACGCTTAATATAACCACGATGAGTGATAGTCACTACCATATTTTCATTTGGAATCAAATCTTCTATATCAATATCATCATAATCATCTTCTATTTGAGTGATACGTGGCACATTAAATTTGGCTTTAATTTCTTTTAATTCATCGCGAATTAAATCTTCAAGCAATTTTTCACTTTTTAAAATTTCATCCAATCTTGTAATTTCTTTCATAAGATCCGCAAGTTCATTTTCAATCTTTTCTCTTTCAAGTCCTGTTAAACGACCTAGTTTCATATCTAAAATGGCATTAGCCTGAATTTCGCTTAAACCAAATTTAGCTACTAAAGCATCTCTTGCGCTAGCATTATCAGGACTATTTTTAATCAAAGCTATCACATCATCGATATTATCAAGTGCAATTGTAAGGCCTTCTAAAATATGTGCTCTTGCTCTTGCTTTTTGAAGTTCAAAAATAGTTCTTCTTATAATAACTGTTTTTCTATGAGTTAAAAAGAGATTTAAAAGTTCACTTAAAGAAAAAATCTTTGGTTCTTTATTATGAATAGCAAGCATTATCACACCAAAGGTGCTTTCCATCGTCGTGGATTTGAAAAGATTGTTTAAAACAATTTCACTCATTGCTTCACGTTTAAGCTCTATAACAACGCGAATTCCTTCCCTATCGCTTTCATCTCTAACTTCAGAAATTCCTTCAATCTGCTTTTCTTTTACAAGATCGGCAATTTGCTCTATGAGTCTTGCTTTATTAGTTTGATAAGGAAGTTCATCTATAACAATAATATCTTTATTTGACTTTTTCTCTATGTGAGTTTTTGCTCTAACTTTTACGCGACCGCGTCCTGTTTGGTAAGCCTCAATAATACCTTTTTTACCATATATAATACCACCGGTTGGAAAATCAGGGCCTTTGATAAACTGCATCAATTCTTCTAAAGTGGCATTTTTATTATCAAGTAAATATAAAAGACCGTCAACTAATTCATTTAAACTATGTGGAGGAATATTGGTTGCCATACCCACTGCAATACCGCTAGATCCATTAAGTAATAAATTTGGCACCCTAGCAGGTAAAACATCCGGCTCATTCATGGAATCATCATAATTTGGAATAAAATCCACCGTATCTTTGTCAATATCACGTAAAAGTTCTTCAGCTAAAATCGTCATTCTAGCTTCAGTATAACGCATTGCAGCCGCACCATCTCCATCTATAGATCCAAAGTTTCCTTGCCCATCTATGGTTGGATAACGCATAGAAAAATCTTGCGCCATTCTTACTAAGGCATCATAAACAGCGGTATCGCCATGTGGATGGTATTTACCGATCACATCCCCGACAATACGTGCGGATTTCTTATAAGCACTGCGACTCCCAACACCAAGATCATTCATAGCATAAAGAATTCTTCTATGCACAGGCTTTAAACCATCTCTTGCGTCCGGAAGAGCACGCCCGATAATAACACTCATAGAATAATCTAAATAACTACTTTTAATGGAATTTTCTATATCGACAATCTCAATATCAGAATCTTTGTTAAAAATATTTTCCATAAAAATCCTTCCACAATATTGAAATTTTTATTTTACCATATTAAACTTTTGCATCAGCTAAAACAAGAGCAAAAAGAACAGAAATTTCATTTTTTTCTAAAAAATTTTTAGCTTCTATTAAACTAGATCCTGAAGTTACAATATCATCAACCAAAATCACAGGATGAGAAATTCTTTTTAAAAGTTTAAAATTTCTTTTATTTTTTTGCCTATATTCTAAACTTTTTCCAGAATATTTTAAAGAATTTTGAGAATGTAAAGCTCCAAATACAGGCTTAATGAATTGAGTTTTTAAATATTTAGCCAAAATAGCCGAATGAGAATAAAGTAAATTTTCCACCTTGTCATCTAAAGCTATAGCATTAATTTTTTCATCAGGAGAAAAGAAATTTTTAAATTTAGCAAAACTAAGCCTTGCTAAAAAATGAAAAACGAAATAACCATAAAAATGATGCTTAGAGTGCAATAAATGTTTTATTTCATGGTATTTATAAAAAGAATATACTTTAAAATCATCCTCAAGAATTCTTATCCCTAAAGAAAAATCGGATAATTCTTGAGAACAATCATCACAAAAACAAAGCAGAGTAAAGCCTCCGCAATTTAAGCATTTCAAAGTTCTGAAATGATGCTTGCTGCTTTATTGGCCATTTGTTTTATAAGTAAATGTGTATAAAAAGTAATATCTTTTAAATTTTCAAAACCTTGTACATCTTGCTTTGTGCGTAAGGTGAATTTTCTATTTTTATTTACATCACTTAAATTTAAAACTCCAACAAGCTTTGAATGCAATCCTATTCCGTCTTGCTTTGCACTATATCCAACAAAAGCAAGATCTACTTTAGTCACATAAGGAGAATCTGCACTATTGTCATCAAGTACTACAATACCACGAGCTTCAAGTTCTTGTTTTAAGTATGTATAAAAAATAGCATTAAAATTAAGATCTACAAGTAATTTTTGATTTTTCGTAAAAAATACTTTTTGATTTTCTTTTAAATCATAAAAACGATGCAAATAAACCTTTTTTAAAGCCACTGCAGTATCTAAAGTACGTTTATTAGCACAACATTGAATTCCAATATCGCTTATATATAAAAGACCTTTTATTTTAGCTTCATAGCCATTTGGACTCTCACAAGGACTGCACGCTGAATCTTTAGAAATTTGATTAACTTGATCAAAAGTATTCTTACTAGCACAAGAATTTAAAAACAAAGCTACAAGTGTAAAAAGTAAAAACTTTTTAATCATTTCTTCTCCTTAGATTTATTTTATAGAAAATTATTTTTCAAGCATTGTATTAAAATTATCAATAAAATTCAAGTCTAATTTTGAAATAAATTTTTATTTATATAAAATTAATCGATTTTCAAAACACTCAAAAAGGCTTCTTGAGGTAAATGGACTTTACCAATGGCCTTCATTCTTTTTTTACCCTCTTTTTGTTTTTCTAAAAGCTTTCTTTTTCTGGTAATATCCCCGCCGTAACATTTTGCGGTTACGTTTTTTCCCATAGATTTAACCGTTTCTCTTGCAATGATTTTATTCCCTATACTTGCTTGAATAGCAACTTCAAAAAGCTGCCTAGGAACGATTTCTTTCATCGCACTTACAAGCTCTCTTCCTTTGCTAAGTGCTTTTTCATTTGGCACGATAATGCTTAAAGCATCGACGTTTTCTCCTGCTACTTTAATATCAAGCTTAACCAAATCCCCAATACGAAATTCGATCGGCTCATAATCAAAACTCGCATACCCTTTAGTTAAAGATTTTAATTTATCATAAAAGTCCATCACAATTTCATTTAAAGGCACATCGTATTCTAACAAAACACGTTCAGGTGTGATATAATCCATCTTCACCTGCACCCCTCTTTTGCGATTTAAAAGAGTGATTAAATTTCCTAAAAACTCACTCGGAGTGATAATCGTAGCTTTAACATAAGGCTCTTTAATATGATCGATTTTATTAACCGGTGGGAGTTCGCTAGGATTTTGAATTTTCAAAAGTTCTCCATTGGTTTGATAAATTTCGTATGTTACTGTCGGAGCTGTCGCAATGAGGTCAAGATTGAATTCTCTTTCTAGTCTTTCTTTGATAACCTCCATGTGCAAAAGACCTAAAAAACCAACCCTAAAGCCAAAACCTAAAGCCAAAGAAGTTTCTGGTTCGTAAGTAATGGAGCTATCATTAAGTTTTAATTTATCTAAGGCATCCCTTAAATCCTCAAATTTATCCGTTTCTATAGGATAAAGTCCTGCAAATACAAAGGCTTTTGCTTTTTCAAAGCCTCCTATAGCTTCTTTGGCTTTATTTTTAGTTAAAGTGATGGTATCTCCAACCTGAACATCACCAACAGTTTTAAGCCCTAAAACGACAACTCCAACCTCTCCTGATTTTAAACTTTGAGTTTTTACCGGACTTAGAGGATGAGGATAAAAAAGATCTTGAACAATATGCTTTTTATCAGTACTCATTACCAAAACTTCATCATTTTTAGAAATTTGCCCTTCATAAATTCTCACTAAAGCCAAAGCACCCAAATAATTATCAAACCAAGAATCATAGATTAAAGCTTTAGTTGGAGCTTCATTGTCTATTTTTGGTGCTGGAACTTTAGTGATAATCGTTTCTATAAGATCCTTTATTCCTAAGCCTGTTTTAGCACTCACGCAAATTGCATCTTTACAATCTATACCTATAATGTGCTCGATTTCGTGCTTAACTTTTTCCACATCCGCATTTGGAAGATCAATTTTATTGATAACTGGAATAATCTCAAGGTTATTTTCAAGTGCGATATAAACATTGGCTATGGTTTGTGCTTCAACTCCTTGAGAAGCATCCACTACAAGCAAAGCTCCTTCACAACTTGCCAAAGATCTGCTTACTTCATATGAAAAATCCACATGACCTGGAGTGTCAATCAAATTTAAAATATATTTTTGATTATTAAAGGTGTATTCTAAACGAACAGATTGAGCTTTTATCGTAATGCCTCGTTCTTTTTCTATATCCATAGTATCCATAACTTGAGCACTCATTTGCCTATCGCTAATGGCTCCACATTCTGAAATGATTCTATCCGCTAGAGTGCTTTTTCCATGATCAATATGTGCTATGATTGAAAAATTTCTAATATTTTCCATAGTTTTCCTAAAAAATATACTTTATAAAATTTTAGCAAAAATATTTTTCAGAAATGATTAAATTTAATCTTAGATGGATGTATATTTTTATTTTTACCAAATTTTAAGTATAATCATCTTTAAAATATTAAAAGGTTATTAATGATCGTTGATAAAACTTATGAAATTTCTTCTTGTGATGATGTAGAGCTTAATATCAAAAGAACTTCAAAACTAGAATACCGCATGACTTATGATGATGAAAAAGAAATAAAGGCTATAGTTTTTGTTCTAAAAGGATATGGGGCTAATGCTGATATTTCTTTTTTAGATTTTGATCGAGAATATATTGCTAAAAAATTTAATGTAGTCGTAGTAAATGTTTTTTATCATTGCTTTTGTCAAAGAAGATCAAATATAGAAAAATACAGTGCTACAACAATGTTTACGGAAGATGATTTAGAAAATTTACGAAAAGCCTTAAACGATATAAATATAGATGCGCAAGATTTAAGCATTTATAATGCAAATAGTTACTATCAAATCCTAAATCAAACAATATCAAATTTAAAATCGAACCATCAAATTCCACAAGATTATAAGGCTTATTTTACTTCAACTTTTATCCCTCCTAATGACGAATATCAAAACTATGGCATTATGGCCGCTATTGATCATATTAATGCCTTAAAAGACATTGCTAAAAATTATCCACAATTTGCAAATTTACCAAAGATCTACGGGGGGGGGTCTCATGGAGAATACCTATCTTTGCTTATAGCCAAAATTGCTCCTTGGTATGTGGATGGAGTGATTGGCAATTCAGGAGAAATATTACCCTCGTTAAGATTGATAATAGGGAGAGATGCAAATTTATATGACTATATTTTTGATGATCCAAATACCATAATAAATTGTTTTGTAAAAACCCATTGGACAAGAAAAGATCCTAATTCTCCTTATTATTTTAAAGATGAAAATTATATGATAAGAGCGATTTTAAATTCTTCTCATCTTATTCTTGGGGCTAATGCTAATCCAGACATCATTTATGTTTCTTACCATAGCGTTAAAGATGCAAATACTCCAGCTAAAGATAAAATAGAACTTTATAAATGTCTTAAGCAACTTAATCTTGATGCAACTTTACACCTAATCCAAGATGAAAAGGATATCGATGGTAAATATATTAAAAGTTTGGAACATGGTATGAGATTAAACAATAGGGCATTATTTGAAAAAGAGCTTCCTTTAATGCTTGAAAAATTAAAAGATAGAAAATTTCTTATGAAGGAAAATTCTATTTCTTATCCTTGCAAAAACAAAGTTTTCAAATTTAAAGATGAAGGGGATAAATTTAAGCTAGAAATTATTTAAAAGATAAAAATTTTTATCCCAAATTTAACTTTATATTAGATTTTTTAACTTGTTTGAAATAAATTCAAACAAATTAATCTTTCATGGCAAGTTCTAACATTTGCTTAATGCTCTCAAAGCTTTCAAAATACATAGGTCGCATAAAATCAGAATCTAAAGTTTTATTATAATGTTTTTCTATCTCATTGATTAAATTCATTACATCTAAGCTATCGATGATATTATCACTAACCAAATTTTGCATATTTTCATCAACATCAGCTCTGCCTATATTGATAAAAAACTGCTTAATCTCTTCCATTTTCTCTCCTTAAAGTTCTTTATAATAATTCCTATCAATCTTACCATTTTGATTGAGTTTAAAACCATCGATTCTTTTAAAATGTTTAGGTATCATATAAAGAGGTAATTTATCTTTTAAAAACATTCTAAAATCAATTTCTTCTTTACTCTCATAAAAACAAATGATCTCTTCTTTAAAAATACAAGCAGAATTTCTTACTTTATCATGAGAATTAATAATACTTTCTATTTCTCCTAGTTCTATTCTATGACCCATGTATTTGATCTGATTGTCAGCTCTTCCATAACACAATAATTCTTCAAATTCATTATAAGCAACAATATCTCCTGTTTTATAGAGTAAATCTAAATAATTATCATGTAAAGGATTTTGTATAAAAGCTTTTTTGGTTTTTTCTTTATCATTGTAATATCCTAAGGATAAAAATGAACCTCTTACATACAATTCTCCTTTTTTACCTATTTCTTTAGGACTTATATAATTCATATTCTCATCAAAAACCATCACTTGAACATTTTTTAATTCTTTACCTATAGGCAAGAGTTCATCATCTTTGAAGGGGCGGTTGATGATGTAGTAGGTGCAAACACCTGTAATTTCAGTAGGGCCATAAAGATTGATAAATTTAGCTTCCTTAAGATGATTTTTCCAAATATTTAAAGTTTTAGTAGGCATAATCTCACCCACCCAAGCTACAGTTTTTAAAGAATCAAGCCTAAATTTCTCTAAAGCGTTTCCTTTGCAAAGATGGGTTAAAACTGAAGGTACCCAAGAAATGATAGTGATTTTTTCTTGTTCAATATAAGAAAAAATTTCATTTGGAAAAGCAAAAAGATGATTAGGAATAATGTGTAAAGTTGCACCTGCTTTTACACTTGAAAAAATATCTCTCACGGAAGCACTGAAGTCAAATGGAGTTTGATTAAGTAACAAACTTTGAGAATCAACTTCTAATATTTGATAAATACTAAATGTATAATCCACCACACTCTTATGAGCTATACTCACTCCTTTAGGAATTCCAGTACTCCCACTCGTAAAAAGCACATAAAGTAAATTAGTATCGATATGGTTTTCTTTAGCCTTAGTGATTAGATTTTCATCGATATTAAAATTTTTAAAATTTTCTGTATAAAGAGTAGTCAAATTTAAATCTAATTTTAATTCTTTAGAAGTGATTAGAAGTTTTGGTTTTAAAACTTCTATAACTTTTTCTATTCTTTCTTTAGGACTTTTTTCATCTAAGAGTGTATAAAAGTTTCCACTTAAGGCTACGCCAAAAAAAGAAATCAAACAATCAATGCCTTTAGGCAGTATAATAAGAATGGCTTTTTGTAAAGGTAGGGTATCATTATCTAAAGTTCTTAAAATTTCACTGGCAACTTTTTTAGAATAAAGATCAAATTCTTTATAAGTAATTTCCTTTCTTCCCTCTTTAGCAAAGGGTTCAACAAAGGCTATTTTTTCACTAAAGTTTTCAACACTTTTTTCTAAGAAGTCATAGATGTGGGTGAGCAAAAAAATCCTTTATGGTGAAATCAAAATTTGATTATACTTAATACGAGCTTAATAAAAAATTTTAATATCTTTTTATCATAAAAAATAAATAAATACTTCCTAGTAAAGTCGCTACAATACCCAAAGGAATTTCATAAGGAAATAATGCGATTTTAGATATAAAATGAGCTAAAAACATTAAGCAAATTCCAAGCAAAGCTGCCACAAAAAGTTGATTATAAAGCTTTTTAATACCCAATAATTTCATAATATGAGGAGCCAATAAACCCACAAAACTAAAAGGACCTATACACAAAGTGCTTAAAGCACAAGCAAAGGCACTTAAAACAAGAAAGATAATTCTAATTTTTATTACATTAAGTCCTACGCTTAAAGCACAATTTTCTCCTAAAGAAAAAATCTTTAAACTAGGATACAATATATACAAAGCCGATAAAAAAATACCTGTATAAATTAACAAAAATAAACTTAAATTTTCATCTATATTAATAAGTCCTGCTTGAGTATAAGCTAAAAAAGTATAAGCTTTAAAATCTCCACTAGCTAGAAAAATTTTACCCAAAGCATCTGCAAAAAACATTATAGCTATACCTATAAGGATGATTTTTTGCATATTGATATTAAATTTAAAGCTTAAAAAAAATAAAAAGCATAAAACCGATAAAGCTCCTATAATAGCAAAAATTTGAACATATTCTAAAGAAAAATACAAAGCAAACAAGACACCCAAACTTGCTCCGGAATTAACCCCTAGCATTTCAGGCGATGCCATAGGATTAAAACTCAATCTTTGCAAGATAAAACCAACCAAGGCTAGTAAAACACCGCATAAAAGCAAAATAATAAGTTTATTTAATCTTAATGCTAAAATTTCATTCGATATATTTTTAAAACTCAAAGTTGAAAAATCAAAATACAAATTAAGAAAAAATAATATCAAAACAAGCAAGGTTAAACCTAAAATGATATATTTTTCCTTAAAATAAGAAAAAATATAAATATCATCATTGTTAAAATTCTCCTTCAACATCTTAAAAACAGCAAAAATAAGTAGCGGAGAACCAAGTAGCGCCAAAACTCCACCGGTAGGTAAATCAGTCCCTTTTGTAATTTGCAAAATTTGCAAAAATAAATCCACTCCAAACAATAAAAAAAAGCCTAAAAAGCCACAAATCAAAAACTCTTTTCTTGCATTTTTTATCTTAAAAAATTCCACAAAAATACTCGCAAACAAACCTAAAAAACTAATCACCCCTACAAAAGAAACCACCAAAGTGATAAAATAAGCACTCAAACACAAGGCAAAAAATTTAACATAAAAGATATTTTGCCCAACACTGCTTGCAAGCTCATCTCCTAAATTTAAAATTTTCAAATAAGGGATAAAAAAATACAAGCTAATCAACGCTATACTAGAATAACAAAAAAGCTCTATAACATCTTTAAAACCACTTTGAGTAAAATAACCGCTATTAAAAAGTAAAAAAGCCTTGCTTTCTTCTGGATAAAAAAGAATCATCAAAGAATTTAAAGCACCAAAAACCATCCCGCTTATGAGACCTAAAAGGATGATACTTGTAGAATTTAAATGCTTTTTAAGCATAAAAATAAAAATTAAAAACAAAATTAAAAAAGCCCCTAAAAAGCCCATCAATACTTTTGAAATATTTAAAAAATCAGGAAAAAATAAAGTAGCGATTAAAATAGCAAAACTAGCACTTGGAGCTACACCTAAGGTTGTATCACTGGCTAAAGGATTTTGCATCACGATACGTAAAATCAAAGAAGAAAAAGCGAGTAAAAAACCGCACAATAAACACATAAAAAAACGGCTTAAATTATAATTTACAAAAACAAAAGAAAGTAAATTTTCTTGATTATATTTTTTTAAAAAATCAAATTCCAAAAAAAGAAAAATACAAAGCAAAATAACCGATACAAATGTACATGAAAAAATAATTTTTTTCACTCAATCACCTTCAAAAGATCTTTAGCAAAACGTCTCATACTCATCAATGATCCTGCACTCCAAATAGGCTCTAATTCATTATAATCTTTAAAAATATTCATTTTTTGATAAAAAGGATTTTGCTTTAATTCTTCATCAAGCACAAAAGGAGTTGGCTTAATCACTATAAATTTTGTCTTTTTTGGAAGTTTTAAAAGATCTAAAAAACTTATCGTATCAACGCCCCAAGCATTGTTTGTATTTTTATCATAAGCATTTTTTAAACCAAGTTGATCCAAGACTGCACCAAAAAGACTATGTTTATTATAAATTCTTAAATGTTTTTTATCTATAAATTGAACTATAGCAATGGGTTTGGTATAACGCAATTTCTTTTTAGAAGTTTCAAAAAAGATTCTTGTATCTTCGATAAGATCTAAGGCTTCTTGCTTTTTATTTAAGAGAATTCCTATCTGTAAAACACCTTCGTTGATACTAGAATACACATCTTTTTTATTTTGATAAAAATCAATAATTTTGATTTTATTTTTTAAAATATGATTATCAATGCTAAATAAAGATGAAGTGATGATTAAATCAGGTTTTAAATTGATCATATATTCTATATTAGGTTGAACTCTAAGACCAACATCCTTTACATCTTTAGGCAAAGCAGGTTCTTTCACCCAAGTATTGTATATCCTTTTATCTCCAACCGCTAAAGGCTGATAATTTAACATCATCATTGTTTCAGCCATAGTCCAATCTAAAGCAATGATTTTTAATTCTTTAGCTTGTATCAATTCAAATAAAATTAAAAATAAAACAGCAATTTTTTTCATATCAAAAAAGCGCAATAGGAGACTTTCTTTTAGGGTGTTTTATAATACTAGCATCAATATTAAATATATCTTTCAATCTTTCTTCTTGCATAAATTCTTGCTTGCTTGCATTAAAAATAACCCTTCCTTCTTTTAAGGCAACGATTTCATCACAATACAATGCCGCTAAGTTAATATCATGCAAAATCAGCACTATACCCACTTTAAATTCTTTATTTAATCTAGATATTAATTCCATCAATTCAAATTGATACACGATATCCAAAGCAGCCAAAGGTTCATCCAAAAATAAAAATTCACTTTTTTGAGCTAAAAGCATAGCTAAAAAAGCCCTTGTTTTTTCTCCACCAGAAAGGGTATGAATTTCTCTATTTGACAAACTTAAGGTATTTGTCAATCTCATCACCTCCTCAATCAATCCCTCATCTTGATCTTTAAAAAACAATTTTTCATAAGAATAACGCCCCATTTTTACAAGTTCTTTTACGCTTAAATATCCTAAATTAGGCAAATGTTGCGGTAAATAAGCTATTTTTTGGGCTAATTTTTTTGAAGGAAATTTGGCTATATCTTCATCATTAAAGCAAACTTTTCCAGAAGATGGTTTTAATTGTCTGGCTAAAATTTTCAACAAAGTAGATTTTCCTGAACCATTATGCCCCATAAGAGCATAAATTTTATCGTTTTCAAAACATAAATTTGCAGGATAAATAATATATTGATTTTGATTTTTAAAATTTACATTGCAACTTTTTATGAGTGCCATTACTCATCATATCCTCTTTGAAAAACTTAAGCTCGGATTATAACATAAAGAAAAATAAAAAATAAATAAAAAATAATTTTTCTTTAAATTTTAAAATTATATAATTCACATTTTGAAAGTCAATTTCATTATTATAATTAAAAAATCCAAAATATTTGAAAATCATCAGAAAGGAAACTATACTTTTATGCATAAAAAAATATTTAATTCTTTTTTACTTATTTCAATAAGTGCAAGTTTAGCTTTAGCCAAAGAATCCTCTTACGAACTTAATGCCATTAGTGTTGTAGGCTCTGTTGAAAAAGGGAATGATAAGGTAGAATATCTTAGTCCAAAAAGTGTTTCTGTTGTAAATTCTGAACAAATCAAAGAACAAGGTGTGGAACAGCTTGATGAGATTACCCGTTATGAAAGTGGGTTTGTTTCCCAAATTTATGGTGCGGATTTGGATACGACAGATTGGCTTAAATTAAGAGGATTTGATGCAAGCTTAGTTTTAGATGGAACAGCCATTTATAAGGGTGGATATTTTGGATGGTCTCCTGATTTATATGGTTTAGAAAAAATAGAAGTTATTAAAGGAGCTGATTCTTTAAGCTACGGATCTTCACAAAGCGGTGGCGTGATCAACTTAGTCAGCAAAAGGCCTCAAAAAACTCCTATAGCAGAAATTGGAGCCAAAATAGGAAATTCGTCTCAAAATGGTTTATTTTTTGATGTTGGAGATAGGGTTTTTAATACAAATAGTCATTTTAGAATTGTTGGAAATTATTTCAGACAAGATGGACAGCTTGATGGAACATGGCAAGAGCATTATTATTTTGCTCCAAGTTTGGCTATAGATATAGATGATGATACTTTCTTAACACTTCTTGCAAGTTTTCAATATGATCAAGGAGTCCCTACAACCGGATTTTTTCCTATTTATGGAACTCTCATTGACACACCACAAGGAACAATTAAACCGAGTACCAATTTAGGATCGCCTTTGAGTGATTATCTAAAAAGAAAGCAATATTCCTTAGGATATGAATTTATACATTATTTTAACGATGAATTATCCTTTATGCAAAACTATCGTTACAATATGGAAGATAAAGAGCAATTTGCTGTGAGCTTTTCGGCTTTAGATCCAAATAACTCCAATATGGCTACAAGAAGTTCCATTATCTTAGATGGTATAGCAAGAAGCCATACCTTAGATAATAGGCTGATTTTAAAAAATACTTATAAAGAACTTGAAAATACCCTCACAGGTGGGATAGATTATCAATATATCTATGTGAATGGAAAATATGGTTATGGAAGTGCAGACAATGTCAATATCTTTAATCCTGATCACACTCCACAAATCAAAAGCAAAGTACCTACGTATTTAGTCAAGCAATCTCAACTAGGTTTATATGTTCAAGATAGAGCTAAATTATATGATAAATGGATTTTAGATCTTGGTATGCGTTTTGATAAAGCTAAAAGCAATGCAAAAAGCTTTGGAAGTAAAAGTGACTATAATGTAAATCATACAAGTTTTCAAACAGGTCTAATGTATGTATTTGAAAATTTAGGATTAATGCCTTTTGTAAGCTATTCTGGAGCCTTTAGACCCATAGCTGGAAGTGATGGAGATGGCAAGGATTACAAACCTTATCAAAGTAGGCAATATGAGGCCGGTATTAAATATCTTCCTTTTTTTATGGATGGGGAAATTAATTTGTCTTATTTTGATATACAAGAAAAAAACGCTCTAGTTAATGCGGATCCAAGTGCAGCTATACCTGTATCCATACAAGCTGGAAAGCAAAATGCCAAAGGTTTAGAACTAAGCTCAAGTATAGCTTTAAGCGAAAATATTGATTATTCTTTGGCATATAATCATTATTTTCAAACTCATACTTCATTAGACGCAACAAGAGAAATAAGAACGCCTATGATGCCAAAAAATGTTTTAGCTACCAAAATTTCTCATACTTTTAAAATTGATCATAAACAAAATTTTAAAAGCAGCTTTGGCATACGCTATGTAGGAAGTAGCACTGATGAGGCTGGGAATATTGGTATTAGAGTACCTTCATATACACTTTATGATCTTGCCTTTGGATATAATTATGACAAATGGCAATTTCAACTCAATATCGATAATATTTTTGATAAAAAATATGTTAGTGGATGTTATTATTCTTGTTATTACGGAGAAGGCATTAGAGGAATTTTATCCGTCTCTTATAAATATTAAAATAAAAAGCAAATACTCTTAAGCTTTAGTGTGATATACTTTAGCTTATGAGACTTTTTATCATTTTATTTTTACCTTTGATAGTGTTTGGCTCAAATTTAAGTGAATTAATAGCCCTAAGTCAAAATAATGAACAATATCTTATTAAACAAATACAAAATGAACAAGCAAGATTAAAAAGCAGTGAAGTTTTTAGAAGCTATTTGCCGAGTCTTAGTTTAAATTCGGCCTATGTTGCTAACAATAAAGATCGTTTTATTATTGATCCACAAGAAAGTTTATTTGCTAAATTTTCCTTAAATCTTTTACTTTTTGATGGAGGCGCTAGAGAAGCAAATTTAAGGGCTTTAAAAAATAAAGAAAAAATAAGCTTACTCAGCAAAGAACAAACTAGAAATTATTTAGCCCTAAACGCAACCACTCTTTATTTTAATTTCTTAAGTCTCAAAAAAATTATACTTGCAGATCAACAAAAGATTAAATTTTTGAATTCTACCTTGCAAAGATTGAAAAAATTTTATTCTGCTGGACTTAGCTCTAAAGATGAATTAGAAAGCATAGAAGCTAAATTTCATTTGAGTGTTTTAGCCTTACATCAAAATGAGTTGAAGCTTGAAAATATTCAAAAAGAAATTAGAGTTTTAACAGGACAAAATTTTAATCCTAAAGAATATGCTACATTGGAAAAACCTTTTTTTGACAAGGTTTTAAATAACTACGATGTGCTAATAGCTAGAGAAAATATAAATTTAGCTAAAGAAAGTGTGAACTTAGCTAAATCTCAATACTACCCTAAATTTTACATACAAGATAATTTTGGATTTTATAAAAACAACTATAACCCAAAAGTTCCAGCTCCATATACTAGCATAGCTAATAATTTTTTACAAAAATATTCACAAAATAATCAAATTATTTTGGGCGTAGAATGGAAAATTTTTGACTTCAATTCAAGAGTTAAAGAAGTAGAAAAAGAACGTTTAAATATGCAGATTGCTAATGCAAATGCAAGACTACAGGAACGCAAAAACAAAGAAGAATTATTGTTTTTATTAAAAAATATAGAAGTTTTAAAAGAACAAATTATGGCTTTAAAATCAGCCCTTAAAGCTGCTAATATAGCTTTTGAAAGTATAGATAAAAAATATAGCGCGGGACTTGTTTCTTATGTAGAATATTTACAAGCTTTAGAAGCAAAATTTAAAGCACAGAGTGATTTAGAGCTCGCACGCAATGAATTTGAAATTACAAAAGCAAATTATTATTTCAATGCTGGAATACAAATCATTTCAAAGGTAAAACAATGAAAATGTTTTTATTTTTAATGCTTTCTTTCAATATAGTTTTTGCGGAAGAAATTTACGCAAGTTTTAACGTAGAAGCTTCAAAGCAAAGCAAATTAGCCCTTGAGAGCATAGGAATAGTTTCTCAAATTCCAATTCAAATTGGACAAAAGGTTAAAAAAGGGGATCTTTTGCTTGCTCTTGATCAAACTAGCGAAAAAATAGCACTTGAAAATGCTAAAAATTCATACGATTTGGCTTTGGCTCAATATAAAAATACTAAAAGCAAGATGAAAAAAATTAATTCTGTTCAAGATGTAATTGATAAACAAAGCTATGAAGATATGAAAACTCAATTTAACGCTGCTAATTTAAATCTGACTAAGGCTAAAATCAATATAGATTATTATAAAAACATACTTGAAAAAAAAGAGCTAAGAGCACCTTATGATGGAATCATTGCAAATAAATTTATACAGATTGGAGAAGGGGTTGGTGGAGTAGCCCAACCTTTAGTAGAAATTTTTTCTTATCCACAAAGTAAGCTTGTTTTAAGTTTTGATGAAAAATACAAAGACAAAGTAAGAGTTGGGGATGAATTTATCTATAAAATAGATCAAAGCGATAATCAAATCAAAGGAAAAATCAGTCTTATTTATCCTAGTATAGAAGTTAAAACAAGAAAGATTTATGCAGAAGTTGAAGCTTCAGAGCTTACGCCTGGACTTTTTGGAGAAGGTAAAATTATCACAAAAGATTAAATATGTTTAAATTAGCTATTAATAGACCTATCACTATATTAATGTTTTTTTTAGCACTCATTATTTTTGGACTTATTTCTGCTTTTAGCATGAGTGTTAATTTATTTCCTAATGTCTCTATCCCACTTATTAAGATTACGAGTAAGGCAAATGGGGATTTAAATTTTATAGAATCAAAAATCACCAAAGAAATAGAAAATGCTTTAAGTGAGATAGATGGAGTGAAAACGATTTCTTCGGCCGCTTATGATAATTTTAGCGTTAGTGTAGTCGAGTTTAAGCTCGGAAAAAACTTAGAAGTTGCTGCTAATGATGTTCGTGATAAAATCGGAACTCTAAGTCTTCCAACCAAACCTGAAGTTGAAAAAATAAGTTCTGACTCCGGTTCTGCTATTTCAATTTTTCTATACTCGCCAGATAAACTTACCCTTATGCAAAATATCAATGATAAGATCAAACCTTTTTTACAAAGGATAGATGGAGTAGGAAAAATAGATACCAAAGGTTTTTTAAAACCTCAAATTCGAATCAATCTTAAACCAGAACAATTAAGAAAATACAATCTTAACGCCTATGATGTAGCCAATATCATCAAAAGTCAAAATTTTAAACAAGCCTTAGGAGAATTAAACAATCAAGATGATAATTATATTATTAAGGGTTATTTTGAAGCTAATGATTTAGATGAGTTAAAAAATTTACGCATCAAAACGGGTGTATTCTTAAGCGATATTGCAGACATAAAAAGCCTTTATGAGGATGAAAAACAAAGTGCGATTTATCAAGGTAAAGAAGGTGTGCTTTTAGAACTTGGCAAAGTAAGTAATTACAATACATTGCAAATGATAAAAAATGTTAAAAAATCTCTAAGCACGTTAGAAAAACAACTTCCTAGCGATATTAAATTGGATATCGTTTATGATAAAAGTTTAAACATTTATAAACACCTTTCTCAAGTTATTTTCGATATGGTTTTAGGAATTTTTCTAACCCTTGTGATTGTATTTTTATTTTTAAGAAATTTAAGCGCTACTCTTATTGCTTGTGTGGCGATACCTACTTCAATCATCTCGACATTTTTTATCATTGATCTTTTAGGTTATGATTTAAATCGTCTTACCTTTATTGCTCTAACCTTAAGTATAGGAATTTTTATAGATGATGCTATCGTTGTAATTGAAAATATAGCTAAAAAACTAAAAGAGCATTCGCCTTTACAGGCCGCTTTTTTAGGAGTAAGTGAAATAGGTTTTAGTGTATTGAGTATCAGCATTGTTTTGCTTTGTGTTTTTATCCCTATTTCTTATATGAAATCCATTCCGGGACTTTTTTTTAATGCTTTAGGAATAAGCGTTGCAAGTGGTATTGTTATCAGTTTTTTTGTCTCTATATTTTTAATTCCAAGTCTAAGTGCTCGATTTTTAAATCCAAAAGAAAGCCAATTTTATCAAAAAAGTGAATTATTTTTTCAAAATATAGAACAAAAATACCAAAATACACTTTATAAGATTTTGCAAAATAAAACTAAATTTATTTTAGCAAGCCTTATCTTTGTTGTTTTATCCTTTGGCCTAGCAACGCGTATTGGACTTGATTTTTTACCTATGGAAGATGATAGTGAAATTCAAGTCTTGCTTGAAAGCAAAAAGGATTTAAGCCTTGAAGCTATGCGTAAAAAAAGTTTTGATTTGCTTGAAAAAATTCAAGCAGATGAAAATGTAAAATATGCATTTTTAATTGTAGGATACGATGATGCTAAAGATGCTACAAAGGCCAAAATCTATATAAAGCTTAAAAATTTGGACGAGAGAAAGCTAAGACAAAGTGCAATAGTCAATCTATATCGCCATAAATTCCAAGATGATAGTTTAAAAATTAAAGTTTTAGAACTTCCAAAAATTGAAGGTGCTGGAATTGATGATCCTGTTCAATTTTTGGTTTTAGGCGATGATTTAAATACCATAAAAGAGGCAGCTGATCGTGCTAAAGAAATTTTAGGAAGCAATTCTCGCATTGTTGATATAAGTGATAATGCAAATGCCGTTAAAGATGCGGTTGCATTACATATAAACAAAGAAAAGGCCAAACTTTTAGATGTCAATCCAGAATATATAGCCGCTGTGCTAAGTTATTCTTTTTCACAACTTAGTGTTGGTAGCATGGATAGGGGAAATTCAAAAGATGATCTTATTTTAAGTTTCTCGCCAAACTTTAAAAAAGATATAGAAGCATTAAAACGCATCAGTATAAAAAATAATCAAGGCGTTAATTTAGAACTTTCAAGTGTTGTTGATTTCTCTTATGGTAAAGATTTAAAAACCATCAATCGTTATAATAAAAATCGTTCAGTAAAAGTTACAGCTGGAGTGAATGATCTTTCTTTAGGTGCTGTTCAAAAACTATTGCTTGATAATATGGACTATATTTTAGGCAAAAATACAAATCTTAATTATGCCTTTTCAGGTTTTATCAATCTTTTGGGCGAAACCGTACAAGGTTTTAGTATGGCTATAATCTTGGCTTTTGTACTCATCTATCTTGTTTTGGCCGCACTCTATGAAAGCCTTATTTTGCCACTTATTATAATGATAACAATGCCCTTAGCCTTTGGAGGAGCATCTGTTGGACTTTTTATTACCGGACATAATTTCTCACTTTTTGTTTTAATTGCCATTATTTTACTTTTTGGCATGGTAGGTAAAAATGCGATTTTACTAGTGGATGTAGCCAATAAAAAATGTCATGAGGGTATGGAACCTGACAAGGCTTTATTGATTGCTGGAAAATCTCGCTTAAGAGCTATTTTAATGACTACTTTTGCGATGATTTTTGCCATGCTTCCTCTTGCTATTTCAAGAGGTGCGGGATACGAGTCTAATTCTCCTATGGCGATAGCAATTATCTTTGGTCTTGTAAGTTCTACAATTTTAACCTTACTTGTTGTACCAGCTCTTTTTAAATTTTGTTATATTTTAGATAGCAAATTAAGAAAGATATACGAAAGGGAAAAATTAGACTAAAAGACCAAACCAGTCTTTTAGGTATTGTTTTTATAAAGAGCCTTAAGATTATCATAAGCAATTTGGATTTTTTCAAATTGTTCTCTTGCGTAAGCTTTTTCTATAGCACTTCTACCTTGATAAAAATCAGGGTGATAAAGTTTTACTAGCATTAAATATTTTTGTCTGATTTCGCTAAGATCATTTTGTGGAGTGCATTCTAAAATTGTAAAATAATTATTAAAAAGCTTTGCTAAAGCATTAAATTTCCATTTTGAGTTTTCTTTATGATTAATATTTTGACGGAAATTTTTATACTCATCTCGATTCACTTCAAAATTAACACAATACTTTAAATGGTCACTTTCATCTGCAAAAGCTTCAAAAAGCTCTAAAGTGCTTTCATTCTTGTATTTAAGCATCAAAATATTAGTCATTTCATCATATTCTATATGATGATCCTTAAAATAATTTTTTGCATAAGTCGCAAATAATTTTTCATTGGAACTTAATTGCAATAAAATTTGATTTGCCGCAAATTCAGTCTTAATAAAAAGCATAGGCTTTAAAGTATTGCTTTGTTCAAAATTCAATCTAAAAGTCTTAAAATGAGCGTCTTTTAAATTTTCTATGCTTTCGTTAGTACTTTTGCGGTATTTTTGATCTAAAACCTTTAAAAAATAACGACGTTGAGGAATTTCACTTTCTTCAAAAAAAGAAAAAATCTTATTCTTACGTCCTATTACCTTTGTGAAATTTTTGGTAATTAAGTCTTTAAAATACTGAAAAACGCTAATATCATCAGTATTAACATTGATCGTCTCTAAAGTCTGCACAATTTGCATCTTCTCTCTCCCATAAAATCTCATTTTCTAAAAGATCACTTGTTCCTTTTAGAATTTCATTGGGTGTATAATCGGCTTTATACGATAAAGATTGACACTTTTTTACAAAATATCCTAAATAAATATATTTTAATTTTTTAATTTTGGCCAATTTAATTTCATTTAATAAAGAAAATTTACCCAAAGAAAGATGTGAAAAATCAGGATCGTAAAAACAATAAATACTTGAAATTCCATCTTCAACCTCATCTATAAGATCTACGCAAACCAATTTATCCTCTACATAAAAAGCAAGCTCGTATCCAAAATCCATAAATCCATCTATGTAAAGATTATAATATTGTCTGAAATTTAAATCATACCTTTTCCAATTCTTTTTTTCTTCCATAAAACGATGGTATTTATCATACAAAAATAAGTGTTCATTGCTTAAGGCTGGTCTTCTAAGTATCATTTTGGTGTTGATATTTTTTTTAAAGACTCTTCTTTCACTACGAGAAAATTTATATTCATCCGCTAAAATTCTAAGACTAAGACATTCTTGACAATCCTTACAAATCGGACGGGAGAAATATCTTCCAAAACGTCTCCATCCACATTGAATTAATTTTGTATTGACTTTTTTGGAGCAATTTTGTATATATTTATATTCTATTCTTGAGCGTTTTGCTTCTAAATATGGACATTGATCTTCAAGAGTACAAAATCCAATTTCAAGCATTAAATTTTCTTAATATCTGAATTTTTTATAAATTCAGAAAATTCATCTTGTAATTTTTCTTGTTTTAAAAAAATATCTTGCATTTCTTTATTTAAATCAGTCTCTTGCGTCTTGATGTGAATATCTTTAGCCAACTTCTCTGAATTTTTCATACTTATTTTACTTGACTTTTTACTCACTTTATGAGAGTTAGCCTGCATTTCTTTTTTAATATTTTTTAAGCTATCTAAAAAATCCATTATTATCCTTTTTTAATTTTTTCAAGAGCTATTGCAATTGCTGCCACTATCTCTTCTTTATTTTCTTGAGGATGATCTTGCGTCTTTTCTAACAATTCTTGAAGATGGGTTTCTATAAAAGAAGTATCAAAATACCCTCTTCTAAATTCTCTTGTCCTTATTATGGCGATTAAAAAAGGAATCGTTGTTCTAATATCTAAAGTAAATTCCTTTAAAGCTCTTTCAAGTTTATTAACCGCTAAATCATAACTCGTTGCTCTAACGATTAATTTAGCAAGCATAGAATCATAATAAGGAGGTATGGTATAATCTTTATAAATATGGCTATCCACTCTTACAGAAGGTCCGAGTGCAGGATAATATTCACCGATTTTACCTACACTCGGGGTAAAATTTTTCCATACATTTTCAGCTGTAATTCTAGCTTCTATGGCAAAACCTCTAGGCTTAACATCGCTTTGTTCTAAATCTAAAATTTCTCCAGCGGCAATGCGAATTTGACGCACTATAAGATCAATTCCGGTAATTTCTTCAGTGATAGGATGTTCAACTTGAATTCTTGTATTCATCTCCATAAAATAAAAATGATTGCAATCATCAAGCAAAAACTCTATCGTCCCTGCATTGGTATAACCCACTGCTTTTGCAGCTGCAACAGCCGTTACACCCATAGTTTTTCTAAGATTATCAGAAATACTTGGACAAGGAGCGATTTCAATCACTTTTTGATGTCTTCTTTGTATAGAACAATCCCTTTCGCAAAGGTGTATTATATTGCCATAATTATCGCCTAAAATTTGAAATTCTATATGACGGGGATTTGTGACAAATTTTTCCATAAATACTTCATCATTTTTAAAGTATGCAAACGCCTCTCTTTTGCAAGAATCAAAAGCATTCTCAAGTTCTTCTTGTTTATAAACAACACGAATTCCACGCCCTCCTCCACCACCTGAAGCTTTTAAAATTACAGGATATCCGATTTTTTCTGCTATCGTTTTAATCTCATCTATACTATAAGAATTTAATTTTTCAGTTCCTGGGACAATAGGAATTCCATTTTGTGTCATTAATTTACGTGCAATATTTTTATTGCCCATTTTATGAATCACTTCAGATTTTGGACCTATAAAAACAATATTTGCTTGCTCGCAAGCCTTAGCAAATTCATAATTTTCACTTAAAAATCCATAGCCTGGGTGGATAGCATCAGCTTTGCAGGCCTTAGCAACTTCTATAATCTTTGCAATATCTAAATAACCCTTTATTGCATCACTACCTATTTGATAAGCTTCATCAGCAATTTTTACATGCAAACACTCGCGATCAGGTTCGGTATAAATTGCAACACTTTTTATATGCAAATCCCTACAAGCACGGATAATTCTAACTGCTATTTCAGCACGATTTGCTATAAGAATTTTATAAATTTGCATCACAGCTTGCCCTTAAAAATAATCTTATAGCAATTCTATCAAAATATCCTTATAAAAACTTAGCAAAAAAATTAATTTATTTTAGCTATAATAAGCTCTTGTAAATATTTGTCTTGAAAGAAAAGTAAATTTTATATGGTTGCTGATAAAAAATTATTTTATTTAAGTTGTATATTGATCACCATAGGGATAGTTTTTTCATATTCACTTACGGTTTTTACTGTACTTTTTTTTAATTATAGCGAATTTCATTTTTTTGCACGTCAACTTTTTTTTGGAGTGAGTGGAATTTTAATCATGTTTTTTATTTCAAGACTTGATCCTGATAAGAAAAACTCTGAAAGAATAATTCTAGCAATACTTATCATTTCTTTTATTTTTATTATCATCTTACCTTTTTTACCTTCTGCTTTGGCAACAGCCAGTGGGGGCGCTAAAAGATGGATTCGTTTGGGGCCTCTTTCTATATCTCCAGTTGAATTCTTTAAAATAGGACTCATTTATTTTTTAGCCTGGAGTTATACAAGACGTATTGATGATAATAAAAAAGCTATCAAACACGAAATTTTAATCCTTTTACCCTATTGTATAGTTGCGACTATAGTTATAGGATATATCTATACTACCCAAAATGATTTAGGACAAAGCGTTATTTCTTTCTTCTTAATCTTAGCTTTAGCTTTTTTTGCAGGAGCAAGCAAAAGGCTTTTTGCTTTTGGAATATTGATTATTATGATGGTAGGGATAATGGTAATTTTTAGCAACCAAAGACGTATTCAAAGAATCGCTTCTTGGTGGGGTAATATACAGGATGCATTTTTGCCAATGCTTCCTGATTGGATGGCAAATGCTTTAAGAGTAAGCACCAATACAGAGCCTTATCAAATCTCACACTCTTTAAATGCGATAGCTCATGGAGGAATATTTGGAGAAGGCTTGGGGCTTGGAACTTTTAAACTAGGGTTTTTAAGCGAAGTGCATACTGATTTTATCCTCTCTGGTATCACAGAAGAAGTGGGACTTTTTGGACTTGGAATTATTTGCTTTATTTATCTTTGGATGATTTTAAGAATTTTTAGAATAGCAGGACGCTGTGAAAAAAAAGAACATTTTATTTTTTGTTCTGGCATAGCTTTACTTTTGCTTTTTTCATTTTTCATGAATGCCTTTGGTATTATTTCTCTTACCCCACTTAAGGGTGTTGCGGTTCCACTTTTAAGCTATGGCGGAAGTTCTATGTGGGCAATTTGTATAGGTATAGGATATGTGTTGATGATTTCCAAAAAGGTTAAATTATGATAGTTTTAACTGGAGGTGGTACAGGAGGACATCTAGCCATAGTAAGATGTTTATTAGAAAGTCTTAATCAAAAAAATATAGCTTGTATTTATATAGGCAGTCAAAATGGGCAGGATAAAGCGTGGTTTGAAAAAGAAACGCGTTTTAGAGATAAATTTTTTCTAAGCTCTCAAGGAGTTGTTAATCAAAGCAAATTTAATAAAATTAATTCTTTCTTACACATTTTAAAGCTTTCTAAAGAATGCAGACAAATTTTTAAAGACTATAAAGTAAAAGCTGTTATTAGCGTAGGAGGATATAGTGCTGCTCCTGCATCTTTTGGCGCTTTGTTTTCCCATATACCTTTATTTATACATGAACAAAATTCAAAAAGCGGCTCTTTAAATAAGCTTCTAAAACCTTTTTCTAAAAGGTTTTTTAGCGCTTTTGAAGAAGATTTTACGCCTTATCCTGTGGCAAATAAATTTTTTGATCGCGCAAGAATTCGCAAAGAATTAAAAAATATTATTTTTTTAGGAGGCTCTCAAGGAGCTAGTTTTATCAATGAATTAGCCATACAATTAGCACCTAGTTTAAATGAAAAAAATATTAATATTATCCATCAGTGTGGGAAAAATGATCTAGAAAAATATAAGCAAATTTATCAAAACTTAAATATTAAAGCTGATATATTTGACTTTAGTCCAAATTTAGAAGAAAAAATGCATACGGCTGATTTAGCTATATCAAGAGCGGGTGCAAGCACGCTTTTTGAACTGTGTGCTAATACTTTGCCTGCTATTTTCATCCCTTACCCTTATGCAGCAAAAAATCATCAATATTTTAACGCCAAATTTTTACAAGATCAAAATTTATGTAAAATTTTTACACAAAATAATGCTAATATAGATGAAATTTTAAAAACAATTTTAGAGCTAAATTTAGAAAATATCTCGATAAGATTGCAAAATATCACTCAAAAAAATGGTGCAGATATTTTACTTGAAAAAGTGTTAGCATTTATTTAATAATTTCGCTTTTATAAGATAAATACCCAACAACATTGACTATGATACCAACCACAAAAAGCATAAAAATAGAACCCGAAAAGTTTCCAAATTTATCGTGTAAAACTCCTATAATCCATTGCCCCTGTGCAGCAATTAAATATCCAAAGCCTTGAGCAAAAGCTGAAAGCCTCGCTGCTATTTGTGCATTATGGCTTTTTTGAGCAATAAAAAGCAAAACTATACCAAAAACCCCGCCCCAAGGAAAACCCATAGCAAACGCACCTAAAATAATCATTATTTTGCTATCACAGAGGAATAAAATTCCAAAAGATATAGCATACATAGCACATAAAACCGCAATATAGCTTGTATGATATTCTTTTTTTATTTTTCCCAAAAGCAAAGGTCCAAAAAGAGAAACTGGCATAGCAACTAATTGTCCAAATAAAAGCATATTTGTAGCAAAATCCTCGCTAAAACCTTTTTCGGTTATAATCTCAACATACCAAAAAAACAAAGAATAGGCTAAAAAGCTTTGAAAACCCATAAAAAGAGTGATTTTCCACGTGGTAGGATGTTTTAAAATACTCACTTGTTTAGAGGATGGTTTTTTGGTTCTAAAAAACCTTCCATTTTTCGCTTGAGGAAAGTACATCACTAAAGCTATAAAAGCAAAAATAGCCCAAAATACCATAGCTAAAGGTAAATTAAATATATGAAGTAAGGGTGTAGCTAAAGCAATCCCTGCTATAGAAGAAACACTTAAAATAAAACTATATATACCCATAATACTAGACATTTGTTTAGGAAATTTTTCTTTAATAAAACTTGGTAAAACCACATTAGCAATAGCTATTCCACAGCCTATAGCAAGCATTCCTATAAATAAGCCGTAAATTCCAACATAAGAACGTAAAAGCTCTCCAATGAAAATTAAAAAAATTCCTACGATAACTGCACGAATAGGAGAAAAATAACCTACGATAAAAGAAATACTTCCAAAGGCCATTAAAGGTAAGCTTGTCAAAATTCCTATAAAGGTAGAATTTAAACCATATTCATTCTTTATTGCATCAACCATTGGACCTATAGTCGTAATAGGAGCTCTAAGATTAAAAGCAATAATAATAACGATAAAAACATTAAGCCAAAAAATTTTCTTAAAAGAGAGCATAAATTCCTTAATCTTTAAAGTCTAAGAAAAAATATTTTATCCTTTACCTTCTTATAGTTTTATAAAACACCAAAAACCACTTACTCGCATTTTTGCCTGCATTCATTTAAATAAACTTTCAATTTTTTTCCATTCATCAAAGCTTCTCTCATGCAAACTCCAGCTATATCTAAATTTTTAAGCTTTTCGATATTCTCTAGATTAATCCCGCCTATAGCATAAAGTGGAATTTTGCTAAAAGCGAGTAAAGAATTTAAAAACTCAATTCCTTTAGGCTTTAAATCCTTCTTACAAGAACTTTCAAAAATATGTCCAGCAAAAGCATAATTAACTTTGTAATTCATAGCTTCTAAAAGTTCTTCTTTGCTATGGATGGAAGTTCCAAGCAAATGAAAATACCGAGCCAATCTAGGATCTTGTCTTAATAGATTAAGCGGTGCATGAAAATACTTATGACCCAACTTCAAGCATTGTCTGTCAAAAAAATGCAAAATACAAGTAACTTTTTGCTTAGAGCAAATTTTTAAAACTTCTTGTGCCAAGTCATAATACTCAAACTCGCTCAAATCTTTTTCTCTAAGTACAAAAGCATCTACGCCTGACTTGACGATTTTTTCAACCTGTGTTAAAAAATCACCCTCAACAATTTTTCGATCGCTTATAGCGATAATCTTTTTATCCCACATAGATACTATCACTCATCACAGCCTGCAAATTTGCATTTTTAAGCATAGTTAAAATTTCTTCTACACTTCTTTCATCTGAAATTTCAAACTGATCATCACCTTTTTTTTCACCGCTATGCTCACCAATCCCTACGCTAACTCCCGCACTCATTTTAGTCGCTCCAAGCTTAATCACCTCATCCCTAAAGCCTATTCTTTCACGACTTGATATAGTAATTCCTGCAAAAGGTAAAAAAAGCCTATACGCACAAAGCACTTGTAAAAGACGTTTTTCATTTACATCTTTAGGATGAATTTTGACATTATTAATGATAGGCCTTAAACGTGGTACAGAAAGAGAAATTTCCGCATGTGGATATTTTTGCTGTAAAAAATACGCGTGTAAAGCCGTCGCTAAAGCATCTTTTCTAAAATCATCTATGCCCAAAAGCGCAGCAAAAGCAACCCCTCTCATCCCTGATTTTAAAGCTCTTTCTTGAGCGTTAAAACGATAAGGAAAAATGCGTTTTTCACCGCCAAGATGAATTTTGGAATATTTTAAAGGATTATAAGTTTCTTGAAAAATAGTCACATAATCACAGCCATTTTCATGCAAAATTTTATACTCATCTTCATTCATAGGGTAAATTTCAACCCCTATGACTTTAAAATACTCTTTTGCGATAGCACAAGCTTTTGCAATGTATTCTACATTTGCAAATTCTCTTCCCTCGCCTGTTAGCATCAAAATTTCTTGCAAACCTGTTTTTGCAATCGCTTTCATCTCTTGATGAATTTCATCTTCATTAAGTTTTGCTCTTGCGATTTTATTGCCTTTTTGAAAACCACAATACACGCACTTAGAATTACAATAATTTGACAAATAAAGCGGAGTAAAAAGCGATATAGAATTTCCAAAATATTTTATTTTTGTCTTTGATGACTTAAAAGCTAATTCCTCGATAAATTCTTCAGCCGCACTTGAAAGCAAAGCTTTTAAATTTTCTATGCTTAAATGCGTAGAATTTAAAGCCTCTTCAACATCTTTAACGCTAAATTTAGCCTCATCATAATCTTTTATTTCAAACAAAACTTTATCTAAAATATCACTTTTTATTTCTTGCATGTGAGGCAAATATTGCATAAAATCTTGCATGATCAATCCCTTAAAAATCCTGTTAAAGGAGAACTTGCCTTAGCCTCACTCACACTTGCTAAACCGGCCAAATAACCCTCTCTTCCCGCTTTTATTGCCAAAGAAAAAGCTTTAGCCATTAAAGCGATATTTTTTGCTTCAGCTATAGCTGTATTTGCCATAACAGCACTCACTCCCATTTGCATTGCCTCACAAGCTTGAGATGGACTGCCAATGCCCGCATCTACGATAATAGGAAGATCGATTTCATTAAGTAAAATTTGTATGAATTCTTTAGCACACAGGCCTTTGTTACTTCCTATGGGTGCAGCTAAAGGCATAATAGCCGCCGCTCCAGCATCTCTCATCGCTCTAGCTGCATAAAGATCAGCATACATATAAGGCAAAGGCGTAAAACCATCTTTTGCTAAAAGCTCGCAAGCTTTGATCGTTTCGTAATTATCCGGCAATAAATATTTACTATCACTGATCACCTCGATCTTTATAAGCTCTCCGCATCCTAACTCCCTTGAAAGCCTTGCTATGCGTAAAGCTTCTTGAGCATTTCTTGCTCCTGAAGTGTTAGGTAAAAGAGTAATATTTTTTGGAATATAATCTAAGATATTTTCAACCTCTCCCGTATAAGCACGGCGTAAAGCTAGAGTGATGATCTGTGCTCCTGCTTCTTCGATGGCTGATTTGATCAACTCAAGTGAAAATTTACCCGATCCTAAAATAAAACGTGAGTTAAATTCATATTTTCCAATTTTTAATTTATCATCCATTTTTACTCCTTGCTAGCTAAAAGTTCTAAAACCAAATTAGCTTGATGTCCCGCACAAATATTAACCCGTGGTGCCATCAGTCCATTTCCAACTTGTGCTGCATTCACCAAATCCCCACAAACATAGAAATTTTTTGCAATTTTTCTCGTTTGTATGCTATTGCTATCGCCATAACCTGCAAGTCCTGAAGCACAGATTAAAGTTATATCAGGATAAAATTTATGAAAATTTTGCGCGATCATAGCTTTTGCTAAAGGCGTATCAAAGGCTTCACAAACGATATTTACACCCTTAAATAAATGGGCTAAATTTTGCTCATCTATCTTTAAAGTTTCGATTTCAACTTGTGTGTAAGGATTGATTTCTTTGATTTGCTCTTTTAAAGCTTCGGTTTTAAATTTGCCCAAATCACACACACGATAAGCTTGGCGGTTAAGATTGCTAGGCTCTACCACATCAAAATCGATGAGTTTTAAAGCCCCTATTCCACTTCTTGCTAACATGATGGCTATGTGAGAGCCAAGGCCACCTAAGCCACACACTGCAACGCTTGAATTTTTTAATTTATCGTGAAGTTTTGGGGTGTGTCTTGCTCTCATCATCGCATCAAGTGCATCTTTTGGAGGCAAAGTATTTTTTTGTATGCAAAAAAGCTCATCATTTTCATTTAAATTTAGATCTTCTTTTGTCGCAAAGCCATTGACTATCCAAACATCATTTTCATTTTCACTCACGCTTTGAAAAAATTCCAAAGTGCTTTTAAAAGAGGTTTCAAGCTCTTTACCATTGAATTTTATTTTCATCAGCCACCCCCTACAAAACTTACAATTTCAGCCTTATCATTTTCTTTTAAAATCAAATTTTCAAAACGATCCTTTGGGATAATTTCTCCGTTTAATTCTAAAGCGATGAGTTCGGTTTTATAACCCTTTTCTTTTAAAAAATCCATCAATCTTAATTCTTTTAAATCAAGCTTTTCACCATTGATAATCATTACTAACCTCTAAAAATTTTCTATAAAATCTTTATAAATTTCACAAAGTTTTTCAAGATCTTCCACACTTACTCTTTCATCAATAGCGTGAATTCTATCGTTGCATACTCCAAATTCGCATACACTTATACCAAATTCTGCTAAAAATCTTGCATCACTTGTGCCGCCTTTGGTATTGAAACTTGGAACGCGTTGCGTGATCTTTTGGATACTTTCGTTTAATTTTTGCACCACTTTATTATCATGATGAGTTAAAAAAGGTTTTGAACTTTGTTTGATTTCTAATTCATAATTTAAACCATGGCAAATTTTATCGATATAATTTTTCGCATCATCTAAAGTCGTATCTGGAGAATTTCTAACATTAAACATCAATTTTAGATCATTTGGAGTTACATTGCACACTTCAAGTCCTCCCCTAATATCAGTAATGACTATCTTAGAAGGAGTAAAATCTGCACTACCAGGATCAAGATCAAAACCCGCTAAAAATTTCAAAGCATGAGAAAAATCATGGATAGGATTGATACATTTTTCAGGGTAAGCTACATGTCCTTGCTTTCCGCGTATGAGAATTTTACCATTGATTGAACCTCTGCGTCCTATTTTGATACTATCTCCTAAATATTTTTCACAAGTTGGCTCACCCACTAAGGCAAAATCAGGCAAGATATTTTCTTCTTGCATGAATTTAAGAAGCTCTAAAGTTCCGTATTTTGCCTCTCCTTCCTCATCACTTGTTAGCATTAAAGAAAGCCTAGAACCTTTAAAATTTGCATTTTTAACCGCATCAATAAAAGCCGCCACACCACTTTTCATATCTTGTGCGCCTCTTGCGTAAATAAACCCATCTTTTTCTACAGGCTTAAAAGGATCGCTTTGCCAACCCTCACCCGCAGGAACAACATCTATGTGGCCACAAAATGCTAAATGATCGCCTTCATCTTGAAATTTTTTTGTCAGTAATAAATTTTTCACACCCTCTTTTTCCACAAAAAAAGCTTCAAAATCGCTAAGTTCTAAGGCGATAAAATTTAAAATTCCATCATCTTTTGGTGTGATGGATTTAAATTTTAAAAGTTCGATTAAAAGTTCTTTAGCATTCATTTTTTATCCTATAAAAGTTCTATATAATAAACTAATAGCAAAATATTCTATAATTAAAGCTGAAACTATATTGACAATCTTAACAACTTTTGCATTAAAAAAATGCTTATATTTTGCAACAAAAAAAGATAAAGCAAAAACCCAAGAGATAATCGAAACAACAAGTCCTAAGGTCATAAAATAAGGATGTATATCGCCAACGATCATACCCGCTGCACTCAACCAAAATCCTATAACAAAAGGATTAGATCCATTTAAAAAACATCCTTTAATATAACTTTTTAAAAGACTTTCTTTAAATTCTTGATTTTGCACATCTAAAGCCTCACTTTTTTTTCTAACCATCAAAAAAGCCATATAGCTTAAAAAACAAAAACCAAAAATCGCCAAAATGTATTTAAAAATATCATTATTTAAAAAGCTTAAAAGCCCAAATTGTAATAAAAAAAGATAAAGCATATCGACACTAAAAGCACCAAAACCAACCGCTAATGAATTTTTAAAAGATTTTAACGCATAAGTTAAAACTAAAATATTTACTGGACCAAAAGGAACACTTACTCCAAAACCCAAAGCTAGGCCATTTAATAAAGAATCAAACATCAACTCTCCATAAATTCTTCAATATCTAGTGCAATTTTATCAATCACACTTACAACATCTTCAATATAAATTTTATCAAAATATTTTTCCAAATCATCATCTTTATCGTAAATATTTAAAATACTTTTTTCACACATACTAGCATAGTATCCAACAGGCAAAACCGCTCCGCTTGTGCCTATGCTGATAAAAAGCGAGGTTTGCTCAAGCAAAGAATAAAGAGTGGCATACATAGGTGCCGCCTCTTCAAACATTACTATATTATGTCTTAAATTTTCACTTTTGCATTTAGGGCAAATTTTACCCGCCATTTTCTCATAGCCGATGCTAAAAATTTCACCGCATTTTAGGCAACGAAGTTCAGGTAAAAAGCCGTGCAAATGGATCACATCTTTACACGCTGCACGCTCAAGCAAATCATCGACATTTTGCGTAATCACAAAAAGATTTTTACCCCATTTTTGCTTAAGTTCTGCTATTTTTTTATGGGCGTGATTTGGCTCTACATTTTTAAGTTGTTCTCTTCTTTCATCGTAAAAATCAAGCACTTTTTTAGGATTTTTTCTAAAAGCTGTTGCGGAGCAAACCTCCATCACATCGTATTCTTCCCAAAGTCCGTCATTATCCCTAAAAGTTTTAAGTCTGCTTGGAGCAGATAAGCCTGCTCCGCTTAATATCATTATATTTTTCATCACTAAACCTTGAATTTTTCAAAGTCTAGCACAAAATACTTTAAGAAAATAAATATTTTTGCAAGATTTTTTCTAATTTTTATAATCTCACTACCTTAGCACCAAAGCCGCCTTGATTGATCGGAGCATCACTAAAGCTTTTTACGCTTTTGTGTGTTTTTAAAAACTCTCTTACCGCAAAAGCGAGTTTTCCTGTACCTATACCATGATAAACGATCACCTCATCAAAACCCGCTATCAAAGCATCTGAAATGAATTTATCAAGCCTTGAAATCGCTTCATCACTTCTAAGCCCGTGCAAATCCAAACTCACGCCCAAATTACTAGGCTTTGTGATATTTATACTTGTTTTTGGACTAGGTTTAGGGATAGCACCGCTTTTTTTAAGGAGTTTTAAAGGCACACGAAGTTTTATCCCTTCACTTTCCACTAAAGCATCATTTTTAGAAATTCCTACGATTTTTCCTTTGATCTTTTCATATTTTACAAAATCCCCAACCCTTAACTCTTCATTTTGATCCATACTTGGCAAAACGATATTTTTCTTAAGCTCATTAGCTTTGTTTAAACTTCTTTGTTTTTCTTTAGTGTCTTTTAAGCGTATAGTTTTTTTAGCTTCTTCTATGGCTTGATAAAATTTAAGCTCTAAGTCCCTTAGTTTTTGACGCAATTCGCTTTCATTTTTTTCTTTTTGATCTTTTAAAGAAAGTAAAATTTCATCAATCTTTTGTTCTTTTTTATCCACTTCATTTAATTTTAGCTTTAAATCAAGCTCAAGATTGATATTTTTACTCACCATTTCTTCTAAATTTTGCTTATCTTCCCCATAAAGCTCTTTGGCTTTTTTAACTAAATTTGGCGGAATTTGATAACGCAAAGCCGTTTCAAAAGCATAAGATTTTCCTATGGTGCCTTTTAAAAACTCGTATTTTGGTCTTGAAAATTCCTCATCATATAAAGCCGCTATCAATTCAACTTGTTCATTTTCAGCTAAAAGCATAGCAAGGCGTTTGTGGTGTGTAGTGATGATGATTTTTAGTTTATTGCAAATCAAATGAGAGATCAAAGTGCTATACAAGCAAGCCGCTTCTTCAAAATCTGTCCCAAGCTCTATTTCATCTATACCTAAAAGTAAATTTTTCTTTGTAAAGAGTTTGGAAAAATGAAGCATTCTTCCAGCAAAGGTAGAAATATCATTTTTCACATTTTGCGGATCTTCGATAATGGTATCAAATTCCTTAAAAGTTCCTATTTTGCTTTCATTTGCATTAATGTGCATCGGCAAAAGATGTTTGGCTAAAAAACAAGCACTTAAAATGCTTTTTAAAAGCATCGATTTTCCACCAGCATTTACCCCAGTGATAATCAAAACTTGCTTTTTAAATTCAAGCGAAACGCTTTTAGGATTTTTTAAAGCCGGATGGGCAAAATCTTTTAAAACAATCGTGTCTGAATTTTCACATAAAACAAATTCATAATCCTTCTTTTTAGCCGTCAAAACTCTAGCACTATAATGATCGAACAAATCAAAAGCGTTGTTGATAAATTTTAAAAACAATAAATTTTTGGCTAAAAAAATGGAAAAATTTTTAGCATATTCATAATAAATTTCTTCTTTTTGATTTTGCAATTTTTCTAAATCATTTTGCAATTTTTCAACACCTTCAGGAATGATATAAAAGCCTCCTCC
Organism: Campylobacter aviculae; assembly: GCF_005406215.1. Classification (GTDB taxonomy): domain Bacteria; phylum Campylobacterota; class Campylobacteria; order Campylobacterales; family Campylobacteraceae; genus Campylobacter_D; species Campylobacter_D aviculae. Next base: position 90,078 of record NZ_NXMA01000001.1, on the reverse strand, counting down.
GGTGCTTCTTCCTATAATCTTTGCTTTTATAGCGTGATTAAACCCGCCTCTAACGAGTAAAGATTCTAAATTATTAACAAGATGAATTTGAGTATCCATAAGATAAGGGGTTAAGGATTTGCTATAGCAGTACTTTTTAAATTCGGTCTGTATGGCTTCATTTTTCATTTTAAAAGCTGTATTAAGATTTATCAGTCTTTCATCTAGGTTTTCTTTTAACTCGCCCTTGTCATCAAATTTTTCACAAAGCTCTAAAATTCCATTCGGAAATTCAATTTTTTCAAGCCAAGCATTGAGATTTGATCCAAAATTTATCTTTTTTATTTTATCAAAGTAAAGAAAAATTTTAACCAATTCATAAATTTCTTCTAAATGTAAAATTCCTTGCTTGCTTAAATGAGTTAAAGCTTTATCTAGATTGGTTACTTCTGGCATAGTAGGAAATTCTACTTCGCAAAGCTCACCGATTCGCTTAAAATGAAGATGAGAATCTCCTTGCAAAAATATATCTTTATCTCTTGAAAAAAGTTCTCTTATTTCAGCTAAATAGTTATTAAGATCGAGTTTTGAAACTAGCTCATCTTTTAAATCATTCATTGTTTAACCTGCAATCTTTAATATCTATAATCAAAGATTTCAAACTTTCATTATTGTCTTTTGAAATAAAACTTTGGGTGCCAAATTCATAATTAAAATAAGCCTTAGAAACATTAATATCTTTACATGAAATATTTTTATTTTGATCAAAAGCCACAATGATATCATTTATTAAACGGCTTTGTTGTGAATTTTTAAATTCAAAAAACACAGCTAAAGCGATGAAGCATACAAGCAAAAAACTAAAAAAAGGTTTTGTCTTATTTCCTAATTTTTCACGTAAAAAATAAACAATCAAAGCTAAAATAAAAATAACGAGGATATAGAAAAAAATTCTACCCATTAAATTTCCTTAGTTTATTGCTAATATCTCCCGCTCCAAATCCTATAATGAGTCCTTTATCAAAAACTCTTCCTTTATCACTGACTAAAAATTTACCCTCTCTTTTGATATCTTCCACAAATAAAGCCTTAGGGAAGTATTTTTTTAGATCAATTTCGACTTTTTCTTCCCCTGCGGCATAAACCGGTAAAATCACAAGCTCATCCACCCCATCAAAAGCATGGACAAAATCTTGCAAATTTGCTAACAAACGCGTATAACGATGAGGCTCAAAAATAGCCGTGATCTTAGTATAACCACCAAGTTTAGCATACTCTTTAGCAGCTTTTAAAGTCGCTTTGATTTCCGTTGGATGATGGCCGTAATCATCGATTAAAGCTAAACTTTCATCCGCATGTAAAATGTCAAATCTTTTTTTAATTCCTTGGTAGTTTTTAAGTCTAGTTTTTATAGTCTCTACATCTATAAAATTTAAAGCCGCCAAAATCGCTAAAGAAGCATCAATAGCTAAATGATAGCCCATACCAAAAACGCTAAATTTTCCCAAATCTTTTAACTCAAAACTTGTAAAAGGTTTAAAATTTTCAACTTTCATAATACAATTTTTAATATCTTTACTAGGATAAAATCGAGTTGCTTCATTTTTGTAATCATCTAAAAAATCATCTTCTGCATTGATCACGCGAATTTTAGCTATATCTAAAAACTGAGTATATGCATTATGTAGTTTTGAAAGTTCATTTCCATAGTGATCCAAGTGTTCTGCTTCAGCATTGGTAACGATTGCCAAATAAGGATTGGAATTTAAAAAAGAGCTGTCGCTTTCATCGGCTTCGAAAATCAGATCTTCGCTTTCTTTATAGATCATATTAGAACCAAATTCTTTTAAAATAGCACCGATAATAACCGAACTATCATTTATTAAGGATGCTAAAATACTAGAAGTTGTGCTTTTTCCATGTGCTCCAGCAACGGCAAAAACACGTTTATCTTGTAAAATAAGCGGTAAAGCTTCTTTTCTCGAAAGGCATTTAATGCCTAGTTCTTTAGCGTATTTAAATTCAGGATTTTCTTCTTTTATAGCCGCTGAATAAATGACTAAGTCTTTATTTAAAACATTATCTTGATGATGAGGAATGGCTATATTAACGCCTTCTTTTTCAAGCTCTTTAGTGATCTTACTTTCTTTAAGATCGCTCCCGCTGATCTCATAACCCTTCTCCTTTAAAAATCTCGCTAGTGCAGAAATTCCTATACCACCTATACCGATAAAATGAATCTTTTGCATATTTTTAGCCTTTATTTTAAAAGGCTAAATTCTAACACTTCTTTACTAAAAAGAAAATATAAATTCTATTTTGCTATACCTAAACGTTGTCCGAGTTGATAAAAATTTAACTCATTGTAAAATTGAGCAAAATTTTTATGATACTCGTCAAGTTTAAAAGCTTTATTGTTATCTTTTAAAGTATGATTGTTTTCAAAAAAATACCCCTTATCTCCTATATAAACTCCATTTTTATCTGCCCAAACTACATCATTAAAAGCAAATTCTAATTTTTCATCTTTAGGTTTTGCTAACATATTTCTTCCACCAAGACTTAAATAATGAACATTGCTAAGACTTAAAGCATAAAGGGTTGGAAAAATATCTTTATGAGATCCTAAACGATTTTTATCATAATAAATATCATTTTGCAAAATCTTAGGCACATAAAGATAAAAAGGCACACTATAAGCAAAAGCCTTTTGAGAATTTAAATCAATCCCCATTTCACGAACCCTGTGATCTCCAGTAGCTGCAATGATAACACTATCTTTAAATGAGCTTTGCTTGACTTTATCTAAAAATTTACCAAATTCATTATTTGCATAGGTATAAGCTTTGATAATATTTTCTTGCTTACTTTTCTCATAAGGAAGTAAATCAAGTAAAGCTTGTGGGATATTTTCTAGCTTAGGTAAGCCTTCTTGTGCGATTTTATAAGGAGGATGATTGGAAATTGTTAAGCCGATGATCAAGGTATTATGCGGATTTTCTTGCAATAATTCATAAACTTTTTTATATAAATATTTATCAGCTATCCCATAACCATTTTCACTTATTTTAGCTTGTTTATACTCTTTCATTAAAACATTTTCATCAATAATTTCATCAACACCTAAAACACCCAAATAATTTTTAACATTTTGCCAAGAACCATTCCCAGCACTTACAAAAATAACTCTATATCCTGCTTTTTTATAAACAGCAATAGGGGTTAAATCTAGATAAGTTTTTTGAAATTTACTTGTAGAAATGTATTGAAAGGGACTTAAAAAGAACAAATTAGCAAAGCTTGGTATAGTTCCATTATAAGCACTTAAAAATCTTTTAAATACAAAATCTTTTTCAAAATGCGGTTGCAAAGCACCTAAGAAATTATGTTCCTCGTTTGAAAAATCCGCCAAATTAAGCCCAAAGCTTTCCATTAAATTGACAAAAACACTAGGATGAATTTTTTCAGCTTGTATATTTTTAGGACTTGTATGCAAATCATCAAAAAGTTTATTTTTAAGTTCTTGTGCTTTTAAAGAACTGATTGTTTTAAAACTTTCTTCTTGGCGATATTGTTTAAACGCCCAAGAAAAAGCCATTATAGGATTTAGCATAGTATCGTTTAAAACACTCAATTGGCTAAAAGAATAATTTTGTACATTAATGGCTACATGTCTAAAAGGACCTCTTAAAGCTAGAATATAAATTCCAATCAATATAAAATTTAACAATATCAACATAGAAAATTTTAAATTGATTGGTTTCAGTTTTAATCCTAAAATTTTTAAATTGATAAAAACACAAAAAATTCCAAAAACAAACATCAAAATAAGAATTTTTAAAATAGGATAATCGTTGTAGATAATATTTAAAATCGCTTGAGCATTATCATCTTTTAAACCGAATATAAAAATATCAAATTTACTTTTGTAAATTTCGTAATAATAATATTTTGCATAAGAAAAACCTATACAAATAAAGGAAATAAAAGCTATATAAAAACTAGAGGCAATGCGGTAAGTCTTTAATACCCCCCCCCCAATTGTTAAATTTCGTTTTTTTTTAGAAAAAACCAAAGCTATAAAGCTACAAAGTAAAAGAGGTAAAAATGCAACACTTAAAAATCTTATGTCATGATAAGCTCCTAAAAGATACATTTGTATAAATTCATTTTTATCACTTACTAAATTACCAGGGATAAAATTAAGCTGCATTAAAGCTCTATTGATGGTAAAAACGACTATAAATAATAAACTAAAAATGATAATTTGCAGTAAAACTTTTCTCATATAAAACCTCAAGTATAAAAATTATATTATAAACATATAAAAATAAATATTTTTAAATTATGCGCTTATTATCCTTCGAAACCTTTTGCCATTTTTTCAAAACACCAAAGCTTCTTTGCTTCATCGGTCTTTTTAGGCTCTATGATCAACATCTCCTCTTCATTACCCAACCTTTCTTGAATTTCTCCAAAAGCATCGATAAACATGGTATCGCCATAAAAATTCCAATCCTCTTTAAGCTTGCCTATGCGATTAACCCTTAAAATATTGGTTGAATTTAAAAAAGCTCTCGTTTTTAAAAGCTCTTCCCATCTTTTTTGACTTTCAAAAGTCGAAGCTGTAGGAATGATAACCAAATCAATCTTTTTTTGCATGATCATTTTCCAAAAGCCATCAAAATGAGCCTCGAAACCAAAAAGTAAAGCACATTTTAATCCTGCATAAGAAAAAGTAAAAAGTTTATATTTATCACATTTATTACTAAAAAAGCTTTTTTCATTCCAATGAGTATAAGGCATAAGAATTTGCTGTTCATAGCTTTTTATCCCATTTGGAGAAACTTTTAAGCAAAGTTTTTTATAACCCTTATTTTCTACACTTACAAATGGAGCTATGATTTCTAATTCATATTTTTTTGAAAGGCGCATTAAGCTTTCTTTTTTAGCCTCGCTTTGCTCTTTTATCATAGATTTTGGCATCAAAAGCAATTCGGTAAAAAAACTATTGATAACATATTCACCCAAGACAACAAGATCGGCTCCACTATCTTTTGAAGCTTTTAAATAATAATCCAATCTTGATTCACTTAAAGCTAAAGTAGGAAATTGCAAGGCTGAAATTTTACTCATCGATATTCTCCACTTCTAATTTTGCTTTTTCTAATTCCTCTCTAGCTTTTTTGATATTTTCTAAACCTGTTTTATAAATTTTTATACTTTCATTTAAAGTCAATTCATCACTATTAAGTTTATCTAAAGCTTCATTAGCTTTTTTTAATTTTTCCTCAAAACTCATTGATTAACCTTATAATTTGGTGCTTCATGAGTTATAGTTACATCATGGACATGGCTTTCTTTAAGACCCGCACTTGTGATTTCCACAAATTCAGCTCTAGCTTGAAAATCTTGTATATCTTTAGCACCCACATAACCCATAGAAGAACGGAGTCCTCCTAAAAGTTGATGCACCACACTTTTAATACTACCCACATAAGGCACACGTCCTTCTATGCCTTCGGGAACTAATTTATCTTGAGCCGTTCCTTGTTGAAAATAACGATCAGAACTACCTTTTTGCATAGCTCCAAGCGACCCCATTCCACGATAAGACTTGTATTGTCTTCCTTGATAGGTAAAAAGCTCTCCAGGACTTTCATCGGTTCCTGCTAAAAGCGACCCTATCATAACAGAACTCGCACCCGCCGCTAAAGCCTTGGCTATATCACCTGAATACTTAATCCCTCCATCAGCAATCACTGGAACTCCGTATTTTTTAGCTTCTATAGCACACTCATCAATCGCAGAAATTTGAGGAACACCCACGCCAGAAACTATACGTGTGGTACAAATACTTCCTGGTCCTATTCCCACCTTTACAGCATCCGCACCCGCTTCACAAAGAGCTTTCGCTGCTGCTGCAGTAGCGATATTGCCCGCAATCAAATCTAAATTTGGATACTTTTGTTTTACAGCTTTTATCGTATCAATAATCCCCTTAGAATGCCCGTGTGCAGAATCAAGCACGACAACATCAACCCCGGCTTCTACCAAAGCATCCACTCGATTGATTTGCCCTACACCTATAGCAGCACCAACGCGAAGTCTTCCAAAGCTATCTTTATTTGCATCCGGATATTCTTTACGTTTTTTAAGATCTTTTATGGTAATCAACCCTTCTAAATGACCCTCGCTATCAACAATAGGTAATTTTTCTACCTTATTTTTACTAAAAATTTCTTCAGCATCATCTAAAGTGCATCCTTTTGGAGCAGTGATTAAAGGAGCTTTTGTCATGACATTTTCAACTAAATTTGAAAAATCACTCTCAAATCTTAAATCACGATTGGTTAAAATTCCAATTAATTTTCTTGACTCATCAACCACTGGAACACCAGATATTCTATATTCTGCCATTATTTCTAAAGCTTGAGCTACGCTTGATTTTGGACTAATAAAAATAGGATCTATAATCACGCCACTTTCACTTTTTTTTACCCTTTTAACTTCTCTTGCTTGAGAAGCAATATCCATATTTTTATGAATCACTCCAAGCCCACCAAGTCTTGCCATCATAATAGCAGCTCTATGTTCAGTTACCGTATCCATTGCAGCAGAAATCAAAGGCATATTTAAAGTGATATTTTTCGTAAGTTGAGTATGAATTTTAACCTGTTTTGGCAAAATTTCAGAATAACAAGGACGTAAAAGTACATCTTCAAAAGTTAAAGCACGTTTGATTATATTCATTATTTTCCTTCCTTTATAATATTTTCAAGACTTAACGCACCATCGAGTAAGGTTTGTTCCTCAAACGCCTTGCAAATAAGCTGAGCTGAAATATTAAGTCCATCTTTATCCTTACCTACAGGTACACTAATACCTCCAAGACCAGCTAAATTTAAGGAAATGGTATAAACATCTTCTAAATATACTTCCATAGGACTTTTTTTAGCATTAAAATCAAAAGCAGTTGTTGGAGTTACAGGCATAAAAATCAAATCACAATCATTTAAAATTTCTTCATACTTAGCCTTTATAAGTGCTCGAGCTTTTTGTGCTTTAATATAATACGCATCATAATACCCACTACTTAATACAAAAGTTCCAAGCAAAATTCTTCTTTTTACTTCCTCTCCAAAACCTTCACTGCGGGTATTAATATACATATCTTTAAGATTTTCTATATTTTCAGAACGTCTTCCATAACGCACGCCATCATAACGACTTAAATTCGCACTCGCTTCAGCCGTAGCAATAATATAATACGCGGCTATATCGTATTTACAATCAAGCATTTGTCTATAAATAATTTCATGTCCATGTGATTTTAACATATCTATGGTTTTTAAAAGAGCTTTTTTAACTTCTTCGCTTGCATCATTGATATAATTTTCAATCACTGCAATTTTTAGTTTTTTATTTGCGTTTAACTTAGGTGCTGTTTTTATAAATTCAATATTTGCACTTGTGCTATCCATTTTATCGTATCCCGCGATAGCATCATACAAAATCGCAGCGTCTTCAACATTTTGTGTCAAAACACCTATTTGATCAAGACTTGAAGAATAAGAAGCTAAACCGTATCGACTCACTCTACCATAACTTGGCTTAAACCCAACGCAACCGCAAAAAGCAGCAGGTTGACGCACAGATCCACCTGTATCACTGCCTAAACTTGCTAAAGCCAAACCACTTGCGACAACTGCGGCACTACCTCCGCTTGATCCTCCTGGAACTTTATTTAAATTAAAAGGATTTAAAGTCTTTCCATAGCAAGAAGTCGCCGTTGAACTTCCCATGGCAAATTCATCCATATTAGTTCGCCCATAAGGAGCAAAACCATTTTTTTTCAAATTCACAATAGCACTTGCATCATAAGGTGCTATATAACCTTGTAAAATTTTACTCGCACAGGTTAATTCCCAATCCTTTACACTGATATTATCTTTAATAGCAACAGGTACCCCTTCGCAACTTTGACTTAGATCTTTACCTAAAAATTGTTCTATATAAGCTCCTAGGTGACTTTCTTTTTTAGCCCTTTCGTTTAATTCTTTTTTTAAATTTTGAATTTCTTCTTGAGACAATTTCAAAGCTTCTTTTAAAGTTATCATTTTTTTTCCTTATATTTTTTTGCATATTTTTTAATCAAAACAATTGATACACCACAAAAAAAAGCGATTGTAAAAATAGTTACAATCACTATACTATTTGAAATAGGATTTTCAAGCATTTTTCAAAACCTCGCTACAACGCATACAAGGTTCGTCTTCTTTCAAGCTTTCAACCTTCCAACATCTAGGACATTTGCATAGTACGGCTTTAGCAATTTTAAATTTTTCACCCTCAATTTCAAATTCACATAAAATTTCACCAAAACTATCTTTAACACCACTCACTATAAACCAATCATTTAAATCATCTTTTGGTATAAAATCAAATCGTTTAGAATCTGTGATGAGATTCAATTCTAAAGTTGATTTTATCAGTTTATCTTTTTTGAGTGTATCAATGCTTTCAAAAAATTTCTCACGCACATTGAGTAAAAATTTATCATCTATACCAAAATCATATTCAAATTTTTCTTTCAAACTAAGATCAAAAACATCAGTAATATTGTCTTTAATTAAATCATTAGCGTGTTCTAAAGCCTCATCAACGCTATAAGTTAAAGTTGGAGCAAGTAAATTTAAAAGCTCTTTAGTAATTAAAGCCATCGCCACTTGAGCTGATTTTCTACGATCACTATTTTTAGTATCACAATACAATCTATCCTTGCTAATATCAAGATAAATTCCACTCAAATCCGCACTTAAAAAATTTAAAAGTGTATTAAAACCTTTAGCGAATTCATAGGCTAAGAAATTTTCTTTAACATTTTTAAAAACGCGAGTTGCACGTGTGAGTATCCATTTATCTATAAAGCTAAATTCTTTAATCTCTAAATTTTCCAAATCATGAGTGTTTGCAAGTAAAAACCTTATAGTGTTTCTTATTTTGCGGTATTGCTCACTCACTTGCTTTAAGATATTATCAGAAATTTTTAAATCACTAGAATAATCGCTTAAAAGTATCCAAAGTCTTAAAATTTCAACCCCATAGGTTTTAGCTACGTATTCTGGCGCTATAACATTACCCTTGGATTTAGACATTTTTTGTCCCTTTTCATCCGTAGTAAATCCGTGGGTTAAAATACTTTCATAAGGAGCGATTTGCTTAATAGCAGTTCCAATAAGTAAAGAACTTTGAAACCAACCTCTATGCTGATCACTTCCTTCTAAATACATATTAGCTCTTTTTTCTCCAGCATCATAAACTCCGCTGTTTAAAACCGCATTCCAAGTGCTTCCACTATCAAACCAAACATCTAAAATATCATAAACTTTTTCTAAATTTTCTGGATTATATTTTGAATTTTTAGGGATTAAATCTTTGATTTCAAATTCCCACCACGCATCGGCTCCATGTTTTTCAAAAATATTTGCCACAAAATCAAAAAGTTCAGTGTCAAAAATCACTTCTTTAGTAGTTTTATCCCTAAAAAAAGCTATAGGCGTTCCCCAATCTCTTTGTCTTGAAATACACCAATCAGGTCTATTTTCAACCATAGTTCCTATTCTTTTAACTCCGCTTTGTGGGTAAAATTTTGTTTTTAAAATTTGCTCTTTTGCACATTCCCTTAAAGTTTTACCCTCCAAAAGTGCTTCATCCATCAAAATAAACCATTGTTTGGTTGCTCTATAAATAACAGGTTTGTGAGTTCTCCAGCAAAACGGATAGGAATGTATAAATTTGGAAGAATGGAGTAAATGAGATCCTAAAAGCTCTAAAATTCTCTCATTGGCTTTAAAAATATGAAGTCCTATAAACTCATTTAACAAATTTTCTGGCAAAAGTTTTTTAGTTCTTAAAGTTTCATCATAACATCCTGCATCATCTACGGGCATTAAAACTTCAATATTATACTTCAAACAAGCATAATAATCATCTTCTCCATGACCTGGAGCAGTATGGACAAGCCCGCTTCCACCATCCATCAACACATGATCACCCATAATCAGAGTGGATTTTCTAGAATTTAAAGGATTGATCGCTTCTAATCTTTCAAATTCTTTTGCACTCAGTTCTTTTTGTACCTCTCCTTTTGTTAAGCCTTTTTCTACCATACTTTTAAGCAAAGCACTTGCAAAAATAAAGCCCTCTTTGGTAATCACATAATTTTCATTAGGATTTAAAGCAATGGCTTGATTTGCCACCAAAGTCCAAGGCGTAGTAGTCCAAATAACCGCACTAGCTTTTGAAACTCCTATTTTTTTGCAAGCATTTTCATCCAAATCAAAAGCTACAAAGATAGAATAGTCCTCTTTATCTTCATACTCTACCTCAGCTTCTGCCAAAGCTGATTTTGCAGCCCAGCTCCAAAAAACAGGTTTGGAACGCTCGCAAAGCAACCCTTTCTTAGCAATCTCACATAAAGTCCTATAAATTGCTGCTTCAAATTCAAATTTCATTGTAAGATAAGGCTTATCCCAATCTGCAATAATACCAAGTTTTTTAAATTCTTCTCTTTGGATATTTACAAACTCATCAGCATGTTTTCTGCAAAATTCTCGGATCTCTTTTTTGCTTAGACTTTTCTTCTTTTCACCAAGTTTAATTTCAACTTGTTGCTCTATAGGCAAACCATGACAATCCCAACCTGGGGTAAAACGAATTCTTTCTCCATTAAAATAATGCAGCTTAACGATAGTTTCTTTTAAAATTTTATTCAAAGCATGACCGATATGTATATGACCATTAGCATAAGGGGGGCCATCGTGCAGAGTAAAGGTAGCACAAACATCTTTACAGCTTTGTTTCATTTTTTCATAGGCATAATTTTGTTTAAACCACTTTTCAAATCTTTGAGGCTCAAATTCAGCTAAATTCGCACGCATTGAAAAAGTAGTATTGGGTAAAAGCAAGGTATCTTTATAATCCATTTTTCCACCTAAATTTTTTATAATTATAAATTTTACTAAAATTAGTTTAAAATTTAGCTATAATTACATAAAAAAGGGAAATTTTATGAGACATTTGCTTTTTCTTGTTGGTGATGAATTAGAAATGAATGATAATTTTAGAGACTACATCTATCGTTCTTATAAAAAAAAATTTAAAGAAATTTGTGAAATTCGCTTCCAAAATAAAACTGACAAAGAATTACCTTTTTTACTTGAAAAATTACTTATGGAATATGATTTTATAACTCTTTTTACTACACCTAATCATTACGCCACCATAGCAAAAATTCTTGCAACACTCAATGAAGATGCTTTGGTTTTAAAAGAAGATAATTTAGTTCCTGATAAGGCATATTTTTCTAAAGATAGTTTTATATGTGATTTCATCCATTCAAAAATTAATGTCATAAAAGCTACTATAGGACAAAAACTTCCTGAAATTCTTGGAGATATAAAACCAAACTTTACTTATTTTTGTCTTTTTGGCATTGATGATGAAAGTGCGGTAGTACTTTTAGATACATTAACAAAATCTTATGAAGTTGAAATTAAATCGAGTAAAATACTAGAAAATCTTACTCTTATAAAAGCAACTTGTGCTAGTTTTGGAAAATTGGATGGGTTTTTAACTAGCGTAAAAAATCTTTTCGGGCAAAAAATATTCTTAGGCAAAGATCCAATTGAATTGATTGTTTCAAAACTTTTAGAAAAAAATCTTAAAATTTCTTTCGCAGAAAGTTGCACTGGCGGACTTTGTGCTAGCACACTCACTCAATTTAGTGGAGTGAGTCAAATTTTTGAAGGATCAATAGTCAGTTATTCCAATCGCATAAAACACGAATGGCTAGGAATTAGCGAAAGCTATCTGCAAGATGGTAAAGAGTATAGTGAACGTTGTGTATATTTTATGCTAAAAGGTGTTTTTAAAACTGCAAAACCTGATTTTGCTTTGGCAATTAGTGGAGTAGCTGGAGAAAATGACGAAGGATTAGTTAAATCAGGTACTATTTATATAGGAGCAATGTTTAAAGATGGAACATTTGTCCAAGAAACTCTTTACTTAGATGGCGATAGAAAACTCATTCAAAAACAAGCCATGATAGCTGCTTTTTGCTTACTTTTAAAACTCAAGCCAGAAATTTTTGAATTTTAAGTTTTAATAAACAATTAAACTTTTATAACTTATAATGCAGTAAATCTAAAATATTATGAAGGGGTGATTATGGATTTTAAAGAGCTTATTTCAAAACGCCATGCTTGTAAATTATTTAGTGATAAAAAAATCAATACCAACGACTTAAATTTCATCTTAGAAAGCGGAATTTTAACCCCTAGTTCTTATGGTTTTGAACCTTGGAAATTTGTTATTTTTGAAAAACAAGAAGATAATTTACAACTTTCTAAATTATGTTTTAACCAGCAAAATGTTGCAAGTGCAAGCCATAATATAGTTATCGTTGCTAGAAAAGACTTACAAAGCAAAGATGATTTTGCCCAAAAACAAGTGCGTCGTTTTGCTGATTCTGATGAAGAAAAATTTCAAAAAATTTTACAAATTTATACTCAAAAAACTGATACTATGAATGATAAAGAACTTTATCATTACGCTCAACTTCAATGCTATCTTGCAATGATGCAAATGTCTTTAGCAGCAATCAGCTTAGGGATTGATTCTTGTATGATAGGTGGATTTGAAAAAGACAAAATAGATCAATTTTTAAAACTAAAACATCCTTTTGAAACAGCTGTTGTTTTAGCTCTTGGATATAGGGCGCAAGAGCCAAAACATACAACTAAACGTCTAAATTTTAACGAAGTGATTGAATTTTATAAGGGAAAATGATGAAAAAAGAGCTTGAAATTTTTAGCAATAGATATTCTTGTAGAAATTTTAAAAAAGATAAAAAATTAAATCCACAGGATTTACAAACTATATTAGAAATGGCTCGCTTAAGCCCTAGCTCTTTAGGGTTGGAACCTTGGAAATTTGTAGTCGTGCAAGATCAAAATAAAAAAGAAGAATTATTTCAAATTTGCAATCATCAAAATCATGTTAAAGATTGCTCTGCTTTGATCATTATTATTTCAAGATTTGATTTTTTAGACTATTTTGAAGAAAAACTTAGAAAAAGAGATATGAGCGAAGTTGAAATTCAAAAACGTCTAGATACTTACATGCCTTTTTTAAAATCATTAAATAATGAACAAAAAATTGCCTATGCAAGAGAACAAGCACACATTGCTTTAGCAAGCATACTTTATAGTGCCAATGCTTTAAATATAGCAAGTTGTCCTATAGGTGGTTTTAATAAGGAGAAGCTCGATTCTTATTTATCCCTTAATACACAAGTTGAAGGGGTTACCTTGGTAGTAGCTTTAGGTTATTCTAACGATGATAAACTTCCCCAAAAAAATCGTTTTAAATTTGATGAAGTGGTTCGATTTTTATAATTTCTAAAATAGACCAAGTTTTATTAAATACAAAATATTGAATTTTTTACCAAGACTTTGCCAAATTTTTGTATAATTTTTAAAATTTCATAATATTTTCATTAAGGTTATATATGAATTTACCCAATGCTTTGGCATTTTTAAGAATTATTTTAGCACCTTTATTATTTTTTTTATTGACTTATTCTTTTAAGGAAATTCATCAAAGCTGGATCAATTATTTTGCTGCTTTAACTTTTTCATTAGCAGCAATAAGCGATTTTTTTGATGGCTATATAGCAAGAACTTGGAATCAAGCCACAAAATTAGGCGGAATTTTAGATCCTTTAGCAGATAAAATGCTAATCTTAGCTGCATTTTTAGGCTTATTGATGGCAGGTAGAGCTAATGAGTGGGTGATTTATCTTATACTCGTGCGTGAGTTTTTTATCACAGGTTTTCGTGTCGTAATGGTGAGTGAAAATTTAGACGTAAGAGCATCATTTACAGGTAAATTAAAAACCACCTTTCAAATGATAGCTATAGGTTTTTTAACTATGGATTGGTTTTTAGGTGAAATTTTACTCTATATTGCTTTATTTTTAACCCTTTATTCGGGTTTTCAGTATGTCTTTGATTATATACAGCAAAATAAAGGAAAATAATGAAATCTTTGATTTTTTTAATTCTTATTTTAATACTCGGCTTTAAATTTTATTCTATTGAATTTTTAGCAACGATTTTGGTCATTTCTTTTTTAATATTTTTTCACGAATTAGGGCATTTTTTAGCGGCAAAATCTTTAGGTGTAAAAGTGGAAGTTTTTAGCATAGGCTTTGGAAAAAGTCTTTTAGAATTTAATTTTAAAAATACGATTTATCGTTTAAGCGCATTACCTTTTGGTGGCTATGTAAAACTTAAAGGACAAGATGATATGCGTCCAGGTTTTGAAAATTTAGATCCGGATAGCTATAGCGTTTTAAATCCTTTTAAAAAAATTTATATTCTTTTTGCAGGACCTTTTTTTAATCTTATTTTAGCCTTTATACTTTATATTCTCATAGGAAATTTAGGCATACAAAAACTCTCAGCCCAAATAGGCACTATTATGCCAAATTCTGCTGCACAAATGGCAGGTATAAAACCTGATGATACCATTTTAGCTATCAATGGAGTTAAAATTCAAAGTTTTGATGAAATTTCTGAACATGTAAAATTAGAACCTTTAAGACTTCTTATAGATAGAAATGGTAAAAAAATAGAATTCAATCTCACTCCAAAAATAGGACAAGGGTATAATGATTTTGGACAATTGGTCCCAAAAGCACAACTTGGAGTTAGTCCAAAAGGCACAAGTGTATTAGTTTATCATAGCGGTTTGCAAAGTTTTAATTATGCTTTAGATGAAAGCATCAAAGCTTCAACACTTATTGTTAAAGGTATAGCAAAGCTTATCGTTGGGGAAGTAGAAGCTAAGAATTTAGGTGGTATTATCACTATGGCAAACATCACTTCAAAAGCAGCACAAACTAGCTTTACTCTACTTTTACTCATTACAGCTTTAATCTCTATCAATTTAGGAATTTTAAATCTCTTGCCTATTCCTATGCTTGATGGTGGACACATACTATTTAATATTTATGAAATTATTTTTAGACGCAAAGTGCCACAAAAAGCTTTTGAATACTTAAGTTATGGAGGAATGGCTATACTTTTAAGCTTGATGCTTTTTGCTACTTTTAATGATATCTTAAGAGCCTTGCAATGAGTCAAAATTTCACCTATCCTTTGCCTGATTTTTCCGATCAAAAAAAGAGTATTATTTTTTGGCGTTATTCTCGTTTTTGGGCTAGAAAAATTTTATATTTTTCTCAAGTAAATTTTTTCATTAAAACACTCAATGAAGAAAAAAATAATCATTTGAAATATTTTTTTCAAGAAAGGCCTTATGCCTGTTATAATGTTATTAGAAGATTTTGTGATAAAAGTTTTAATGCCGATGAAAGAGTAAGGACTCTACTTTATGATGTTAATAAAGGCTTAAAAATATTTCATTTTTTTCCAGGAAAGAAAAATATTTTTACACTTAAAGATGAAGAAAATATTTTTGAAATCGATCTTGATCAAAATTATCATGTTTGCGAGGAAGGTTTTTGGGCTATTAAGCTTAAATTTAACACTCAAGTCATCCTACAAGCAAGTTTTTGCTTTACCCTTGAAAATAATATTTTAATCGCTTGTATACAAGGCTATAAACATGAAAATTTAGATTCTTTGAAAATCAATAAAATTTGTACTAAAAAATTTTTTGGATTAAGACCTATAGATTTAATCATAGAATGCATTAAAATTTTAACTAAAGTTTTAAATTGCGATACCACACTCGGCGTTTATGAAAAAAATCAAATTCGATCCAAAAAAGGACAAAGCAAAGGTTATTATGTAAATTATCAAAAAATTTGGCTTGAAAATGGTGGAGAGCTTATAAAAATAAATAAACGCAATTATTATAAACTCTCTCATTTGAGAAAAAAGATTGAAGAAATTCCAAGTCAAAAACGCTCTATGTATAAAAAGCGTTTTGCAATACTTGATGAAATTGAGAAAAAAATCAATGAAATTTTTTCTAAATAATGCTTTTTAAATACTGAACACTTTTTTTACAACCTTCTTTTTGTAGCTTTAAAAGCTTTTCTAAATGTTCTTTTGAAACCTCTTGAGGATAATAATATTGCATAGCTTTTAAGCCTTCAAATAAAGGTTTTTCGATTTTAAAAGCACCCTCACCCAGCTCACTAACCCCACCGGTTCCTTTTTCTCTTTTAAAAGTTGCACAATAAGGATAGCATTGCTCTATATTAATACGATCTAAACCTTCACTTTTTAAAATTTCCACACAAGCTTTAATATCAATATTTCCTTCACCCAAAGGCACACCACAAACATAATCCACCCCGTCTTCATTAAAAACAATGTGATCCTTACAATGTGTGCTAAAAGTATATTTTGCCATATCCTTACAAGCTTTAATAGGATCTTCATAAGCCATCATAGAATTTCCAAAATCATATAAAAATCCTATTCTAGGATGATTAATTAAAGCCAATAATTCAAGTAAATCACCTGAAGTTTGATATTCATGATTTTCTATGGCAAGTTTTAAATCGTATGTTTCCAAAATGTCAATTAAGGCCTTAATTTCATCCGATGAGCTTAAAAATTCTTCTTTATTAAAAAGCGCCGTGATCTTAGAATCATCAAAGCTACCCTCGCTTGCACTTTTAACCTTTTTATTGCTATCTGTTAAAGGCACATAAGATCTGATAATTTTTGCATCTAAAAATTGTGCTACTTTAGCAATTTTTTCAAATTTATTTTTATCAAAACCCTTAGCATCAATTTCGCAATACATATTATATTCATCAAGTTTTGCTTTAATCTTTTTAAGATGATGTTCTTCATTACTTCCCAAACACCCCCATTCCTCATCCAAGCCAAAATCTTTAATAATATTTATAATCACCCCATCACAACCTAACTCTTTTGCAAAATCAATATAAGAAAATATATCCATTCTACCATTTTGAAACCATAAATGCATACTTTCACTTTCTAAACCAATTTTCATTTTTTATCCTTAATTATTTTGTTTCTTAGCTATCATTTTTAATAAAATAGTTGTTACCACAACACCACAAATTGCAAAAAATCCCATCAAAGCAAAAACGATTCTATAGCCTAATAAACTTTTATCAAAATGATCAATGATAAAACCATACAACGCAAAGCAAAAAAGTTGAGGAGAATATCCAAAAATACAAGCGATACTCATAGCCGCTCCGCTGATTTCTCTAGGAATTTTAATCTCATCTACAGGAGCAAAAAATGTCGCACGCATAGTAAATACAATCGCTCCAAAACCTAAGGTTAAACACATTCCAAAATAAATATTTAATTTTTCATGAGGCATAAAAATAAAAATTAAAATCGCAAAAGCTGCTAAGACTAAGGCAAATCTTAAATATTTAGTTGATGAATGAAATTTTTTATCTGCCAAATATCCACCTATTGGACCACCGACTAATTTTAAGGTGTATTGGTTAATGATTCCATAAGCCCCTACTAAAGCTACCGGCATACCATAAATATCTTTTAAAAAAGGTATAAATGAAGTCAAACCACAATAAATAGAATAAATAGTAAAAATAGTTAAAGAAACCACCCAAATTTCAGGAGTTTTTATAGCTTTTATAACTCCATTCCAAGCAGCTTGATTTTTACTAATTTCATTACCTTGATCATCGGTGGTATTGATCTTATCATCCTCAAGTAAAAAATAAGCCAAAACACCTGCAACAATCACACAGACGCTATAAAAAAGTATAGCAGCTTTTAATCCACCTGCACCCGAACCTAAAAGTAAGAAAATTCCTAAAGCGCTAAAAGCGACAATGGTATCTACCACCCCTCTTCCAGCCTCTAAAAAACCAAAAAGTCTTCCTTGTTGCGTAGAATCTCCAAGCAAGCGAATCGCTTTTAAAAGAACAGGCCAATAAACCACCTCGCCAAATAAAGCCAATAATCCCCAAGCGATTAAAATACCATAAAATGATGGAAAAGTAGAGATGTAAATCCCAACCAAACCAACACATACTAAGGAAAATGGAATAAGAATTTTCTTAGAAAATCTATCTGCTATGTAAATTGAAGCGAAATTTCCAACCGTTTGGACTATACCATAAACTGAAAGTGCAAGACCAATTTGAGTATTACTAAGACTCATAAATTCTTGCATAGGAACATAAAAAGCATCCTTTAAGGAAGAGAGTTTAAAGACGGTCCCCCCCCTATGACTAAAACAATGAAAGTAAACCAGCGAATAGGCTTTGTTTGCATAATATTGCCCTCCTTGAAAAAAATTATTAATTTAGTGAAAATTCTAAATAATATGAATAATAACATAAAAATATTTTATTTACGTTGTATTAAATTATATTTTAATGTTTTATAAATATCTGTGTTACTTTCGGTAATAAAATTTCCAATTCAAGTATAGATTAAGTATATTTTGCTATAATTTAAGGTTTGCATTATAAAACTTTGCAAAATCCTTGCTCATGTTTAATGGGCTTAATATCCACAAGGAGAATACATGAAACACTATGAGGTTTTATTTATTTTAAAACCGACTCTTACAGAAGAGGAAGTCAATACTAAGTTGGAATTCGTAAAAGAAGTCCTTACAAAGAATGGTGCAGAAATTGAAACTGTCGTTCCGATGGGCACTAGAAAACTCGCTTACAAAATCAAAAAATATGAACGTGGAACTTATTTTGTAATCTATTTTAAAGCTCCTCCAAAACTCATTGCTGAATTAGAAAGGGTTTTAAGAATTACAGAAGAAGTGATTAGATTTTTAATTGTAAAATATGAAAATAAAAAAGAGATTGCGGCTTGGGAAAAACTAAGTCATGGTATCAAGCAATCTAAAAAAGAGATCAAACCTTTAGATACCCCTGAAATTCAATAAGGAAAAAAATGTTTAATAAAGTTGTTTTGGTTGGTAATCTTACGCGTAATATAGAAATGCGTTACGGACAAAATGGTAATGCCATAGGTGCTTCAGCCATTGCTGTAACCAGACGCTTTACCACAAATGGAGAAAAAAGAGAAGAAACTTGCTTTATTGATATCAGCTTTTATGGTCGAACAGCAGAAGTTGCAAATCAATATCTTACAAAAGGATCAAAAGTTCTTATAGAAGGACGTTTAAGATTTGAGCAATGGAGCGATCAAAATGGTCAAAATCGTTCCAAACATAGCATCCAAGTTGAAAATATGGAAATGTTAGGATCAAATAACGCTCCTACACAAAGTGGAAATTTTAACAATGGAAATTATGAAAATCAAAGCTATGATCCTTATGCAAGCCAAAATAATTTTGAAAAAACTCCACAAAGAATGCAAAATTCTAACCAGAACCAAGAAAAAATTAAAGAAATTGATGTCGATGCTTATGATAGTGACGACACCGATTTACCATTTTAAAAAGGATTAATTATGGCAGAAAAAAGAAAATATTCTCGCAAATATTGCAAATATACAGAAGCAAAAGTTGAATTTATAGACTATAAAGATACGGCTATGTTAAAACATGCTTTATCTGAAAGATTTAAAATCATGCCTCGTCGTTTAACAGGTACAAGCAAAAAATACCAAGAAATGGTAGAAGTTGCAATTAAACGCGCTAGACATGTTGCACTGATTCCTTATATAGTTGATAGAAAAGAAGTGATCAACAATCCTTTTGAAGGATTATAGGAAGTAAGCAAAGGTATTATTTACCTTTGCAAAAATCCTTATTTTACCAAAGCGTATTTCAAAACCTCATCAAAATTTTCTACAGCAATTATTTTCATATTCTCTTTAACTTCATCAGGAATATCTTTTAAATCTCTTTTATAATTTTTCTTTGGAATTAAAGCAATTTTTATGTCTGCTTTATAAGCAGCGATAAGTTTTTCTTTTAATCCACCTATAGGTAAGACATTCCCCGCTAAATCGATTTCTCCTGTCATAGCTACATCGGCACAAACTTTTTTGTCACTAAAAACAGAAGCAATTGCAGTGCTTATAGTGATACCTGCACTTGGTCCATCTTTAGGTGTAGCACCATCTGGAACATGGATATGTAAATCATAGCTATCATAAACATTTGCTTTAGGATCTAAAATAAATTTTTTAGGAACTTTTATTTTGCCTTGATCGATTAAAACCTTAATCACACTAAAGGCAATTTTTGCCGATTCTTTCATCACATCGCCCAAACTTCCTGTAAGGGTTAAATTTCCTTTACCTTTTATTTTAATTGCTTCAACCTTTAATACATCACCACCCACACTCGTCCAAGCTAGTCCATTAACCTGACCTATACGATTTTCTCCATCATTTTTTTCAATTTCAAAAACCTTTTTATCTAAAAAATCTGCTAAATTTTTAGTATTAATATTAACCTTTTTAATATTTTCTAAAAGTAATTTTTTTGCACTTTTTCGGCAAAGTTCAGCAACTTTTCTGCGTAAATTTCTAACGCCTGATTCTCTTGTATATTCACTAATGATAAGTTCTATAGTTTCATCATTTATATTCAATTCATTAGTTTTTAATCCATGTTTTTTAAGCTCATCTGGAATAAGATATTTTTTAGCAATATGAAATTTTTCATTCGGTGTATAAGAACTAAGCTCTATAAATTCCATCCTATCTCTTAAAGGTGCAGGGATATTGCTTATATCATTAGCTGTTGCTATAAAAATAATCTTACTTAAATCGATATTGAAATTAAGATAATAATCTCTAAATTTAGAATTTTGCTCTGGATCAAGAATCTCTAAAAGCACCGCACTTGGATCCCCTCTAAAGCTTCTATTTAGTTTATCAATTTCATCCAATACAATAACGGGATTGATTTGCTTAGCTTCTATAAGCCCTTGAGTGATACGTCCTGGCATAGCTCCTATATAGGTACGACGATGACCCCTAAGTTCATTTACATCCTCAAGCCCACCTAAAGCGATACGAATAAGCTCTCTTTTTAACGCTTTTGCAACTGAATTAGCCAAAGAAGTTTTCCCTACTCCTGGAGGTCCATAAAGACAAAGTATAACCTTAGCCCCATCTTTATCTGCAATAGCACGTTTTTCTAAAAGCTCTCTTACAGCAAAATACTCCTCTATGCGTTCTTTTGGCTTGTTTAAGGCATAATGATCGTTATTTAAATGCTTAGAAACTTCTTTAATATCAAGTTTCTTTTTTGCTACTTTTTCAAATGGAACGTCCAAGGCTGTTTCAATATAAGTTTGTATCATAGAGGCTTCAGAATTATCTTGATGGATGCGTTCAAATTTTTCGATTTGCTTTTTGATTTCTTTGTAAGCATCTTCATGCATAAATTTCTTTTTGCTTTCTAACTTCTTATAATAATCCCTAATCTCATCTTCTTTTTGAGTATCACTTCCTAATTCCTTTTGAATTTGTCTGAGTTGCTCTTTTAAGAAATACTCTTTATTGACTTTATCGATACGAGAATGAACTTTATTTTTAATTTCTTTTTGAATTTTATTTGCTTCTATTTCTTGAGCTATTAAATCGATTAACTTTAAAAGCTTTTCCTCTAAATTGGTTAAAATAAAAAAGTCATAAGCATCTTGTTTTTTAATACGAACGATATTTAAGACCAAATCACAAATTCTAGAAGCATCCATTCCTTCATCTATAGTTCGAAGTAAATCAGGGGAAAAATAATGGCTTATATTGGCTAAAATTTTAATTTTTTCCTTTAAAACATCAAGCAAAGCTTCTTTTTTGGCCTCATCCAAAGGCTCCTCTCGAATCAAATCTATTTTGGCTTCTAAAGGCTTATTTGAAATAGGTTCTATGATTTTAGCTTTAGCATAACCTTGAAATAAAATCTTTATCCTACCATCAGGCAATGGAACTTTTCTCATAATAGTTCCAACTACTCCACAATCATAAATTTCATCAAAAGCTCTTCCATTTTCAAATTTTGAAGGAGCGACAAAAAGCATAGAATCTTTTTTGATTGCAAGATCTAAAGCTTTCATATTTTCAGAATCGCTTATAAAAATAGGAGTAATCATAAAAGGATATAAAAATAGCTCGTCCTCTACTAAAATAGGCAAATCGACTGGATAATTTTGCATTTCTTCTATTTGCATCTTTTTCCTTTAATTTCTAAAATTTTTCAAATACACTTCTATACCAAGGAAGTTCGGGTTTAATAATGTTTTGCTTATAAAATTCGCTTTCTTGTAATTTCTGCTGATAAACATCTGCGCTTTCAATACGTCCTGTTCTATTATATAAATCTCGTATTGTATCATTAAGATAAAAAACTGCTAAATTAAATTTAGTCAGCATTGTTTGAACTAAAGGTTCATATTCCGTATAAGGATAATCTTGTAAAAAAGCACCTATTTCTTTTTGACTCTCGAGCATTAAAGCTTGATTGCGATTTGGTACAGCAAAAGCATCAAATTTAGCCTTGATTTTTAAATAACGGATATAATCAGCATTGCGAGAACTTCCAAATTTTTTATTGTATTCATCCAAATAAAATTCAGCCAATTGATATTCTTCTTCATCAATATGTGCTTGTGCTAAAATAATCAAGGTAGTTTCCAATAATGGGCTAGCTATATGTTCACTCGCCATACCATTATAATGCTCATCAGCTTTTTCTAGATCCTTATCTTGCAAATCTTTAATGATTTGTTGATACCATTCGCTTGCAGTTAAGTTATATAACCCTTCATTACTTTTTGTACTACAAGCATTGATTAAAATTCCTAATAAAATAAGAAAAAAAATATTTTTTTTCATAATTTGCTACCTTATAATTTAACTTAAATATCTTAATTTAAAATCATTATTTTATGATTATTTTTTGTAAATTATAATAAATTTAGATAAATAAATTCAAAATTTGGAACTAATATTGCTTATTTTATGATAGAATAATAAATTATAAATCTTGAGGAGAAAAAATGACTCTAGCTGTTAAATGTCCCATTTTAGGTTTTGAAGAAACTAAAAATATGGAATTTTCAACTATAGACGAAGTATTTGTAAGATTAAAAAGCCTTGATGGGAAAAATTTTTCATTTGTGCTTATTAATCCTTATCTTATAAGACCTGATTATGAATTTGATATACCTACTTATTATCAAGAATTACTTTCCTTAACACCTGATTCTAATATGAAAATATACAATATAGTAGCCATTGCTAAAAGTATAGAAGAATCAACTGTAAATTTTTTAGCCCCTGTGGTTATCAATCTTGATAACAATACTATGGTGCAAGTTATCCTTGATACGGTCAATTATCCTGATTTTTTTCAAGCTGATCAAATTTCAAACTATATTAAAAAGAATGACAATTAATTAGAATTGATTGCTTATTTTAGAAATTTAATCAATACTAAGTAAAAAATATTTTATAGTATTTTTCTTTCTACCTCAAGATAAATACTATGATTTTAAAAATTTAAGATCGTAAAGCTTGTTTTTTGAAAAGTTAATAAAAAATGTTTCAACAATTAAGGTAAAAAATATTGAAAAATGCTTTTTCACTTTTAGAATTGGTTATTTCTATGATTATTTTAGGTATTATTTTTATAGGCATTTCAAAATTGTTCTATTATTTTGATAGAAATTACAAAAATTTAAATCTTTTTGAAAAGCTATATGGGCTACAAAATGAACTTTATATTCATCCTAACCAAAAAGATATCATCATTTATAATCAGCATTTAAAGCCTATAAACATAAAAGAATATTATCTTGATGATGGATTATTTAAATTTAAAAGACTTCATATTCAAGATCAAAATTATAATATTTATTTTTCTAATGAGTAAAGCTTTTAGTCTTTTTGAATTGATCATTGTACTTATCTTGCTAGGGTTTATAGCAAGCATACTTTCTAAACCCTTATGGGAAATTTACTATTTTAATCATCAAAATTTAAAAACAAACGATCTTATACTCAAAACTCACTTAACGCTTTTAAGGATAGAAAAATTACTTCAATCCTGTATCAATATAGACACAGATAATTATTCGCTAAGTTGTTTTCTAAAAGATGACTTATTGACTCTTGATGGTAAAAAAGCACACTTGCTTAATTCTACTTTGATTTTAGAAAACAATACCACTTTATATTCTCCAAAAAGCGATTTGCAAACTCAGTTGCAAAATAGAAAAGCGCTTTATAAAGATGAGCAAAATATCCTTTATGCTTTAGTTAATCATCAAATTCAAAAAATTTTCGTTTCTCAAGAAAACAATTTATCTAGTTCTTTTAAAGGAAGCTTTATCCCTATAAGTGCTGAGTTAAATCTCGCATTTAAAAACAATCAGATTTATTATGAAATCAAACCAAAATTTAATGATGAATTGAAACAAAGTGCTATTTTAGCTGAAAATATAAGTTTTTTCAAAATACAAAATTCTAAGTTAAAAATATGTATAAAAGATCAAGTTCAAGAATATTGCCTTGAAAAAAGATTATTTTTATGAAAAAAGCATATATTTTAATCACCCTTATCCTTTTAATCTCTTATTTAGGATTTTGGTTAAGTTTAAACACCACACTTTTAAGTTACACGCCAAGGCTTATAAGGGATACATATTATTATCTACAAGCTCAAATGCTTATTGATGAAAAACTTGTCAAATATTTATTATATAGAGCTAAATTAGAAAATAAAGAATGTTTAAATTCTATCACTTTAAATTATCCAAATCCAAACGATAAAATTCAAATCACTTATCATTACCCTATCGCTCAGTGTCAAAATTTTAAACTCACATCTATAAACCAAGATGCAAATTTAAGTAAAGATGGAATTATAATTGCCCACATTAGCGTAGCATTAAATTCACAAAAAGGGGTTAATGATGAAATTTTAATCAACAAGACTTTTATTTTACACACAAAAAAGAATTTTTGGCTTAAAAAATAAAATTTACCTTTATGTGCTGAAAAATTTAGAGAAGAATAGTTACTAAAATAATTTCTAATGTCTGAAAATAAAGATAAAATATTTAAATTTAAAATTAACCCTAATGACTCAAAAGAGAATTAAATAGTAATATAATGATCTAAAAAAATAGTTATTATCAGAAACCAAAATAGATAATTAAAGATAATTTCACAAATCAAAAATTTTTATACAAAGCTAAGAAGACTATTCTAGTATTTCAATTAAAAACGACGAACAGAAAATTCAAACCATAAGAATCAATATGAGATGTATTATAGATAAATTAAAACAATCAAAAGAAAAAGCAAACAAACCCAAACAGATCAAACTTTTTGATAATCTGGACTAGTAAGGGTTTGAAAGTATTGTAAAAAGAAATCCGCGGAGACCTCAAACTCTTTATTTTAACTTTTCAAATTCTCTACATTAGTCTTTCCTTAAAGTACTCAGTGTGAAAGCTGATATCGCGGTAACAATCAGAGTAATCATTCCCAACACAAGATACGTATTCTGAAATCCCATACGATCATACAAGTAACCAGCAAGAGTAGAAAGAGGTATTGCAGCAAGTAGTTTAGAAAGGTTAAAACCGACCAAATAAACGGTTGCTGACAATCGGGTGTTAAATATTGTCGTAATATATTTGAACACTCCAATCAGCAAAAATGGAACTTCAAGACAGTGAAGCATTTTAAGAATCACAACTTCTGTAACAGTAGTGGCAAAAGCAGAACCGGTAATGCGGATGGTCATAATTGCCCCCGCAATAAGCAGGGCATTTTTGGCACCAATGCGATTAATTATCCATGGTACAAAGAACATAACAATGGCATTACAAAACTCACCTGCAGTAGTAACAAACCCAAATGCCCTTGTTCCTGCTTGAGGATTGTCAAAAAATGAACGAAAAAACGTGGCAAACTGCTGATCAAATACTTCATAGACACAAGCAACGCCAATCACATATAAAATAAACATCCACATCCGACGCATGCGAAACAGACTGAAAACCATTCTAGCAGAAATCGGAGAAGAGTTGGTACTCTGTGCATTTATAACCATTGCCGTTTGACTGGTACGGCTCGCCAGATACAACAGAAAAAGCAATAATGCACCCAACCCGGATCCTATCCAGAAAACTAAAGAAGGATCGATACTAAAAAGTATTCCGGTCATACTCGCAGATATCCCCCAACCCACACATCCAAACATTCTCACTTTACCGTATTCAAATCCACTACTACGACTGACCCGCTCGATATAGGCCTCAACAGTTCCAGCACCTGCAGAAAACACAAAACCAACAAAAACACCGCCAGTCAGTGCACCTATCCAGATATTGAAGCTCAACAGAGGCTCAAACACATATAAAAAAAATGGAGCGAAAAATAACAATAACAGGCTGATGCTAAGGATCAAATTTTTTTTAAGTCCTAGGCGATCTGATATGTATCCAAACAATGGTTGAAAACAGATACCAAACAACGAAATACATGAAAAAACTATACCAGTTTCTGTTTTACTCAGTCCAATCACATCGGACAGCCATATAGGAAAAAATGGAAAATAGATTGCCATGATGAAAAAGTAGATAAAGAAAAACGGACCAAAAATCCAGAAATCTGGATTTTTATACATGTTTGCAGAATTCATTATTCTTACCATCCACTCTTTCAAGTGCTATCAAAATCGCACTCTCAGGATCCAGTATAGGCAGCTGAATTCCTCCCTGTGTTAGCCATTCACCACTAGCCTCTAAAGGCTGGTTCATCCAGGCTGGTAATTTGCGCATGGTATGACCACCTTCACCGACCACCTGAATTTCTGGATGATCAACAACCCGAAGTCGATAACGCACTTCTGGTATCAGTCCAGGAAAACGAAGTATGCCGGGCAAGGTGTAATCCGGCATTGCAAGCTGACTGATCATAAAAAGTGCTTGAGACTGATCAGGGCTGATTACTCCTTGAACCTGTATTGAAGAATCTGGCATATCCACGCGCCAGAAAACACCTGTATGAATCAGTTGTCGCCATTCTTTATAGAGCAAGGCATACCTACGATAACCATCAGACTCCATCTCATCTGCAGCCACCGGATCTAGCTCTAGTCCCATATGACCAAACAATGCAGTCAGACCACGAAAAGCGATACTGTGCTGTCTGAAAGTTGTATGGCAACGACTAGGGCCAATATGAGCCCCCATCACCTCCGGAGGGAAAAAATAACTCATGCCACGCTGTATGGTACAACGCTCCAGAGCATCATTATTATCAGATGCCCAAAACCGGTGTGTGCGTTTGAGGACTTCAAAATCAATACGCCCACCACCGGAAGAACAAGACTCAAATTCAACATTTGGAAAACGTTCACGAAGAAGATCAAGCAATCTATAGAACTGACGGGTCTGTGCATCTGCTGCTGCACGGCCTTCATGACCTGCTTGCACAAGCTCACGATTCATGTCCCATTTCACATAATCAATCGGATGTTCTCCTAATAACCATGATAAACGCTCATAAATATAATCAAAGGCCTCTGGAATATTTAGATTAAGAACATACTGATATCTTCCGGTTGGCTGGCAATATCCTTGCATTGATAATACCCAGTCTGGATGAAGACGAAACAGATCGGAATCGGGGTTAATCATTTCTGGTTCAACCCATATACCAAACTCCATACCGAGAGATTTCACATGCTTAATAACCGGCATCAGTCCATTTGGGTATTTCTGCTCATCGATATACCAATCACCAAGAGCAGCACGGTCATCATTACGTCCTTTAAACCAACCATCATCAATAATGAAACGCTCAACACCTAGCGATGCTGCACGATCAGCCATCTGCATGATATAATCAGGATTATGATTGAAAAAAATACCTTCCCAGGTATTAAGATGTACGGGGCGGTTTTTTTGATCAGGAAAATGGATAATTTCATCACGCAAAAAACGATGATACTGCTGACTCATTCCATTAAGACCATTCGCAGAGTGGCAGGCATATAACCAAGGTGTGTACAGGGTTTCATTCTTCTTAAGAGCCTTTTCACCGGGCATCCACAGAGCCTCTGCCTGTACATAACGTCTGCCATCAGTTTTTGCCTCACATCTCATGCGATGATTTCCACTCCACCCCAGATGCACTGCCCATACCTCCCCCTGTTGTTCTGAGAAGCCAGGTGTACCGACAATAAGTGCTGGAAAATGCTCATGAGATGTCCGTCCTCTGCGATTTTCCAGCACAAAAGCATCATGAGTGACACGCACCCTGTGCGGCTGAAACTCACGAGTCCAGCGTCCGTGAAAGGCCATGACTTCTTGTGCACGTTCAGCTACCGGTAAAGTGATGGCGAAACGATTTATCCACCAGTCATCCTCTCTAAGATTTGTTAGTGCATGACGAACTTTCAAAACCCCAGACGATGTCATAATCAGCTCACTGATCATACGCAGACCCGCTACTGAATCTTCACTGGTAAGTCTCAAAGTATTTTCGGTATGTTCCACATCAACTGTATGAAAGACAGGATATGCATCTAGTCCATTTCTGTGTCCTTCTAGGCCCGGAGAACTAAAAAGTCCCAGGCCATTTTCAGCCATCAGTGTCAGCGGTGTATCAATATCCAGACGAGCATTCGCAACCGGTCTTTCCAAGCTATCACAGTCATCCGGTGAAAAATGTTTCAGTGCAGAGCCCCACCAGATAATCTCTGCATGTGGATGGGTTTTAATAATTAAATCAGAACGAGAGCTGCTCAGTCTGCAGTACCTTGAATCTGAAATCATAAGACATCTCCTCCTTCGAGTATGTATTAGTGTTAATCCGAAACATTTCGTAAACGTTTCGTATATTTGAGTTAAATCAATTCTAACTACAGAAAATTTAAAAATAACTAAAATTGATTCTAAACTCAAATTTAAAATGAGTATAAGCTACGATTTGTTACGATTTGTTACGATTTTGATCATTCCAGATTAGATTTTGGAGTTAGCTTTAGGCTTGATAAAACGTAACAAGACCTATAACATCAAATCCTGTAAACAGGATATGAGGTTGAGAACTAAATTTGAGAACACTTCTGTTTATAAACTTATATAAGCATACAAGGTATTTCTATACCTCATGTAAATAATTTAGTTTACCTCTTTTAAGAACTTATAATTACACAAAATAAAAAAAGCTCTATGAATTTATGATATCCAAAATTAAAAGGCATAATGCAGGAGATGAGGCTAGAGAACCTTTATACTTCTCCAAAATTAGCTGATTATGATGTGATTAGCAATGGTTGGTATGGTTCTCTATATACGTAAGCCTATAATGGGTAATGATAAAAGTGCTAGCAATGATAAAAGTGCTAGCATGGTAAACCCTTATTTGCAACATTGAGATGTAAAAATATTTGTTGTAGGAGCAAGAAATTTCGCTCATAATGGAGGATATAATAAAATATAAAATCAAGTGGTCATTTGCTTGGCATATACCTCTTATGCAAATTGCTCTCATTTGATTTATAAACTTCTTAACTTATTTTCAAAAAATACTCGATTAGTTTTTATAAGAATACTTATGTTTAAATCAAAAATTACAAAATTATTTTTAAATACACTTTACCAAACATGATAAGTTCCGGATTTTTTTCACTTTATATTATCGTAAATGGTATTTTTGTAGGTCAATTTTTGGGCACAAAATCTTTGGCGGCAATGGGTTTATCAATGCCTTTTATCTTTATACTTTTTACTTTGAGTGATTTAATAGCCATAGGTTCATCTGTTCAAATTGCTTGGTTTAATTCTTTAGTTGCGACTTATCTTTTAGCTGCAAATAAAGTTAAGGAATCTTTGTTTTTTCCCTTATGCAAAGTTTTTTCATACCTATAATTTGCTTATTGATTTTTGCTTTCTTATTTAATTTTTATGGGATATTTATAAGTTGTGTTGTAGCTGAATTTTTAAGCATTTTTCTAGCTTATCGATTTTTAAAAATTTGTTTTAAGGGATAATTCTTTAGCCAAAGTGACACAATTTTCAATGCTTTGTTTTTCGCACACAAAAAGATTTTTAAAATTTGAAAGTTTTTTTGCTGTGCTTTTTCCAATACTTATAGCAATATCATCTTCATGTAAGCTGTAATTTTTAAAAAAATTCTCCACACTCAAAGCAGAGGTAAAAATAAATATCGAAGGATGAATTAATTTTTCATTGCTTGGCTTAAAAATATTTTCATAAACAATAACTTCATCTAAATCAATACCGTTATTTTTCAAATCTGAATTTAAAGTCGAAGCTATAATTTTTGCTCTTAAATAAAGACATTTTTTATTTTTCAATTCTTCTTTAAATTCTTTAAAAAATTCACTGCCATAAGATTTTTTAGCAATTTTGATATTTTTAAATCCTAATTTTTTGGCAAAACAAGCTGTGCTCTCACCTATAGTGTAAATTTCTATATCCAAATTTAAAGGAATTTTGTTTTCTTGTAGAGCTATTAAGGCATTTTTTGAAGTACAAATTAAAGCATCATATAAACTTAAATTGATATCAATATTAAAAAAAATAATCTCATTTAAAATGAGATTTTTCACTCCTTCAAAAGGAGCTTTATTTAGAAGATAAATTGGCACAAAAAGCTTCCTTAAGTTTCTTTGCGCTTAAACAAGGATCACTAGCATCCATAATAGCTCTAACAACAGCCACTCCGCTTAAATCAATACCTTTTAATTCAGATATCACCTCTTCATCAATCCCACCTATAGCCACTACAGGTATGGGACTTTTTTTGCAAATTTGCTCTAAAGTTTCTAAACTTATAAGGGAGCTTTCTTTGGTTGGCGTTGTCCTAATCGCACCACAACCTAAATAATCAGCACTTTCTATAAAATCAAGTTGTTCTAAGGTTTTTAAACTTAAACCTATGATTTTTTCCTCTCCTAAAAGCTTTCTTGCGATCTTAACTTCTAAATCTTCTTGTCCCAAATGCACGCCATCAGCATTTAAAGCTAAGGCTATGTCGATTCTATCATTAATTAAAAAAGGTATTTTATAAGTTTTACAAAGTTTTTGCACCTTTTTTCCTAGCTCATAAAACTCACGAGAATTTAGTTCTTTTTCACGCAATTGAATTATACCAACTCCACCCTTAATAGCATTTTCAAGTATATTTAAAAATACCTCATCGCTTCTTTTTCCCCTGCTTGCAACAAGATATAATTTTAAATCAAGATTATTTTTCACTTAAAAACCTATAAAAATGATTGGTTGGCCCACAACCTTTTCCTAAATTTAAAGAATAATAAATCGCATTTTTAACGTATTCTTTTGCACTACTAACTGCTTCTAACAAATCATAACCCTTGGCTAAATTACTTGCAATAGCCGAAGAAAGAGTGCATCCTGTTCCATGTGTATTTTTAGTCTCTATACGCTCACCTTTTAAAACATGAATTTCTTTACCATCAAAGAGTATATCATTGGCATTATTTTCACTATGTCCACCTTTAAGTAAAACGGCTTTAGCACCCAAAGTACATAAATATTTTGCCGCCTCTATCATTTCTTCTTCATTTTTGATTTTAAAACCACAAAGAAATTCCGCTTCTGGTATGTTTGGAGTGAGTAAATCCGCAAAAGCAACAATCGTTTTTTTAAAAAAATCACAATTTTCTTCAGGCATTAAAGCGTAGCCATTTTTAGCAAACATCACAGGATCAATAACCAAATTTTGTGGTTTATAAAGTTCTAAATTTTTCGCAACACAGCTCATAAGCTCACAACTTCCTATCATTCCTATCTTAGTTGCTTTTGGCACTATATCTTCAAAAACAGCTAACATTTGCTCATCCACACTTGAAGTTGGCACGTCATGTACTGAAATAACCCTTGCAGTATTTTCAGCCACAACACTTAAAATCACACTCATGCCAAAAAGCTCGTGAGCACTAAAAGTTTTTAGATCTGCTTGAATTCCAGCTCCACCACTACAATCGCTTCCCGCTATTGTTAAAATAGGAATCAAATCACTCCCTTTTGCTCTCATCATCCCTCCTTTAAAATTTGAATTAATTTTTCACCCTCAAGGCTTAATTTTTTACCCTTAAAAGCGAGTTTTCCAAAAGCAACAATCAAAGCATGAAAAATCTGATAAAGCTCATAAAGCTCATAAGATTTGTTTAAAATTTTGCATAAATCTTCTTGTTCGTTTTCTATACCACTCTGAAAAAATTCCCTTAATTCTTCATAATCTTCAAATTCATATCCTAAAAATAAAGCAAGTCTATGAGTGTAACTATCGACAACCAAAATTTCTCTTTTGCAAAGATAGTTTAAAATGCTATCCACACTTTCAAAACCTAAACCTTTAATCTTTAAAAGCCATTCCCTAGAAACATTTTCCTTAAAATTATCCAAATCATTGTATTTTTTCAAAATCGCTTCAATTAAATCTTTTAAACGCTTTGCTTTGGTATTGTAAAATCCACTTGGCTTTATAAGCAATGCAAGTTCATTATTTTCAATTTGACTGATTTGATCTAAAGAAGTGATTTGAGAATTTCTAAGATTATTTAAAGCTTTTAAGACATTATTCCAATTTGTATTTTGTGTTAAAATAACTGAAACCAACAACTCAACATCACTCAATCCTTGATTCTCAAGCCAATCAAATTCTTTAAAATTCAAATTTAAACTCAATAATCTTTTAAAAATTTCTGCTCCATTCATCTAATATCCTTTGAGATATTTTGTTTTTCATCCATTTTTCTTAAATATGTTAAAATAGTCTCAATAATATCATCATCATCTTTACTTCTTGCTTTGATCAATTCTTTCTCGTCATTAAAATTTACAAATTGGATATTTTGTTCAAAATTGCTGATTATTTTAAATTTACCTAAAGCTAAAATTTTGATCATCATTAAAGATAAAAATTGCTTCGTATAAACATCAAGTTTTCCAAAACGATCCTCGATTTCACCCTCGATTTCATAAATTTCATTGACTTTTTGACACTTGCTTAAACGACGATAAAGTTCAAGCCTTAGGCGATCTTCAGAAATCAATTCCGAATTTAAAAAAGCATTGATATTTAATTTTAAATCGATCTTTTTCTCTTCAAAACTTTCTTTTTTGGTTAAAGAATGAAGCTCATCTTCTAGCATTTTCAAATACAAACTAAGTCCTATTTGCTCTATATGTCCACTTTGGTCGATTCCTAATAAATTTCCACCGCCTCTGATTTCAAGATCATGATAAGCCAAAATGGATCCTGCTCCCAAAAAAGAATTGCTCTCTAAAGAAACCAAACGCTTTAAGGCATCTTGCGTAATTTCATCTTTATTTTCAACCAAAAAATAACAATATCCTTGCTTGTCGCTTCTCCCAACCCTTCCACGCAGTTGATGTAAATCAGCCATTCCAAAACGATCACTTTTTTCTACAATAATAGTATTTACATTAGCTAGATCAATTCCACTTTCAATTATAGAAGTGCTTAAAAGCAAATCATATTCTTTATTTTCAAATTTAAGCATTTCTTCTTCTTGTACTTTTGCATCAATCTTAGAATGTAAAATCAAAATTTTCAAATCCTTAAAAAGCTCAAGCAAATGTTTTTTACACTGCTCGATACTTGCTATGTGATTATGGATATAAAAAATTTGACCCGCTCGTCTTAATTCTCTAGCTATAGCTTCTTTTAAAAGAGCGTCATCACTCTCTTTAACAAAAGTTCTAACATCCATTCTATCTTCTGGCGGAGTTTGTAAAACACTATAAGATTTTATAGAGCTTAATGCTTGGTTTAAACTTCTTGGAATAGGAGTGGCTGACATAGATAAAAGGTGTGAATTTTGGGTTAATTCTTTTAATTTTTCTTTTTGTTTCACTCCAAATTTGTGCTCCTCATCTATAACCACAAGGGCTAAATTTTTACATTCTAAATTTAAAAGTGCGTGAGTGCCGACAACCACACAAGGTTTTTCTCGTTGTAAATATTCTAAAAGCACTTTTTTCTCTTTAGAATTTGTAAAACGATCGAGTTTAAAAACAGGAATTTCAAAATTTTCAAAACGTTTTTTTAAAGTTTTAAAATGCTGATGGGATAAAAGTGTTGTAGGTGCAAAGAAAAAAACACAAAAACCACTTTTAACCACAGGGTAAATGGCATTCATAGCGACTTCGGTTTTTCCAAAGCCTACATCTCCACTTAAAAGCCTATCCATGACTTTACCGCTTTGAAAATCTTGCAATATTTCTTCACACACTTTAACCTGATCTTCTGTATAAGAAAATCCTGCTTTTGAAACGAAATATGCTTGATCTGCGTAATCAACTTTAATTGTCTTTGGTTGAATCAAAGCTCTTTTTGCTGCCATAGCAACAATCTGTGAGGCAATGGCTAAAAGCTTAATTTTTAATTTCTCTTTTAATTTAATAAAAGTCGTTTTGCCTAAACGATCTAAAAGAGGTATGGAACCACCTGCACCTAAATATTTATCAATAAGATATAAATTTTCAACAGGTAAAAGAAGTTTATCACTATTTTGATATTCAATAGATACAAATTCTTTTTTAGAACCTGCCACACTAATCATCTCAAGACCTAAAAATTTACCCACACCGTAATCTTCATGGACGATAAAATCACCCTGCTTTAATTCATCTATAATTAAATTTGTTTTACGTTTTTGTTTTTGCTTTTCTTTTTTATTGAGCGAAATAATAAGCTCTTTATTACTAATTAGATTTAAAACAAGCTCACTTTTTTTAAAATATATATTTTTAGATTCATCAAGTTCTAAAGCCTTAAAAAGACCTTCATTTTTGGCTAGTATTGTGATTTTTTTATCTTGGTGAAAATCAAAAAAATCTTTATTATAAAAACTTCTTAAATCCCTATATTGATTTGCCTCAGGAATAATTTTAGTGTTAATTTTAGACAAATCTTTTTGCCATTCTTTTTCATCAAATTTTTTAATGCTAACAAAATCAAGCTCCAAGTAATCACAAAAATCATCTATACACCAAAAGCCCAAAGAATTAATATCATTAATTAAAGCATTGCTTTTAAAATTTTCTAAGGTATTTTTAAAATTTTCATAATTTTGATTAGAAAAATGAGTTAAAAAAGGGCAAATTTCTAAATTCTCGTATTCAATCGGTATAGATTTTTGTGTTATAAGATCAAATTTTCTAATACTTTCTATTTCTTCATTAAAAAGCAAAATTCTAGTTGGAAGCTCTTCGTTGATACAAAATATATCAATTATTTCTCCTCTAATGCTTACTTCTCCTTTATCTTGCACCATATCAACAAATTCATAGCCCAACTTTACAAGCTCATCGCAAAATCCACCGATATTAAATGTATCTTTTTTAGATATAACGTAATTTTTTAGATGGTTTTTAGAAGGAAGTTTCTTTAAAATAGTGGATAATGGAGAGATTAAAATTTTACCATTATTTTCTTTATGATAGGCATTTAAAACCTTACAAAGCTCAAAAAGCTCTTTGGAAAATGCTCTTAAATCATCTCCAAATTCGGCTCTAAAATCAGGTAAAACAAAGGTTTTTAAGCCTTTAAAAATAGAAACTTGGGATAATAAAAAAGCCTCTTTATCATCTTCGCAAAGTATTAATTGTGCTACATTAGAACCTTGCAAGTATTCAAAAAAACTTGCTTGCATTATTCTTCTGGTGCATTCTCTATCAATCTTACAGGATCATCCTGTCTGATTTTACTTACCCCATTAAAACGACCACCATTTTCTATGGCTAGTTCTTTGATATTAATATCCCCATTAACCATACCGCCGGTTAAAATTTCTAAACTATTAGCTTCTAATTCACCTTCAAAATAGCCATTTACAACTATTTTATCAGCTTTAAGCTCTCCTTTTAAATTTCCATTTTTTCCAATCACAACTATACTTTCAGAATGTATAACTCCATTAAGCTCCCCATCTACATGAAGCATAGATGCGAAATAAAATTTACCTTCTATTCTAGCACCCGAAGAAATTACTGTTGTTTCTGAGTTTGAGCTAGGTGCTGTGCTGTTACTGCCTTTACTAAAGATTGCCATGGAACTCTCCTTTCTTGATTAAAAAAATGATTCATATTTTTTCTTTGTAAATTTAAAAAATACAATGGCTCTAGAGTTTTATTAATAAATCTCACCTCATAATGTAAATGCGGCCCTGTCGAAAGACCTGTATTTCCACTATATCCTATCAATTGTCCCTTGGTTACAAATTGTCCTGCCTTAACCACATCTTTTCGCATCATATGAGCAAACACGGTTTTAAAACCAAAATTATGAAGTAAAATGACATTATAACCATATCCGTTATCACTATAACCTGCAAATTCTACAACTCCACTAGCTGAAGCACGAACAGGTGTACCCATTTCAGCCCTTAAGTCAATACCTGGATGAAATTCCTTTCTTTTTAAAAGAGGATGTTCTCTCCAACCAAAATTTCCCGTAATACCTTTATTTTCTATAGGCCATCCATTTGGAATTTGTTTTAAAATTTCAACTTGTTGCTCATTGGTGAGTTTAAGATTTTCAAGCCTATCCGTGATCGTAAGATTATTTTCAGCTTCTAAACCTAATGCTTCTTCAAAGGAAGCTATTTTATCTTCAATTGCTGCATATTCTTTTGCTTTTTCTTCAACTTTTTTTTGCATTTGGATATTAGACAATTCCAATTCTTTACTCTTTTTCAAAAGCTCTTCTCTCTTTTTGCTTACATCGGTAATTTTAGAATCAAGATATTGGATATAAAAACCACTAAAAATTAAAAATAAAAGTACAAAACTAATAATATAAATAAAAATTTTTTTAATAATTTGATTTAAATAAAAATGTTTAGAACCATTAATATCTGTAATGGTGATTGTAAATTTATTTTTTATCACTCCATTCCTTTAAAAAATTTTCTACCAACGCAAAAGATCCAAAAACTAAAGTTTTCTTTTGCTTTTCCAAAGAAATAAATTCTTCGCACCTAATCCCCAAAATATTTGCTATTTTGTAAATTTCATCATCAGCCAATTTTCTTTCCATGCTAACATATTTATATATTTTAATTGTATCAATAATAGGCTTTAATGTTTTTAAAATTTCAAAAATATCTTTATCTTGATAAGAATTATACACTAAAATCAATTTTTCGCCTATAAATTGATCACGTAAAGCAACTGCCGCCATTGTATTATGCCCTACATCAATATACAAATTAGGTGTCAATTGCTCACAACGTCCTTTTAAGTTTAATCTTTCTAATTTTAATAAAGCTGACTTTAATTTTTCTTTAGAAATCAACAATTCAAATGCATTTAAAGCAAGATAAAAATTATGTTTTAAATAATTAGACAATTGATATTTTTGAACATAATTTTCAGCATATTTTAATTCTTCACTTTCTAATTTCCAAGAAATTTTTAAATCAGTTTTCTTTAAAAATGCAATTTTTTTTGCTAGATCTAGTACTACTTTATCTTGATCAGATGAAATTAAAGCCTTTTTAGACATAGCTTTAAGTTTTGTTCTTGCAATTTGCTCTAAAGAATTCCCTAAAATTTGCATATGGTCAAATCCTATTTTTGTAAAAATACTCATTTTTTTTTCAAAAACAGAAGTAGCATCATATTCTCCGCCCAATCCTGCTTCAAAAATCACATAATCACATTCTCTAAAAAGTATTATTGCAAGAAAAGTGGCATATTCAAAATAACTTAATTTATTTAAATCTTTTTGAAAAATTTTTTCCAATTCTTCATGCCCTAACTCTAGTTCCTTATCGCTAAGAATATCTTTGTTCTTATAAAAACGCTCTTTAAATTCAAATATATGAGGACTGGTGTAATGTCCAACACTATAACCTATACTTTCTAAAAGCTGAACTAAAAAACGTCCTGTACTTCCTTTACCATTAGTTCCAATGATTTGGATTACAGGTTTAGCTAAAAGTCTATCTTTGTACTTTTCATACATCCTAAACATTAAAAAGCGATCTATTTTATCATAGCAAACACTTTTTTTTGAGAGAAAATCACTGATCTTGTTGCTCATCTTCGTTTATATTATTTGCCTTATTTAAATCTTCAATTTGACCAATCAGTTTTTCTAAAATATTTGCGTCCGGATCGCTTTGTTTGTCCAAATAAGCTGTATTGATCTTTGGAGTTATCACGTCTTGTTTATAGATAAAACGAAAGTTTTCAATAGTATTTAAATTTTCTTTTACAAGCTGTGCAACTTCTTCTTTACTTTTACCAGGAGAAATTATCAAATAGCTTTTTTCATCAATCATCCAAAGTTCGTCAAGTTCAGCACAACTATCTTTTAAAATTTTTTTAAAACGAACAAAAATTTCATTTAGACTACCCAATCCATATTTTTCCATAATAAAACGATAATTTTGAATAGAAAATAATGCCAATGAATAATTAACTTTATATTTATTGAAATTTTCATCCAATTTATCGAGCTCTTTAACAACTGTCCAAGCTTCTCTTTCTTCTAAATTCTGAGTGAATTCGATCTGAGTATTTAAAGAATTAATTTTTTCATTAAGCTGCTCAAGCCTTTTCTTTAAAAATTCAAAACTAATTTTAACTTCACCTTTCTCGTCTGGAACTAAAGTATTGAAAAAATCCATATTTTTTTGATTGGTTTTACCAAGCAATGCGAAAAGTTCATAGATTTTTTTTAAATTCTCGTTAAAAAAATTTAGATTTTTTTGAATATACATATTATCAACCATAATTCTACGACTGACAATATTTAAAAGTTCTTCTTTAAATATATCTTCAGTTATCATAAAAGGCTGCTGAATTAAATTTTGTGAAAAACTTTGAATTTTTAAATCCTCAACTAAAGAAGGGTTTAAACAAGAAGATAGAAGCTCGCAAAAATATTCCAAACTTCTTTCATTAAGTTTATTTAAGAGTTTTTTAATAATTATATCAAAATCATCATATCTTCCAACACCATATTTTCTAATTTCGCTATCTAAATCATTTTCTTCATATTTTTTTTCAAATTCTTTCCATTTTTTGGCAAGCAAATAAATACTTTCACTATCCATAGTTTTAGAAATTCGTATAGAAGTAATTTTAGCCAAATCCCTGATTTTTTTATCTTTACTTACCTGTAAAGCTTTACACAGAGTGGATAGAAAATCAAAAAATTCGCTAAATTGCTTTCCGCTTTGCCTATTGAGTATAGAAATTAAAAAACTTACTAATTCTTCAATAGTACGGACAGATTTTGAATTAAGCTCTTGCTGATAGTTTAGCAAAAGCAATGCTTTATATTTATCTAATTTTGCTTTATTGGAAGTTGTAAGTTTGTATTTTTGGGCAAATTCTTCAAATACTTCAGTATAGTTTTCAGGAGTGGGACGAAGCTTTCTCTCCTGAAGAGCAATCAAAGTTTTTTTTGCTATCTCATTAATATTGGGTAACACGCTTATGCCCTTTAATAGCTATTACTGAAATAAATTCATCAAAAGCCTCATTTGAAGCTGCACGAATAGCATCATAACGCGCAGAATCACTTATAATACTATTGGGTGAAATATCAAAATTATAACTACCACTTGTATTAAAACGCTCGCTAGAGCCATCTTTAAACACTACATAAAATTCTAAATTTAATTTAGCCTTATAGCTTACAACATAACCATTTTTATCATAAACTAAGGGAATAAAATCGAGGCTACTCATTCTGACATTAATTGTATCATCTGCTTCATGTTTTAAAGCAAGTTTGCGTCCAAGTTTTGAAATAATTATTTCTTTAAGAGTATCTGCCACAAAAATACTATTTCTAGGATCTTGAAGATTTAGTTCCACGTTAACATAAACCTTCTCATCAAAGATATTATCAGCTATTTTTGAAGTTGGAACATAACCACAAGCCGAAAAAAACAGCACTATAAAACTAATAAAAACTTTCTTCATTTGATCACCAAATTAACCAATTTTCCTTCGATATAAATTTCTTTAACTATATTTTTATCTTGAATCCATTTAAAAACACTTTCTTTAGCCATTTTTAAAATTTCGTCCTTATTGGCAGAACTTGAAATTTCTATTTCTGCACGTTTTTTTCCATTGATACTTACGGCTAAATTTAGCGTATCTTTTACAAAGACTTCTTCTTTAAGTTTTAAAATTTTAAAATTTTCACATCCAAAAAGTTGTTCGCTCAATTCAAAACATACATGAGGAATAATAGGCTCTAAAATGTTTAAGATAATGTAAAAAGCTTCTTGCTCTAAGGCTTCATTCTTGCAGATTGAAAGCGCGTTTAAAGCTTCCATACAAGATGCAATCAAAGTGTTAAATGCAAAGGTTTGAATATATACTTCTTCGGATTTTTTCAAAGCTTCATATACTTTTAATCTCGCATATTTTTCTTCTTTATTTAAATTTTCTTGCTTAAGCTCTAAAGGCTTTCCTTTTTTAACATTTTGTGCCCTATCATAAAGTCTGCAAATAAATCTATAAGCACCCTCAAGTGCATCATCGTTCCATTCTAACTCTTTCGCAGGTGGTGCAGCAAATAAAATAAACAATCTTGCTGTATCGGCTCCATATTTTTTAATAATATCATCAGGATCTACAACATTGCCTTTAGATTTTGACATCTTAGCCCCATCCTTTAAAACCATACCTTGAGTTAAAAGTCTATCAAAAGGCTCATTATCAGTTAAATATCCTAAATCTCTTAAAGCTTTTTGAAAAAATCTTGCATAAAGTAAATGTAAAATCGCATGCTCAATGCCACCAATATATTGATCAACATTCATCCAATATTTCATGCTTGGATCATCTAATGCTTTTTCTTGCCAAGTTTTTTCATCACTTGCAAAACGTGCAAAATACCAAGAACTTTCAAAAAAAGTATCCAAAGTATCTGTTTCTTTGCAGGCTTTAAGACCACATTTTGGACAAGTGCATTCTTTCCAAGTTGGGTGCTTTTCTAAAGGATTTCCTTCTCCAGTGATCTCTATATCTTCAGGTAAGATAATAGGAAGGTTTTCTATTTTTTGTGGAACTATGCCACATTTTTCACATTTGATCATAGGAATAGGAGCACCCCAATACCTTTGACGCGAAACTCCCCAATCTCGAATTTTAAAATTAATGGTTCTTTTTCCTATTTTTTTATTTTCAAAATAAGTGATAATTTTATCTCTTGCGATATCACACTCAATTCCACTAAATTCACTACTCTCTATGAGTTTTCCTGATTTTTGTGTATATGGAAGTTTAGATTCGCATTCAATTACTTTTTTAATCACGAGATTGTATTTATTTGCAAATTCAAAATCTCTTTCATCGTGCGCAGGAACAGCCATAACCGCACCACTTCCATAATCAGACAAAACAAAATTAGCCACCCATACAGGAATTTTTTCCTTTGTTAAAGGATGTAAAACATAGATATCTAAAAAATAGCCCTCTTTATCAGCACTTTGCCTTTCTCTTGGAGTTTGGTTTTGAATTTGTTTGATTTTTTCAATTACCTTAGATTCTAAATAAGAATGATTGATAAGATTCTGGACAATTTTATGATCAACTGATAAAGCAATATAACTTACCCCATATATCGTATCAGCGCGCGTGGTAAAAACACTTATATGATTTTCTTGGCTTTTTTCTTGGCTTTTTTCATCTAATATAAGCTTAAATTCAAGACCCTCGCTTTTTCCTATCCAGTTTTCTTGCATGGTTAATACTTGATTTGGCCACTTACCTTTTAAATTCTCAAGTTCTTTTAAAAGCTCATCCGCATAAGCTGTGATTTTTACATAATATCCTGGCATCTTTTTTTGGACAACTTCATGCCCACAGCGCCAACACTTTCCATCTTCTACTTGCTCATTTGCCAAGACCGTTTGATCTTGCTCGCACCAATTAACATTAGCCTCTTTGGTGTAAATCAAGCCTTTTTCATACATTTTAATAAAAAATTCTTGTTCAAATTTTGTATAAAGCGGATCAGAAGTAGCTAAAATTCTTTTTTTTGAAAAAGAAAAACCTAAAGAAAAAAGTTCATTTTTCATATAAGCTATATTTTCATAAGTCCAAGATTTTGGATGCACCTTGTGCTTAATCGCAGCATTTTCAGCAGGCATACCAAAACTATCAAAACCTATGGGATGCAAAACATTATAACCTATCTTTCGGTAATATCTTGATATAGCATCCCCTATGCTATAATTTCTAACATGTCCCATATGGATACGCCCACTTGGATAAGGAAACATTGATAAAATATATTTTTTAGGTAAAGAAAAATCATTTTTTGGCTCAAAATAATCGTTTTTATCCCAAATTTCTTGCCATTTTTTTTCTATATTCTTTGCTTCATAAGCCATCAATATTCTCCTTAAACTATTCCTTTTTCATACATGGCACGATTTTTTTCTTTGTCTTGTTTTCTTTTGAGTTTTTCAAGCTCTTTATTTCTAAAATCAAGAACACTGAATTTAAACCAAAGCAAAGTTGGACTTGCTACAAAAATAGAACTTAAGGTTCCTGCCACAATACCTACTATAAGTGCCAAAGAAAATCCTTGTATCATTTCTCCGCCAAAAAAATAAAGTATGACTACAGTAGCCAAAGTAAGCCCTGAGGTTAAAATTGTTCTTGAAAGGGTTGCTGAAACACTTTCATTGATAATAGGCGCAAGTTCTGTCTTTTTGCTAGTTTTAATACCTTCTCTAATTCTGTCAAAAATGATAATGGTATCATTAAGAGAATATCCTAGCACAGTTAAAACTGCAGCTAAAGTATCCAAATTAACATCAATTTTAAAAAGAGAAATCGCTCCCAAAGTAATAACCACATCATGAATTTCGCTGATGATTGCCGCCATAGCA
The DNA here is from genome assembly GCF_005406215.1 of Campylobacter aviculae. Classification (GTDB taxonomy): domain Bacteria; phylum Campylobacterota; class Campylobacteria; order Campylobacterales; family Campylobacteraceae; genus Campylobacter_D; species Campylobacter_D aviculae. The sequence goes on along the minus strand of NZ_NXMA01000001.1, from coordinate 47,181 downwards.
AAACGCCATTCAAAACGCACAGCTATATAGATTAATATAGCAATTAAAGATATAACAACGGCTGTAATCCCCTTACTTCTAAGTTCATCTCCTACTTTTGGACCCACCACATCAGCTCTACGTACTTCGAATTTTCCCGTATCTTTTAAAAGCATACTGATGTAAGCACCGATATCATTACCTAAATTATCGCTACTTCCTAAAAAACGTATGGTTACCTCATTTTTGCTTCCAAATTCAGTTACAGATAAATTTTGAAATTTACCTTTTTGCTCCAAAATTTCTCGGATCTTAGGTATAGGTGCAACTTGTTCATATTTAAGCTGAATTAAAGTTCCTCCACTAAAATCAATACCATATTGCAAACCTCTATCCCAAAGCAAATAAATAGATCCGAAAAATAGAAAAAAAGAAAGCGAAATTGCAGCAAAACGCATTCTCATAAAATCATAAATTTTTTTCTCGCTAAAAAACTGCATTATTTTCTCCTATATCCAAACCAAAATCTAGTATTATTGCTTTTTTCAATTCGATGCATAAAACAATCAAACATCCCATGAGTTCCTAAAATAGCAGTAATCATAGAAACAACTATACCTATACCTAAAGTTACGGCAAAGCCTTTAACCGATCCTGTTCCATAAACATAAAGAACCACTGAAGTAACCAAAGAAGTAATATTAGAATCTACAATGGCGCTCATAGCATTTTTATAGCCTTGCTCTATGCTTGTTTTTATTTTAACTCCATCTCTTAAAAGCTCTCGAATACGTTCATTAATAATAACATTAGCATCCACAGCCATACCTACAGTTAAAACAAGTCCTGCCATACCCGGCAAGGTTAAAGTTGCTCCAAACATTGCCATTATGGCAACAACAACTAAAATATTAACAATCATAGCAATATTAGCAAAAATTCCAGCCATACCGTAATAAAATATCATAAATACAATAATAAATATTGAAGCTCCTGTAAGTGCGATCATGCTCATTCTAATACTATCAGCTCCTAAAGATGGTCCAATACTTCTTTGCTCTAAAAGCTTAACGGGTGCCAACAAAGCACCGCTTCTTAAAGCTACAGCCACATCTCGTGCTTCTTCTTGAGTGAATGCACCACTGATTTGACCACTTCCTCCACCTATTCTCTCATTAATAGATGGAGCAGAATAAACTTTATTATCAAGCACGATAGCTAAACGTTTTCCAACGTTTGATCCTGTATAGTCTGCAAATTTTTTAGATCCTTCAGAATTTAAAGTAAAATTAATCACTGGATAATTACTTTTATCACTTAACCCTACTCTAGCATCTGTTAGCATGGAACCATCTAATATAGGAATACTTTTGAGTGTATATTTTAAATTAGGATTTCTAGAATCAGGTACCAAAATAAGACCATAGCTTGCTGCTTCAGCATCACTCATAGTGGAAGCCTTTCCCATTTTAGAATCATCTACTTCCATAAGCTGCAAATGTGCAGCTTTTGTAATTCGCTCTTTAGCTCTTAACTCATCTGCTTTTGTTTTAATTCCTGCAAGTTCAACTAAAATTTTATCCTCACCCTGTTTTGCCACAGTTGGTTCAGCAAGTCCGAATTGATCTAAACGATTCCTTATGGTTTCAACAGCTTGCAAAAGTGCAAAATTTTCTATATTTTTTACTTCTTGATCGGTAAAAGAGATTTGATAGTGCATATTTTCATTTTGTATTTTAAGCCCATTAATTTCTTTAAGTAATTTTTCGACTTTAGGTATATCTGCATTATCTAATAAAGTAAATTCTAATTTATCACCATAAGTACTCAAACCATCATTTAAGATGTTTTCCTTTTCAAAAGAATAATTTAAAGACGAAGCAACAGACTTAATTTTTGATTTTACAGCCTCTTCATTATCAACACCTAAAAGCATATAAAGCCCGCCCTGTAAATCGAGACCTAAATTGATTTTAGCACCATATTCAGACTGTAAAAAAGATGGGAGTGAAAAAATCACTCCAAAAACAAATACTACTATAAAAACAACCAATCGATAAGTAATCTTAAAACTATGCATCAATTTTCTTTGCTACAAATTCTCTTGAAATTTTCGCACTAACATTGTCTTCATTAAGCTTAACTTTGATAAAATCTTCCTCTGGTTTTATGACTTCACAAATGAGTCCGCCACTGGTAATAATTTTATCACCTTTTTGTAAAGAATCAAGCATTTCTTTATGTGCTTTTGCTTGTTTTTGCTGTGGTCTTATTACCAAAAAATAAAAAATTGCAAATAAAACAACAAGAGGTAACAATGAAGTTAAAATTGAATTTTCTGCCATATTTTTCCTTTATTCCAAAAAAATTAAATACTAATTCTACCATTTTTAAAATAATAAAAGTCTTTTGTATTGCAATTTTACTCTCAAATTGTATCTACTTATCTTTTTTTGAGAATATTTTTACTCAAACTCTTAGCCCTTTTTTGGCAATTTTGGGCTTAATTTTACTTTTAAAACGCAAAAAAGCAAAAGAATATTTTTTGGTAGGATTTTTTACAGGAATACTTTGGTTTTGGTGGATAGGACTTTCTTCAATTTATTTTAACCTAAATTATTTAGTACCCATAATAGTTCTTATGGTAGGTATATTCTACGGAATATTATTTAGTTTATGTTATTTGTTTAAATTTGATTTTTTAAGACTTTGCGGAATTTTTTGTTTAAGTTTTATTCATCCATTTGGATTTGACTGGTTTAATTGGGGAATATTTACTGTTTATGGATTCTTTGATTCGAGTTATCGTGGTATTATATGCTTATTTTTAATGGCTTATTTTATCTATGAAGGTTATATTTCAAGATATTATAAAATTGCTATAGTTTTAATTTTATTTTTCATAGGTTGCCAATATGAAGAAAAAAAAGCACAAACCCTTAACCTTACTTATAAACTTATAAATACCGATATTTCACAAGAACAAAAATTTCTTCAAAAAAATTTAAAAACAAACTCGGATAATCTTATTCGAGAAATTCTCAAAGCTATTGAAGAAAAAAAAGAGCTTGTTGTTTTACCGGAAACGGCTTTTGCTTTTAATTTAAAAAATACTCTTTATGAAAATTTACTTAAAGAATTATCTTATAAAATCACAATCATTACAGGAGCTTTTAATACAGATCAAAACCTTGTTTATAATAGCACTTATATTTTTAAAGAAGGAAATGTCTATACCTTAAATAAACATTATTTGGTTCCATTTGGAGAAGAAATTCCGATTTTTAAAAACTTAGTTCAAAAATATTTTTTACCCAATACTCAAGAGTTTTCTAAGGGTCCTTTGCAAAGCAAATATAAACTCAATAATCAAATTATTACCAATGCCATTTGTTATGAAGCAACTAAAGAACAAAATTACCAAAATTCCCATATAATTATAGCTATAAGCAACAATGCTTGGTTTAATTATTCTAGCGAATATAAACTCCAGCAACTTTTAATGAAATTTTATGCAAATAAGTATGGAGTAAGTGTTTATCACGCCGTCAATGGAAAAGAAAATGCTGTTATAAAACCTAAAAAAATGTTAAGCAAAGAATGGATAGATTTATTTAAAAAAATAAGCAAAACTTAACTATCCAAATCCTTGAGCGTCTTTTTAAATTCTTGGCAATATCTCCAAGAAGTAATTATATTTGGATAATAATTTTTTATTAACTAAGATAAATGGTTTTTATTAGTATTGTCTGAATTATTATATTGTTTATATTTTTTTTAATATTTTTTAACTCTAAAGAATAAAATATTAAAAAATATAAGCAATATGTGCAAAAACATATCTTGATCATCTTTTTAGCTGGATAAAAATTATCCAAATTTTATACAATCAATCTCTTCACGATCCATTTGTTAATTATTACAATTTAATCTTTTTCTAAATTTCAAATTACGCAAATTAATTTTATTAGTTACTATAAGAATTTATACTTATAGAATTCTTTCGTTACTAATTTGACTTTTAATAAGTTAAAAATAGTAGATAATCTACAAAAATAGTTTTTATCTTCGCATGATTGTTTTTAAGATGATAAATAAAGCCTACAAACCCTTTAATTTTTCCAAAGCTTTATTTAATATTTTAAAAAGCTACTATCTTCAAGCTTCTTGATAATCGGGATAGTTTTTTAATTAAGATTAAAAAAACTTTAATTGTTTTTGATAAATTAATTTTTTATTTTTATCTTATTATTTTAATTTTATAAAGCTTTTTAACTAAAGCTAAATATCCTCCAATTTTTAAGCCAAATTTATATGAACAATTTTTGATTCTTTCTGAAGTTAAATTATTAGATTTTGCATAAATTATAACTTTAAAATAAAGTATATGAATATAAAAGTCCTAAAAAAAGGACTTTTATTTTTTTAATTTTTTAAATTGCTCCAATGCATCCAATTTTTCCCAAGGATAATCTTTTTGACCCACTTGCCCTCTAGCTGCGACATCAGCATATAAAAAAGTTTCTTTACTTGGTTTATCGAGTCCAAATTTATCGCGTATCCAATTAGGCGTTAGAGAGAAATTTTGCATTACAAAATCACTCAAAACTTCATCACTCACACTTGTATTAGTCCCCATACAATCCACGCTTACAGAAGTTGGTCTTGCAACACCTATAGCGTAACTCAATTGAACAATGCATTTTTTTGCAAGTCCAGCTGCTACAATATTTTTAGCAAGCCATCTACCTGCATAAAGTCCGCTACGATCAACCTTAGTATAATCTTTACTCGATTGTGCACCTCCACCGATTGGAGAATATCCACCAAAACTATCCACAATAAGTTTTCTTCCAGTTAAACCACTATCGTGCAATGAAGAATGATTTACGTATTTTCCAGTAGGATTGATTAAAATTCTTGTTTTTTCAGGATGAAAAAGTTCTTTTGGCAAATTTGTGTCCAAAATAAGCTTCATAATCAAAGATCTTAAATCTTCAATCTTCATACTTTCTATACAAGGAGCAGAAACTACTATAGTATGAATACTCTGTGGTTTGCAGTTTTCAAAATTTTCTTTTGTATCATAATCAATAGTTACTTGGGTTTTAATATCCACTCCAAGCTCGTGTGGATGAGCTTTTGCATAAGCATAAACCTTATCACAAAGCATTCTTGCATAAGAAATGGCTGCTGGCATATACTCATCCGCTTCACAACTGGCAAAACCAAACATAATACCTTGATCCCCAGCTCCAGTTTCTCCATCTTCTTGATCAACTCCCTGATTGATATCTGGGCTTTGCTCATTTAAAAAAACCATTACATCAATTTCATCAGGATGCAAACATTGATCTTTACTAAAATGCCCCGCTCCATCATAACCAATATTTTTCAAAACATCTTTAACTAAATTATCGTAATCAGTCTTACTAAGCTTGTGATTTGATTTTACTTCTCCTCCAATCACAACTTTATTTCCTGCGACAAAAACCTCACTCGCCACTCTTGAATTTTTGTCATTTTTCAAGAGTATATCCACTATTGTATCAGCGATTATATCAGCACATTTGTCAGGATGACCTGCGCTTACGACTTCTGAAGTGAATAGATACATAAAAAGTCCTTTATTTTAAAATGAAAATTGGTATTATAGCTAAAAATAATTTTATCTCAAATTAATATATCAATCAAAATTTATAAAAATTAAGAAACTTTTCGATAAAATCACATTCAATAATTTAGCGACTTTATTTTGATTTTATCTTTAATCAAATTATTTATAGAAACTTAGGATAAAATATGAGACACCTTATCACAACAAAAGATTTTAACAACGATGAAATTATAGAACTTTTTAAAGAAGCTAAAGAATTTTTAGATGAAAAACCAAAAGATTTTCTTAAAGAAAAAAGCATTACGACTATTTTTTTTGAAAATTCAACTCGAACACTTTCATCTTTTGAAAGTGCTGCAAGAAGACTTGGAGCAAGAGTTTTACGCTTAGATGTTTCAAGATCAAGCTCAAGCAAGGGCGAAACACTTTATGATACCGCTGCCAATTTAGATGCTATGAATCCAAATGCTATTATTGTAAGACATGCCAATTCTGGAGTCCCTCAAATCTTAGCTTCACATATGCATTGTCCAGTTATTAATGGTGGAGATGGCAAACATGCTCATCCTACACAAGCCTTACTCGATCTTTTTACAATTTATGAGCATTTTCAAGGAAATATTGAAAATAAAAGAGTTTTAATTGTTGGAGATATAAAAAATTCTCGTGTAGCTTCTTCTAATATCGAACTTCTTAGTCGATTTGGTATTAAAATTACCCTAGTTGCGCCGCCTCATTTCATGCCAAATTCATCCTTACCTAAATCTTATCATCTGAATGAAGAATTGATTGAAAGTACAGATATTATTATGAGCTTAAGAACTCAGGTTGAAAGACATGAAAAAATTGTTTATGCATCTTTAAAAGACTATGCCAATGATTTTTGCATTAATCCTAAACTTATAAAAGATAAAAAACTCATTTTACTTCATCCAGGTCCAGTTAATAGAAATATCGATATCAGCGATGAACTTATGAAAGATCAAAGAGCTTTAATTTTAAAACAAGTTAAAAATGGTGTTGCAATTAGAATGGCTGTTTTAAAAAAATTGATCTTAGAAAATTAAGGAAGATTTATGACACAATGGGACTTAAGTGTATTGTTTAAAAACGAAAATGAACTAGAAAACAAAATGTCTGAATGTATCGAAAAATCAGAATTTTTTAAAAAAACTTTTGAAAACAAACTAGAAACATTAAGTGCAAATGATTTTTTAAACACTCTTAAAGAATATGAAAATTTAAATTTAAGTCTTTCTAAAATAATGACTTATGTTTATTTATGTTTTGCCAAGGATACTTCTAAGGGTTCTTTTTATGCTAAATATGAGCAAGAATGCAAAAAGGCGGAAGAAAATTTATTATTTTTTGAACTCGAATTTTGCATGATGGATGAAGAAAAAGCAAAAGAATTGATAACATTTTGTCAAGATTATAGTTTTTATCTTTCCAATTTACTCAAAAACAAAGCTTATAATTTAAGTCAAAAAGAAGAACGCATTATGCTTTATATGTCTAATACAGGTGCAAGTGCTTTTGGCCGGCTTTTTGATGAGAGTATGAGTTCTTTAAAAATTTCCTTTGAGGATCAAGAATTAAGCGAAGAAGAAATTTTAAGCAAACTCTACGATCATGATAGGAAAATTAGAAAAAAAGCAGCTAAAAAATTTACAAAGGCTTTAAATAAAAATATAAATTTACTTACCTTCATACTCAATATGATAAAAACTGAACTCAAAAATATTTGCACTTTGCGTGGTTATGAAGATGCAGAAACACCAAGACATTTGAGAAATCAAATTTCTAAACAAAGCGTTGATGCACTTATAAAAACAACTCAACAAAATTTTTCACTTGTAGAGCGTTTTTATAAAAAGAAAAAACAAATCTTAGGGTATGATACTTTAAAAGATTATGATCGTTATGCTCCGATCGGAAAAGAAGTAAATTTTAGCTTTGAAGAGAGTAAAAAAATTATTTTAGAAGCTTTTTATGATTTCTCACCTATTTTTGGAGATATTGCAAAAGAAGCCTTTGAAAAAGGATGGATCGATGTATATCCTCAAGATAAAAAACAAGGAGGAGCCTTTTCGCATTCGGCAACTCCAGATACTCATCCTTTTATCTTATTAAATTACACCAACAAAAGAAGAGATCTTTTCACTCTTGCGCACGAATTAGGACATACTATACATCAAAAATTATCCTATAATGTATCTTTTTTAAATCAAGACACACCACTTACAACTGCTGAAACAGCTTCAGTTTTTGCGGAAATGTTAGTATTTGATTATGTTAAAAATAAACTAAAAAAAGAGGAACTCACTGCCCTTTATGCTGCAAAAATTGAAGATATTTTTGCCACTCTTTACAGACAAATTAATTTCACCTGCTTTGAAAGGCGTATCCATAGCTATAAACACGAACTTGATAGCGAAGAAATTTCTAAAATTTGGATGGAAGAATCTCAAAAAATGTTTAAAGAAAGTGTGGATTTAACTAAAAATTATGCCCTTTGGTGGAGTTATATTCCGCATTTTATCCATAGTCCATTTTACTGCTATGCTTATGCTTATGCACAACTTTTAGTGCTTACTCTTTATGGGCTTTATAAGAGAAAAGAAAAACAAAATTTTAAAGAACTTTATATAAAAATGCTTTCACTGGGAGGAAGTGTAAGCCCGAAAGAACTCGTATCCATGTTTGGTTTTGATATAGAAAGTGAAAATTTTTGGAAAATTGGTATGATTGAAATTGAAAAAATTATCGATGAATTCATGAGGTTGTAAGATTATGCTAGAAATAATTTTAAAAAATCAAGATTTTATAAATTTAATGCAAAAAAACTGCTATGAAGTGCTTCAAAACTTGATTCAAAATAATATAGAATTTTCTATAGTAGCCAATACACAATTTATAGATTTTAATCCTATTTTACCTCCTGAATTGGATGTCAAAAAAAATCCCTATGTTCTTTTTGCCTTAGGCGGATATACTTTTAGTTCCATAGAATTAGAAAAAGATTATATACAATTTCATGCTGGATTTGGTCCTGATGATTTTGATAGCTATGTTAAAGTAGATCTTGGAGCCATAACACAAATCCAAGTAGAAAATAGTGCCATCTTTGTTAATTTTAGTTTATATCAACGCAAAAATGAAGAAAAACTACAAAAATCTAAAAATGTTTTTTTAAAAAATCCAAAAAACCTAGACCTTTTGAAAAAATGAATTTATTTAAAGATTTAAATTCTAGTCAAAAAGAAGCAGCCTCTCATATCGACGGAGCTATGCTGATTTTAGCAGGTGCGGGTAGCGGTAAAACAAAAACTATCACAACTCGTCTAGCCTATCTCATAAAAGAAGTAGGAATTCCTGCTTCAAGTACACTAACTTTAACCTTTACCAACAAAGCAGCAAGTGTGATGCGAACGCGAGCTTTATCTTTAATCAATAGCAATGCAAATCCGTTATTGTGCACTTTTCACAAATTTGGACTGATGTTTTTAAGAATGCATATTGAAAAACTTGGTCGCAAAAATGATTTCATCGTTATAGATAGTGATGATATAAAAAAAATTTTAAAAGAAGTGGTTGATAGTTCTAAAGAAAATATTTCCACAATTTCGTATTTTATTTCAACTTGTAAGAACATTCCCAAAAGTCCAGATGAAATCTTAAAAGATTTAAAAATAATCCAAGATTCAGATAAAACCTATGCTAAATACTATCAAAAATATCAAGATTATCTTTTAAAATATAATTTTGTAGATTTTGATGATTTGCTACTTTTGCCCTATCAAATCTTAGAAAATGATTTAGAATTTGCTAAAACTCAAAGTAATTTTTACCAATACATCACCGTAGATGAATATCAAGATACCAATACTTTACAATATAAAATTTTAAAAAAACTTTGCACTTCTCATGAAAATATTTGTGTTGTAGGCGATGATGATCAAAGTATTTATGGTTGGCGTGGAGCAAAAATAGAAAATATCTTAAATTTTCAAAGCCAATTTAACAATGTTAAACTTGTAAAATTAGAGCAAAACTATCGCTCTGTGGGATCGATTTTAAATGCCGCTAATATTTTAATAGAACACAATAAAAAAAGATTAGGTAAAACCTTAGTTTGCACTAAAGATCATGGAGAAGAAATCAAGCTTATTTATAGCGATGATGAAAAGTTAGAAAGTGCTACGATTTGTAAAAAAATAAAAGAGCTTATCCAAAATAAAACTCCTGCAAATGAAATTGCTGTATTGTTTCGTGTCAATGCGCTCTCTAGATCTATTGAAGAAGCTTTTATGCGTGAAAAAATCGCTTATAAACTACTTAGCGGAATGCGTTTTTATGAGCGATTGGAAATTAAAGATTTGATTGCTTATTTGCGTTTTCTTGCCAATACTGATGATGATTTTTCATTAAAACGCATTATTAATCGTCCAAAAAGAGGTATAGGAGAAAGTAGTATCAAAAAATTTGAAGAGTATGCCAAAAAAGAAAAAATTTCTCTTTTTGAAGCATTATGCAATCCCAATATTATCAGTTCGAAAAAAACAAATCATGAAATACAAAAATTTATCCATTCTATTTATGAGTTATTAGAATGTCAAAATTTAAAACAACTCATTGATCAATTTGAAGAAAAAATCAAATTGAAAGATTTTTACAAAGAACAAATTGATGGAGAAGATAGAGTTGCTAATATTTGCGAATTTTATGCCAATCTCAATGATAAAATCAAACAAAATCCAGATCTTAAACTCAATGATTTTTTAAGCGAAATTTCATTGCTGAGCGATCAGGATAATTTAGATGGAGATTGTGTTTATATTATGAGTATTCATGCGAGCAAGGGATTGGAATTTGATCATGTGTTCATCATAGGACTTGAAGAAGGCTTTTTTCCTGTGGATAATTCAGATATAGAAGAAGAAAGACGTCTTGCTTATGTTGCTATAACAAGAGCAAAAAAACAACTCCATTTAAGTGTTTCTAACTCTAGATTTTATCGCGGATCAAGAACTAAACTTTTTCCTAGTAGATTTTTAGAAGAAAGTAAGCTTAGTCAAGACTCTTCTTATTTTATTTCTCAAAAAAATGTGTCAAATTATAAAAAAGGAGATTTGATAAAACATAAAATTTTCGGCATTGGAAGGGTTGTTGATGTAAATAAAAATGGGAAAGAAGAAAGACTAAAAATCAATTTTGGCGGCATAGAACGCACTATTTTATCGAGTTTCGTAGAAAGAGCTGTATGAATAAAATTTTTGTCGCTTTTAAACCTGCAGAAATCAGTTCTAATGCTTTTTTAAATCAATTGAAAAAAAAATATAATCATAAGAAAGCTGGATATTCAGGAACTCTTGATCCTTTCGCAAAAGGAGTTTTAATAGTCGCATTTGGAAAATATACTAAACTTTTTCAATTTTTAAAAAAAACTCCAAAAATTTATCGAGCAACCCTATGGCTTGGAGTTAAGTCCTTAAGTCTTGATAATAAAAATATACAAGAAATAAAAATTCCCAACTCCTATAGTCTTGAATTCTTAGAACAAATCAAAAACAAGCTTTTAGGTTCTATTACTTATATTCCGCCTCAATTCAGTGCTAAAAGAATTGATGGTCAAAGAGCTTATACATTTGCAAAAAAAGGAGAAAATATAAAATTAAAACCTTGCGTTATGGAAATATTTTCTTGTAAAATTTTACATTATAACCACCCTTTTTTAAGTATTGAAATAAGCGTTAGCGAGGGTGCTTATATTAGATCTTATTGTGAGCTTTTTGCTGAAAAACTAGGTATTAATGCCACCTTAAGTGCTTTAGAACGTATAAAAGAGGGGGAATTTGTTTATGATGATGAAAAAAAATTGAATATTTTAGAATATCTTGATTTAAAACCTAATTTTATTGAGAATATGAATAAACTTGAAAATGGCACTAAATTAAATTTAGAAGATCTTAAATATCAAAATGATGGAAATTATTATATAGAAGACAAAAAATATTTTAGCATTATTAATATTAAGGAAAATAAGGTAAAATATCTTTTAAATAAGGTTGAAAAATGTTAATATTATCAAGAAAAGAAAACGAAAGTATTATTATCGGTGAAGGTATTGAAATTAAAGTGGTCCAAACTGGAAAAGGCTATGCTAAAATAGGCATTGATGCTCCTAAATCACTCATGATTTTAAGAAAAGAATTAATGACTCAGATTAAAGATGAAAATTTACATTCTGTAGTAGAAAATGACATAAAACTGGATGACTTAAGTAAAAAACTAATCCAATGAAAGCATACGCTAAAGCAAATATCTTCTTAAAACTTATAGGCTTAGATAATCGAAAATACCATCTTTTAAATTCTCGCTTCATACTACTTGAGCAATTTTATGATGAACTTTATTTAAGTGATGAAAAAACTAAAGAAGGTTTTGAGATAATCAGCGAATTTAATTGTGAGCACAATATTATAAAAAAAGCTTACTTTTTATTGTGTGAGTTTGGCTACAAAAATGAACTTGAGGAATTATTTAAAAACAAAAGCTTAAAACTCATTAAAAACATTCCAATAGGGGCAGGTTTAGGCGGTGGAAGTAGTGATTGTGCTACTTTTTTAATCATGATAAATGAAATTTTAAATCTACAATTATCTACACAAAAACTTATCAACTTAAGCACTAAATTAGGGAGTGATATTGCTTTCTTTTTGAGCGGATTTGAGTCTGCTAATGTAAGTGGGTGTGGAGAAATTATAAAACCCTTTGAAGATGAAATTCCAAATATCCATTGGACTTTTCCACAAATCTTTTGTGATACAGCTAAAGTTTATAAAGAATTCGATAAAAAGCCTTTAGATTTTAACACCAACTTTAAACAAGCTGAAATTTACCAGAATTTAACCACCAAAGAATTGCTTGAACGATATAAAAATGTAGAACTTAATGATTTATTTACCCCTTGTGTATCTTTATATCCTAAAATGTCAGTTTATTTAAATGAAGATTATTTTTTAAGTGGAAGTGGCAGTAGTATTTTTAAGGTTGATTTATGAAAACTATTGCAAGAAATAAAAAAGCTTTGTTTAATTATAGTATTATAGAACGTTTTGAAACAGGAATTGTTTTAAAAGGAAGTGAAGTCGTTGCTTTACGTGCAGGAAGGGTTAATCTAAAAGACTCTTTTGTTCGTATTATCAAAGGAGAACTTTTTCTTTTAAATGCCCATATTGCTTTATTAAATACAACTCATACTTTCTATAGACATGAAGAAAGAGGTGCTAGAAAGTTATTAATGCATAGAAAGCAAATTGACAAACTCTTTGGAAAAGTTGGTATTGAAGGATATACACTTGTTGTATTAGATCTTTATTTTAATGATAAAAACAAAGTTAAAGCAACCTTAGCTTTAGCCAAGGGTAAAAATTTGCATGATAAACGCGAAACCCTAAAGAAAAAGCAAGCGGATTTAGAGGCAAAGGCTGCTATAAAAAATTTAAACAAAGGATTTTAATGAGAAAAATTTTAATTTTCTTTTTTACAAGTTTGATTTTTTTCATAAGTGCCTGCTCACATGAAAAAGAAATGCAAAATGATTATATGTTTGAAGACTATCACCGAGGAGATAAAATTGTCTTAAATAATATCAATGGAGGATCTAAAACTCTTATACGCACAGAAAAAGGATTTGTTGTCCAAGGTGAAGAAGATAAAGTTTTAATGATTGATTTTTTTGGGACTTTTTGTGCGCCTTGCAAGGAGGAAGCCTTAAGTCTTAGCAAACTTTGGAAAAATAACGCGGATAAATTTATTATTATAGGCTTAACACATTTTGAAGATGTTAGCGATGAGGCTGTAAAAAAATTTGCTAATGATTATGGAGCTTATTATTTCTTGAGTAATAATTCAAAAAATGATCGCATCATTGCTCAAATTTTAAAAGATATTAACTATCAAAGTATGGAACAATTACCTTTTAAAGTTGTTATGAAAAATGGAATTTATCAAAGTCTCAGTGATTATTGGAATAATAACGCTCCTACAAATTTTTATCTTGGAAAAATTCCAACTGAATTAATGCAACAAGATTTAAATCGAATTTATAGAGAAAAATAATGCCAAAAACTAAAACTTTAGAAAAAAATAAACTTCAAGAACCTAAAATGTTTAAAGTTATACTTCTAAATGACGATGTAACAACTATGGATTTTGTTATAGAAATTTTAATGAATATTTTTTATCATGATTTTGAAACCGCAAGTAAAATAATGCTAGAAGTTCATTTAAACGGAAGTGGGGTATGTGGAATTTATACTCAAGAAATCGCGCTCTCAAAACAAAAAAAAGTTTTTAACGCGGCAAAAATAGCAAATTTTCCATTAAGAGTTAAAGTAGAAGAAGAATGAAATATCAAGAAAATTTACAAAAATATCTAGATAATGCTAAACATTTAAGTTTAATAAATAAGCACGAATTTATAACCTGCGAACATTTACTTTTTGCTATACTCAAGCTTAGTCCTGATTTTCAAGAAATTTTTAAAGAATTATCTGAAAAAGATTTAGAACTTTTGGAAAATGAACTTAAAAATTATATAGCAAAGAATAATGAAGTTATTAATCAAGAAGTTACTCCTGTAAATTCTATTGTTTTAGACGAAATTTTAGCTTCAAATGACTATAATGAAATGAAAATTATTGACTTTTTAGAAAAACTTTTACAAGATGAAAGAACAATATCAAGTTATTTGTTAAAAAAATATGATATCAATTTAGAAAAATTAGAATATCTTAAACAAAATGCTCAAATAGAAATTTTAACATCTTATACAAGTAATTTAACACTTTTAGCAGAACAAGGAAAAATAGATCCTTTAATTGGTCGCAAATTTGAACTCGAAAGAATATTGCAAATTTTATCGCGTCGTAAAAAAAATAATCCTATTTTAGTTGGCGAAGCGGGAGTAGGCAAAACAGCTATTATCGAAGGGCTTGCACTTGCTATTATAGAAAAAAAAGTTCCTAAAAATTTGCAAAATGCCAAAATTTTCAGCTTAGATATGGCTGGAATATTATCTGGAACCAAATATCGCGGGGATTTTGAAAAACGCATCAAAGAAATTTTAGACGAACTCAATAAAATCCCTAATGCAATTTTATTTATTGATGAAATTCATACTATCGTTGGAGCAGGAGCAACAGGAGAATCACATACAGATTTTTCAAACCTCTTAAAACCTGCACTTAGTAACGGTACTTTAAAATGTATAGGTGCTACCACTTATATGGAATACAAAAATACTTTTGACAAAAATAAACCTCTAAGTCGTCGCTTTGCTAAAATCAATGTAGATGAGCCAAACCAAGAAGAAGCTTTTCAAATTTTACAAGGACTCAAAACCAAATATGAAACTTTCCATAAAATTAAATTAAATGATGAAATTCTTAGACAAGCCGTTGCTTGGGGTAAAAAATTTTTTAATGATAAATATTTACCAGATAGTGCTATAGATCTTATTGATGAAGTTGGGGCTTCTTTTGCACTTAATCCAAAAAATAAACAAAATGTAAGCATTAAAGATTTAGAACAAGTTTTAGCTAAAATGACTCACCATCATAAAATGTTTGAATTCGATCAAAATAAAGCCTTGATTAATCTAAATAAAAATCTAAAAACGAAAATTTTTGGCCAAGATGAAATTATTGATAAATTAGTATCTACTCTAAAACAAAGCTTTGCAGGATTTAAAAATTCTAATACCCCAAGAGGAGTATTCTTATTTACAGGATCTAGTGGAGTTGGTAAAACAGAACTTTGTAAAGCTTTAGCAGAATTTTTAGGACTCAATTTAGAACGTTTTGATATGAGTGAATATGCCGAAAAACACGCACTTAGTAAATTAATAGGATCTCCTGCTGGTTATGTTGGTTATGAAGATGGGGGACTTTTAAGTAATGCTGTAAGAAAAAATCCTTTTAGTTTGGTGCTCTTTGATGAAATAGAAAAAGCTCATCCTGATCTAAGTAATACATTTTTACAAATATTTGACAATGCTGAACTTACAGATAATAGTGGGCTTAAAATAGATTTTAAAAACACTATCATCATCATGACTTCAAATCTAGGCTTAAAAGAAACCAATGAATTAGGATTTTTAAGTAAAAATGAATCAAAAAGTGATCGTGCTATAAAAGATTTTTTTGCTCCTGAGTTTATCAATAGAATAGATAAAATATTACATTTTAACGATCTAAATAATGAAATATTATCAAAAATTGTACAAAAAGAACTAGATGAAATTTCTTTAAATTTAAAAAATACCAAAATTGTTGCCGATGAAAAAACTAAAATTTATTTAGCTAAAAAAGCTTACAATAAAGAATTTGGTGTAAGACTACTCAAACGTATCATTTGCGAAGAAATTGGAGAAAAAATTAGCGAAGAAATTCTTTTTGGAAAACTTAAAAAAGGTGGAGTAGTTAAAATTAAACTTAATAAAAATGGACAACTCGAATTTATATTCTAAACTTCTTGAAGCTCCTAAGGATGCACCTGTTTTTTTAAGTCCGAAACTGGAAGCGGATTTTATTTTAAAAGCTTATCGTTTTGGACTTTTTCCATGGACGAGCAATCCGGTTACTTGGTGGTGTCCAGATCCTAGATGCGTACTATATCCCGATGAAATTCACATACAAAAAAATATGAAAAAATTTATTAATCTTTATGAAGTACGACTTGATTATGATTTTTTAAAGCTCATTACATTTTGTCGTGATACACGTCAGCAAAGTTGGATTGATAATGATTTTATACAAACTTATAACGAACTTTTTCAGCAAGGTCATGTGCATACTTTAGAACTTTACGATCAAAATGAGTTTGTTGGTGGAATTTATGGGCTAATTATAGGAAAGGTTTTTTTTGGAGAAAGTATGGTTAGTCTTAAAAAAAATGTTTCCAAAATTGCCATGATAAAACTTTGCAAATTATTAATGCCCTATGATTTTATTATAGATTGTCAAATTTACAATAAACATTTGGACTTTATGGGTGCAAAAAACATTCCTAGAAAGCAATTTTTGGATATAGTGAAAGAAAAGTGTGAACAAAAAAGTGGATTTGAAAATTTTAAGAAGCTTACAATTCAATCATAAGTGCAAATTTGCACTTATGACATCGCTCTGGCAACTTCAGCAGAGCTTTCGCGAATTTTTTCCATACAATCTCTTGCCTCTTTTGCAAGCTCGACACTTTGACTTACGTCCTGTAGACCATTTTTAATACTTTCAACAACTTGAGAGGTTACATTGCGAATAGAATTAATAGTTGAAGTAATTTCATCTACAGAATGTCCTGTTCTTTCAGCCAAATTTCTAACTTCATCTGCCACAACAGCAAAACCTCTACCATGCTCCCCTGCACGTGCAGCTTCTATAGCAGCATTTAAAGCAAGTAAATTGGTTTGATCTGCTATATCGCTAATTGTTTGAATGATTGATTTGATTTCATCTGATTGCTGATTTAAAGATGAAACTAAATTTGAACTTTGCGACATCATATCAGCAATATTTTGTACATTTAATACAGTATTTTCTATTACACGATCGCCCTCTTGTGTGAGATTGTCATTCTTTTCTGCAAGTTCGCTAATAAGATGTAGTTTTTCTTGATCTCTTTTAACTTGTTCACTAATATCTGTAGCAAATTTAATCACTTTATAAATTTTTCCATCATCATTTTTAACTGGATTATAACTCGCTTCTAAATACACTTTTTTATTATTTTTTCCGTATCTTACATATTTACTTGACTGAAATTTACCATTTCTTAAGTCTTCCCAAAATTGAAGATAATCTTTGGAATTACTATACTTTGAATCACAAAACATACTATGGTGCTTACCTTTAATCTCATCAAGAGTATAATCCATGGTTTTCAAAAAATTCTCGTTAGCGGTGATGATGGTTCCATCTGGCTTAAATTCAATAATAGCCATCGAACGTTCTGCTGCTGCAATTGTATTTTTAAGATCAAGCATTTCATAATGTCTTTGGGTAATATTGTTAGCAAATTTAATAATCTTATAAACTTGTCCATTCTTATTACTGATTGGCAAATAATTAGCCTCTAAGTAAATATCATCTCCACCCTTAGCTATACGTCTAAAAAGACCACTTCTAGCTTTTCCACTTCTTAAATCTCTCCAAAATTCACTATATGAAGAAGAATTCACAACTTCAGGTAAGCAAAACATACTATGGTGCTTACCTTTAATCTCGTCAAGAGAATATTTCATGGTATCTAAAAAATTTTTATTAGCATCTAAAATGGTACCCTCTTCATTAAATTCAATAACTGCCATAGTATTACTAATAGATTTTAAAATATCCTCGAAACCGTCACATTTTTTTTCGAGTTCTGCAATTAACTTTGTGTCGTTTTTTTGCTTAAACATTAATATTTCCGTCCTTCGATAAAAAATTAAAATCGCAATTATATCAAAAAAAAAAAAAATTAAAATAAAAATATTAATTAAAAAAATTATTAAGTCCGACTATTATCATTTTAATTCCCATAGCAGCAATGAATACTTGAGCGATACGAGAAAAAATGTGCAAAATAAGCTTACCTACAATCCTTTCAATTGTTGCTGCGAAGTGAAAAAGTACAAACATAAAAATAAAAGCTATAATCACTCCTCCAAGTGCGATATCAAGACCGCCATCTTCAGAAATAACAATGACACTAGCTAAAGTTCCAGGGCCTACAAGCATAGGAAAAGCCATAGGGATTAAACTTTGACGTAAAATCTCCTTATCGTCCATTTCTTGATAAAAACTAAAATCTTTCATAATCATTTTTGTAGAAAAAAGTAAATTTTTAATCGCCATAATAACTAATACTAATCCTCCAGATACTCTTAACTCATCTAAAGAAATACGAAAAACATAGTTCATTAATAAAGGACCTGAAAATAAAAATACAAGAACAATAACAAGTGCTGTATAGAGTATATATCTAAATAGTTTTTTTCTAAGATTTAAAGGCAAACCATCACTCATAGATAAAAACTGTGTTAAATTACCAAATGGATTTAAAATAGCAAGCAGAGTTATGCTTGAAAAAAACATCAAACAAAGATCAGAACTTAAACCTGATAACATTTCAACCTTTCACGAATTCTAATGAAATCGAATTCACACAATGTCTAACATTTTTCTTTGTAAATCCTTCTCCTAAAAAAATATGCCCAAGATGTCCATTACAATTTGCACATACAATTTCAGTGCGTATTCCATCTTTATCTGGAACTCTTTTTATGGCTCCTTGAATTTCATCATCAAAACTTGGCCAACCGCATCCTGACTTAAATTTATCTTCCGATCTGTAAAGCTTGAAACCGCATTGCTTACAATGGTAACTTCCTTTTTCATAAAAATCATTGTATTTCCCACTAAAAGGTGCTTCAGTAGCTTTTAATAAAATAACCCTTCTTTCTTCCTCATTTAATTTTTTCATTGTGATTTTCCAATTTTAAAATAAAGAAAATTATAACAAAATTTATTTTTTTTAAATATAATTCAAAGAAAAATCGGAACAAAAATGGATCAAGAATTCTTTTCTAACTTGGAAAAAATTTTATATGAACAAGATATTGAAAAAAAATTTAGCCAATTTTCTCATTTTTATGATAATTTCAAAAGCGGCAAAATATCTTTCAATCATGAACAAATAAGTATTTTTAAGGAAAATATAAATTCGAATTTAAAATTATTACACCCAACACGTATTAGACGTCCTAAATTTGTAAACTCCACTCATTCTTTGGCTAAAATAATCCACTCTATAGCACACATTGAATTCAGTGCTATCAATTTAGCTTTAGATGCTAGTTATCGTTTTAAAAACTTGCCCGAACAATTTTATATAGACTGGTTAGAAGTTGCCGAAGAAGAAATAAAACATTTTAATTTTTTAAATTCTGCTTTAAAAGAACTTGGTTTTCAGTATGGAGATTTTAGCGTACATGATAATTTAGAAGCTGCACTAAAAGTAACTCAAAATTCTTTAAATTTTAGAATGGGAGTAGTTCATCGTGGTTTAGAAGCGAAAGGACTTGATGCTAACCCTTTTGTGGTTGCAAAATTAGAAAGTTCAAATCATCCCATAAAGCCTTTATTAAAAGAAATTTTAATGATTATTTTAAATGATGAAATTAAACATGTTAAAAAAGGAGATTATTGGTGGAAATTTTCCAATCAAAATCAATATAACTTTATAGATATTTGCAAATTATTCAATCAATTTTCCCTCGCAGGAAAAAAACTTAATATAAATGCAAGACTAAAAGCTGGATTTAGTATCAAAGAATGTGAAGATATTGCCAATTTTTACATCTAACTTTTTTTAAATTTAGAAAAAACAATTGTATAGCAAGCCCTTATTATTCCATAAAGAACATATAGACTTGCTAAAATAGTTAAGCTTCTAAGAGGGTAAAGATATAAAAATGAAAATATAATTATTAATATAATCAGTACTTTTAAAACGCTAGATCGATTAAAATCTAATTTTTTAAAACTTGGATAGCGTATATTGCTTACCATTAACAAGCCTAAAACAGCTTGTAAAACCAAAAAAGCAATACCGTATGCCTTTAGAAAATCATAATGATAATAGCTATAAGTCCAAATAGCGCTTACAACGGCTGCTGTAGGTATAGGAAGTCCTATAAAAACCGATGGCTCGTATGTACCCGTTGTAACATTAAATCTTGCCAAACGTATTGCTCCAAACACTACAAAAAAAGCTGCCACTAAAGAACCATATCTTCCGTATTCAGATCCTATTGCCATATAAAAAAACATAGCTGGAGCAACACCAAAAGCTACCAAATCAGCCAAAGAATCAAATTCTATTCCGAATTTAGAAGTGGTTTTCGTAAGCCTAGCCACACGTCCATCAAGCCCATCGCAAATTAAAGAAAATATAATATAAATTAAAGCTTTATCATAATTACCCTGTATGGAACTTATAATTGAAATCACACCTAAAAAAACAGAAGCAGCTGTAAAAAGGTTTGGTAGAATATAGACAAATTGAGGTTTATTAGTATTCACACACACTCCTTAGTTCAAATAACCCAGTAAAGTTCCTGATCTTACTTCATCTCCAATCCCTGCTCGGATACGTATATTTTTTGGAAGTATAAGCTTAATTTTTCCATTAATCAAAAAACCTAACCTGTCTCCTACTTTTAAATCGTAAGAAATACAATCGAGTTTTAATTTTCTTCCCAAGCTTCCGGCATATATTTCTAAAAATATTTTAGATGAATTTGTTGTAGCATTTATACAAATTTTCTCTTTTAAAAAATTTAAATTCCCAGATTTATCATCTAAAAAAAGTCCGTGTTTGCATTTAATTTCATCAATATTCATTTCAAAAGGAGTATAAAAAGATCCTACATTACAAAAAGAATTAGTAATACTTATTTCTATACTTTCCCCTAATTCTTTATGAAAAATATTATCTATTTTAGTAATTTTACCATCTATAGGAGAGAGAATGGCTTTATTATCACTACAATCTAAAATACGACTTGGATTTCTAAAAATAAACAAAAATATCACCAATAAACAAAAAAGAATAAAAGAAAAGCTATTTAATATCCAAAAAAATATAATAAAAACAATAATTGTACCTATACTTAAATAGCCTTCTTTGGCAATATATTTCATTTGACTTCTTCTTTATTATCTTCATCGCTTTTTTGCAAACGACTTGGAAGATTGTTTTCATTTTCAAAATTTTCGATAATTTCACGCACTTTTGCACCTTCTATAGTTTCCTCTTCATAAAGTGCTGCAACCATAGTCTCAATAGCACCTTTATAGATATTAAGAGTATTTTTTACATCTTTATAGCGATCATCTAAAGTTTTTTTCACATAATCATCTAAAGATTCTGCCATTTTTTCAGAATAATCTTTAACAGTTTGTCCTCCACTTAAAAAAGTATTCCTTTGCTTTTCAAGAACCATCAAACCAGCAATTTCACTCATACCATACATAGAAATCATTGCTTTTATAATGTCTGTAGCTCTTTCTAAATCATTGCTTGCTCCTGTTGAAATTTCTCCAATAAATACCTCTTCAGCTGCTCTACCGCCTAAAAGCACATCAACTTCTGCAATTAATTCATGCTTTTGCATTAAAAATTTATTCTCTTCAGGAGTATTAAGCGTATAACCAAGAGCAGCAAGACCTCTAGGAATAACAGATACTTTGCTAACTTTTTTCGCTCCTTTAGTTGTTTCAGCAATCAAAGCATGACCGCACTCATGATAAGTTACAATTTTTTTCTCTTTATCATTAATACGACGCGATTTCTTTTCAAGTCCCGCTATAGCTCTTTCTACTGCTTCTACAAGATCATTTTGTTCTACATGTTTTTTAGAATCCCTACCCGCTAACAACGCAGCTTCATTAATAATATTTGCTAAA
Organism: Campylobacter aviculae; assembly: GCF_005406215.1. GTDB lineage: Bacteria > Campylobacterota > Campylobacteria > Campylobacterales > Campylobacteraceae > Campylobacter_D > Campylobacter_D aviculae. Next base: position 25,071 of record NZ_NXMA01000001.1, on the reverse strand, counting down.
TCAGCTCCAGCAAGTCCTGCGGTAAGTCTTGCAATATCTTCAACTTTCACTTCAGGAGAAATTTTAACATCTTTCATATGTACTTTTAAAATATCACACCTGCCTTTGAAATCTGGCTTATCTACTAAAACTTGTCTGTCAAACCTACCTGGTCTTAAAAGAGCAGCATCTAAAACTTCAGGACGATTTGTAGCTGCTAAAACAATTACAGGAGAACTTTCAGTTCCAAATCCATCCATCTCTGCTAAAAGTTGATTTAAAGTCTGTTCTCTCTCATCGTTCCCACCCATCATACCGCTTGCAGCACGACTTTTGCCTATAGCATCAATTTCATCAATAAACACAATTGCAGGAGCTTCTTTTTTAGCATTTTCAAATAAATCTCTTACCCTAGATGCACCCACTCCTACAAACATTTCTATAAAAGAAGATCCAGAAACACTGAAAAACGGAACATCTGCCTCTCCAGCAACCGCTTTTGCAAGTAAAGTTTTTCCGGTTCCTGGAGGTCCAACAAGCAAAAGTCCTTTTGGAATTTTAGCTCCAAGTTTAATATACCTTTCTGGATATTTTAAAAAATCAACTATTTCTTTAACTTCTTCTTTAGCTTCTTCAACACCTGCAACATCGTTAAATTTCACTTTTGGCTTTTCAGAATTAACCAATTTTTTAGAACTTCCTATTCCTAAAATAGAACCACCCATATTTTTTTGCATACGACTAGCTAAGAACATCCAAATTCCAAAGAAAATAAATACTGGCAAAACCCATGAAAAAAGTATATCAGTAAACCAATTTGTTTCAGAATATGCTCCATAAGCAATATTTTTACTATCGAGTAAACTTACAAGCTCAGGATCAATAACTTTTTTTGCAGTATAAACTGTATTATGTATGCTTGATACTGCTTTTATAGTAGTTTGTCCTATACTTACTTGATTAATTTGACCATTTTCTATTAACTTTTTAAGTTCAGAATAAGGGATATTTTTATAGGTTTCTCCTCCGTTTAAAACTCCATTAAAAGAAGTATTTCCATCAAATAAACCTTTAAAAATAACTATCATCACAATAGCAAAAATTGCAAAGATAAAAATCGGGTTTTTGTTAAAAAAATTATTACCCTGCGAATTACCTTTATTATTTGAAGAATTACTCATTATTTTTTCCTTTATTTTTTTTATATGCAAAAGAGCACCATTCATTGATTTTTAATTCATCAATAAGTTCTAAATCTTGAAATTTTTCTTTAATTCTTGTCTGATATTTATCTAAAATTCCAGACAATATAAGTATAGCATTCTCTTTTAAATGCTTTTTAATATCTTTCTCTAAAATCAAAATAACATCTGCGATAATATTTGCTACAATTAAATCATATTTAAATTTTGCTTTATCAATGGAACCTTGCCAAGAATTTTCAAAACAAACATTATTTAATCTTGCGTTTTCCAAAGAACTTAAGATAGCTAACTCATCAGTATCACAAATTTCCACCCTGCATCCTAATTTTGACATTGTAATACCCAAAATCCCACTACCACAACCCAAATCTAAAACCAAATCATCTTTTTTTGCAAATTTTTGTAAAAATTTTACACAAGCATACGTACTTTCATGATGACCTGAACCAAAAGCTAAAGCTGGGTTTATTTTGATATTTATGTAATTTGGTTTTTCTTCTTGCCAAGTGGTATGAATATAAACATTATCTATTAAGATAGGTTTGATATTTTTTTTATATTCTTCTATCCAATCTTTATTTTCTTTTTCTTTGATGGTTTTACTATAGAGAATGTCTTCTTTTGTATCGAATTTTTCTTTCAGTTTTTGAGCAAAAACCTCAAGAGCCCATGAGAGTTCCTCTAAACTCTCATTTGAACGTATATAAATACCCTCATTTTTCTCTTCTATTGCCTCGATGCCTAAATCAAAAATAAAATCAAGAAATAAATTCTTATATTGTTTATTTACTTTAAAAAACAATTCATAATAATTTTTTTGCATTTAATATTTTCTAAAATAACACAACTACTCTGCTGCAACTTCCCCACTTCCAGTACCAGTACCTAAAACATCTTCAAGTTTTTCTTTTAGAACTTGAGGAGTAAATGGCTTTACAATATAATTATTAACACCTGCTTTTAAAGCGGTAATTACTTCTGCTTTTCCACCCTCTGTTGTAACCATAATAATAGGCATATCTTCATATTTTTTTTCAGCACGAACTTTTTTTACGAGCTCTAAACCATTCATTTCAGGCATGTTCCAGTCAGTAATTAAAACTTGAATATCATCGTTTTTAACAAGCAAATCCCAAGCTTCTACCCCATGCTCAGCTTCAAGAACATCATCATGCCCAAGTCTTGTTAGAGTATTCTTAATAATCCTTCTCATAGTAGAACTGTCATCAACAACCAACAATTTCACAATTTGTCCTTTCAAAATTTTTTATTTTGCTATCAATTTTTTAATTTGTTTAAATTGTAAAAAGTAATTATAACATTTTTTCCTTAATTATTCTTATATTTTGCTACTAAATAAATAAAAATATATCGATTAAAATTATACCACAAAACAAAATATAATATAATTATAACCATTTAAAGTAAAAAATCTCATAATTCGATTTTTACTTTAAATTTTCTATCTAAAATTCTAAATCTTAATTTCATTTAGAATAAACCCACTAAACTCAAATTTAATTTTATTCGTTTTACGATCCAATCATTAAAAACTATAATTTTATATTAAAATAATTTTCAATAAAATTGTATTAATTACCTCCGGCATTATGTTTAAATTCAGGCACTATCTCTTTTAAAAGGCTAATTACATCTTTATTCTGCTTAAGTTTCTCAATTTGAGAATTTAAAACATTTAAATCAACTTTTTCATTCTTTACTACAAAAATACTTTCATACTTTGTTTTAGCGTCATTTTCATCGATTAAAAGTTCTTCAAAAAGCTTTTCTCCTTTTCTAAGTCCTACGATTTTAATTTCCAAGTCAGGACGATTTGAAAGCAAAAGCATTTTTTTAGCTAAATCCATAATCTTAACAGGTTTTCCCATATCAAGCACAAAAAGTTCTCCACCTTTTGCAATAGCCCCAGCCTGCAAAACAAGTTGCACAGCTTCATTTACAAGCATAAAATAACGCACGATATCAGGATGTGTTAAGGTTAGCGCTTCTCCATTTTCAATTTGAGCTTTAAATTTAGGAATCACACTTCCACTTGATCCTAATACATTACCAAAGCGCACACAAGCAACTTCAAAATCAGAACTCGAAGAACTTAGTGTATAAAGCTCACAAACTCTTTTAGTGCATCCCATGACACTTGTTGGACGCACAGCTTTATCCGTGCTAATCATTACAAATTTCTTAACACCATTGGCTTTAGCACAATCGGTTAAAATTTTTGTCCCTACTATATTATTAATCACAGCAGCATAAGGATTTTGCTCGCAAAGTGGGACATGTTTATAAGCAGCAGCGTGTAAAATCAATTCAGGTTGATATGTTTTTAATGCTTTATCAAGAGAATCTTGATCTAAAATACTCATCATCAAAGGAGTGATTTTTTCTTTGAAATTTTGCAATTCCTCATTGATTTTATAAAGATTAAATTCGCTATGATCAAGCATTATAAGATGTTTTGCACCAAATTTAATGCATTGTTTGCAAAGCTCACTTCCTATAGTGCCACCTGCTCCACTTACCAAAACAACCTTATCTTTTAAAAATGCCGCTACAGCTCCATCATCTAAATCTTTTGGCTTTCTAGCTAAAAGATCTTCTATGCTGATATCTCTAGTTTTATTTTGGGTAAAAGAAAATATTTTAACATCTATAATGCCATAGTCTATTAATTCTTCAAAAAGCTTTTTTAAGGATTCTTGCTCTAGTTTCAATGCAATAATAGCTGTTTTAATACCATCTTGAACATATTCTTTAATTTTGCTTTTATCTTGAACGATAAATTTGTCACAATAAGTCCCTATAAGCTCTTTTCTCTCATCGATCACCCCAACAGGATAAAATCCTAAACTTCCTTCTCTTGCACCCTTTAATAAGTGTAAAGCCTTAGAAGTTGCTCCTATGACAATACAAGGATTTTCCTGCTGGGCTTTAGAAGATTTAAAATCTACAAGCATTCTTTTACTGATTCTTAAAGTTCCTATAAACATATAAGATATAACAAAATCAATCCCTATTGCACTTCTTGGAAAAGGATTGAAAAAATCACTAAAAAAATAAAAAATAATCAAAAAACAAAATTCAGCCAAAACTAAAGCAAAGAAAATTTTTCTAGCTTCGTTTAAAGAAAAAAATCTCCAAGCAACCTTATAAATTCTAAAAATAAATAAAAAAGCTATTTTTAAAAAAATTAAAATAATGCCTGCTTTAAACATACCTTGATAGAAAATATTTGCAATATCTCCACTAAAACGCAAAGAAAAAGCTAAAAATATAGAAAGAGAAAATAAAACAATATCAAAACATAAAAAAAAGATTAATCTTCTACTTTTATAAAAATCCATATCATTCCTTTATGCTTTTAAGAATTAATTCTGAAATTTCTTTTACATCATTTTTTTGCATAGCTGTTCCGCTTGGCAAACAAATTCCTTTTTGAAAAAATAGCTCACTATTTCCATTGATATAAGCTTTACAATCTTTAAAAACTGCTTGAGTATGCATAGCCTTCCAAAGTGGGCGTGTTTCAATCTGCTCTTTTTTTAAATCATCTATTAATTTAGAAATTTTTGGATGCAAGGGTATATTTTTTTGAGAAATGTTGATATTTTTTTCGCAAGAATTAAGCTCTTTCATATCAAAATCAATCAAAGCGGTACTTAGCCAACGATTACTTCTTGAATCTTTTAATTCGTCTAAAAAAGTTAATTTATCTCCTAAAAATTCTTTATACCAATTATAAATTTCTCTTTTTTTAAGCACTCTTTGTTCTAAAACTTCCATCTGTGCTAGACCAATAGCACCTAAAACATTACTCAATCTATAATTATATCCATAATCTAAATGTTCATAATGCAAACAATTTTCCCTTGCTTGAGTGCTATAAAATCTCGCTTTTTCGATTTTTTCTTTATCTTTACCAACAAGCATACCGCCACCTGAAGTTGTGATAATTTTATTGCCATTATAAGAATAAGCCCCAAATTCTCCAAATGTTCCTAAAGCTTTTTCTTTATAAAAACTTCCCAAAGCTTCAGCGGCATCTTCAATTAAAATAATATTATTTTCGTTACAAATTTGCACAATCTCATCCATCTTTGCAGAATTTCCATAAAGATAAGTCAAGATTAAAGCTTTTGGCTTTTTTTCGCATTCCTTAATAGCAAGTTTTAATAAATTAATATCAATATTATAAGTTTCATCACAATCTATAAAAACAGGTTTTGCTTTAAGATAGCAAATTGGTGCTACTGAAGCTATGAAAGTGAAAGATGAGGCTAAAACTATATCATTTTGTTCCACTCCCGCAACCCTTAAAGCCAAATGTAAAGCCGCGGTAGCTGAATTTAAAGCTAAGGCATTTTCACTTTTGCTGTACTCTTTAACACTCTTTTCAAAACGATTTACAAATTCACCTAAGGGTGCTATATAATTACTTTTAAAAACTTCTTCAATATATTTTAATTCATTGCCACTCATATGAGGAGGAGAAAGAAAAAATCTCATTTTTTATCCTTTTTATAAAGAGCTTTGTATTTGTTATACATTGTATCTAAAATAATTTACTAAAAATCAAACATTAAAAATTCTTTTTGCAACTAAAATTTATTTTTATACCACATTTGAAGTTTTTTTCAAATCTTCTTTTTTACACATATCTTTAAAAACTTAAGGAGTATTTTATTTTTAATGATAAAATAAGTTTGTTCTTATTTAGCAATTTCATTTTTTCTACTTTAAAAATTTCTAAATTTTCACGTCTTATAAATTTTTATAAAAAAATTATATTAATTAAAACACAAATTCCATCTTCTCAAACCATCACCACATTAATACAAAATATCAAATCAAAAGCAATAAATCCACAATTTAACTTCCAAAGATCTTGTAAAATTTTATTTTCTAATCTGAAAGAATAAGAAAGTATCAAAATAATGCCAAATATTAAAAAATTCCAAAAATATAAACAAGTTGCAAATATAATTAGCACTTTAAAATTGCATTTTATTCTAATTTTAAAAAGAATTTTATGTTTAATTTCATTATTTATAATAGAAAAACATACTGACTAAAAATATCAAATAGCCAACACCGCTAAACACCCATCCCAAAGGTGAAGGATATTTGACAAATTAATCAAAAAAGTGTATTCCAAATCGCCTATATCCTTCTTGCAGGCACTCCTACAAAAACACCTTTTTCATTTTGACTTTTAATCAAAGTTGATCCTCCACCTAAAATACTATCATCAGCTAAGCTTAAATTTGGCAAAATACAAGAATTAATTCCCAAAAGACAATTTTTTCCTATTTTTACATTGCCCGCACACTTAGCTCCAACGCTAATATGTGAAAATTCTCCAATTTCGCACTCATGTTCGATTACACTTGAGGTATTTAAAATAACCCCTTTTGAAATTTTTACCCTTGCATTTACTACAACATAAGGCATGATTAAAATTCCAGCATCTTCTTTTATAGAAGCACTAGGGCTAATGATCGCACTTGGATGAATGAGATTGACTATTTTAAAACCACTTTGAGAAACTTTTTCAAAAAAATCTTTTCTTAATTGATTATTCCCTATGGCGATAAAAAAATCATATTTTTCTAAATTTGGATCAAAAGGCTTTGCTTTGAAATCATCTAAAAAAATGCATTCTTTATAACCTAAACTCAAAGCGACATCTTCACAAACTAATCCATGCCCACCCGTGCCATAAATGTAAATTTTTTCAGTTTTTGCCATTGAATTTCTCTGTAGTAACGTGTCCTTCTTTGCTCACTCCGCTTCTTTTTAAAACTTTTAAAGCGGTTAAAAACATAATCTTTAAATCAAATAAAAAACAAAGATTCTCTACATAATAAACATCAAGCTCGAATTTCTTTTCCCAAGAAATAGCGTTTCTACCATTTACTTGTGCCCATCCTGTAATACCGGGACGCACACTGTGACGCAATTTTTGTTTTTCATTATAAAGAGGCAAATACTCCACTAATAAAGGACGAGGCCCAACAAAACTCATATCACCTTTTAAAACATTAAAAAGCTGTAAAAGCTCATCCAAACTTAAAGATCTTACAAGTTTTCCAAAAGCCTTTAAACGCTTTTCATCTGGCAAAAGTTCTCCATTTTCATCTCTTTCATCGCTCATTGTTTTAAATTTATAAATTTTAAAAATTTTTTCATTTAAACCTGGTCTATCTTGAGTAAAAATAACACTTCCTTGAGTTAGTTTTAAAAGCAAAGCTGTTATAAGAATAATTGGAGAAAATAATACAAGCAAAAATAAAGCTAAGCAAAAATCAAAAATTCTCTTAAAAAAATGATTATACATTACTAATTACCCTTTTATAAATTTCCAAATAATGCTGTGCTATGATATTTTCATCATATTTTAAAGCATCCTTGGCTGCATTTGCGCCTAAATTATCCCTTAATTTTTCATCGCTCAATAAAAGTTCGATTTTATCACTTAAATCTTTAGCATCTCCTGTTTGAAACCAAAGTCCATCATAAGCATTTGAAATTGCCTCCACACATCCTTCACAATCACTCACTACAATAGCTTTTCCACAAGCTTTAGCCTCTAAAACACTCACAGGAAACCCTTCCTTATAGCTTGGTAACACAAAAATATCACAATTTTGCAATAATTCCACTATATCATTTCTAGAACCCAAATAATGCACACAACCCGAATTTAAAAAATCCAAACTCGCACAAGAAGGATTATCATCTCTTCCACCTACTAAAATAAAATTGGCTTGTTCTTTTAACAATCTTGCACTCTCATAAAATTCTTTAATTCCTTTATGCCATAAAGCCCTTGCTATCATTAAAACGACGGGTTTTTCATCAATATCAAAATTCTTCCAAAAAATTCTTTTTGACTCGTGATTGATTTTTATAGGGAAAAATTTTTTAAGATTAATGCCAACTGATTTAATGATAAAAATTTTTTCTTTCTTAAGTCCTAAATTTCTCATAAATAAAGCGTTACTCTCATTTACAAAGATAAAGCCATTAGCAAGCTTAAAAGAAATTTTATACAATAAATTAATATTCCATCTTATCATCTTACTTTTAAAATTATCATCAATATAAAAAGAACCAAGGCCTTCCACTAAGCCAAAAATATATTTAATTTTGGCTAATTTAGCAGCTATAATTCCAAAAGTATTGCTTTTGTGCGCAGCACATTGAATAAGATCTAAATTTAAATTTTTTAATACCTTTTTCAAATGAAAGAAATTTTTAAAAACCACGAAAGGATTTAAACTAGATCTTGAAAAATCATAAACAACAAGATTTAAATCCAACTCTTGAAGTTTTTGCGCGTATTCATCTTTTGGAACTATGATAAAAATCTCATGGCCTTGTTTTTTTAAAGCTTTAATAATTGGCATTCTAAAATGATATATACTTGCTCCTGCGTGAGATAAGAAACCGATTTTCATCTATATGGAACCTTTTAAATTTTTAGTTTGAAAACTTTAGCGTCTTGAGTGTTAATCACCAAATCAAATAAATTCTTATCATAATTTCCCAAAAAGAACATTTGCACAAAAGCACTGTTAAACATAGTCTTATCCATCAATATAAATTGTATGTATGGAATAGAACTATTTTTGATATAAAAAAGATAATATTGTCCATTTTCGTTAATTGGGATCATTTTATAATCATCTTGTTGTATTGAATTTAACTCAATAAAAGTATGAATATCTGCTGAAACATCATTATCAAATTTCAAACTTCTAAAATCATCACTTAAAGAAACTCCATTGCTTAATATAATTTCTCCATTATCATTGCTTAAAGGATAAGCTGCACTAAAAACAAAAGGTTGATTAAATTTTCCAGTATCGAGATTGATTAAAGAAAAACTAGCGATCGTTGAAAAAATAAAAGACATTCTAGCAGGCATATAAATATAGATATCTCGGGTTTTAGGTGTATCTATTTTAAAATCAGATCTAGATAAAGAATCTAAGAATAAATCGACATTGCTTTCATTATAATCTCTCATCATCGCCTGTAAAATATCTTTTCTTAACAGACTATTGCTAGGAGCATAAAAACTTTTTTCCGTATATTCCACACTTAATCTTGCCATATTTGCAGCTGATCTTTGATCTTTACTTAAAACAAAAGAAGGGAAGAAGTTATCTTTTCCTAAATGTTTTCCACCATCTACTAAGGTTTTAACATCGCTATAATAACGAATAGGATAACCATAATCCCACCAAGTTACAACATAGTCTTCTCTACCAGCAATTGATTTTAATTTGTTCAATAGCGAAGCTTCATTTTGAGAAAAAACCGTTGGTGCTCTATAGATATAAATATGAAAAAAAGCTGGAATTAAAGACAAGAAAACAAACAAAATAACAATAATATTCACTGCTTTTAAATTATATTTTTTTAAATTAATCTCTCTTAGAAAATAAATCAAAAAACCAAATCCAAGAGCCAAAATAGGTACAGCATAAATAGTAAAACGAAGCCCCCCTTTTAAGGCCAAAAAACCTAGAAAAAGCATTGGTAAAGTTAAAATTATGCTTTTATGTTTCATTATAAGCCAAATAAAACCTATAATAGAAACAAAAAATACAATCTCGCTAGAACTGATTCTTTTCATAAAAACACTTAAATCAATGCTTTCGACTTCTTGTATGGTTTGATTAACATTAAAATAAACAAAACCTTGCGTCAAACTTGAACTCTCATCTGTTCTAAAAATATAAAATTTAAGCTGATAAAGTATAGGATCAATTCCACCGCTTAAAATCAAAAAAATCAAAGTTATCATTCCCAAAACAATTAAAAATTTCAACTTGAAATACTCATTTTTAAACACATAAAAACAAAATAATAAAACTACAATGGCACTTTGATAAAACCATGCAATATTAGAAAGAGTTATAAGCATTAAAATAACACCTATATAAAAAATAGTTTCTTTTTTATGAAAAACTAAAGTATAAAGCAGAAAAAATCCTATCAAAGCAACATTTAAGGTATAGCTTGAAGGATACCACCAAAGATAAACCATCACAAAAAAAGGTAAAAGAATTAACGATAATAAATCTTTTCTTAAATTAAGTCGTATCATAAAAAACAAAATAAAAAGCGGTAAAACAATAACGAGCATATCTGTATCATAATATCCCGCCATAGTTCTATTATAATAACTATTAGCTATACTTGCTAATAATGCTGCTATAAAACCAGCCAAAGGACTTTTATATTCATTGGCAATTAAAACAAGTGGTATAGTGATCAAGGAAGATAAAAAAACGCTCATATATAAAATAACGCTTTCAAAACTAAAAGGGCTAAATTTATAAATCCAATAAGTAAGCGTAGATAAAGGAGCATCATAATATGATAAATCATTAGGTTGATGAAAACCTGCTATCATATCTCTTGCACCCTCAGCAAAAGCATAGCCGTCGTTTGAAGTGATCATAAGCTGATCGTTAAAAAAATACTCGTTAAATTGACTCGCCCAAAAAATCCAATAAAATCTACATACAACACTAAAAATATAAGCAGTTAAAATCATTAAAAATAAAATTGTATAAGGGTTTTTAAAATATTCTTTTTTAAACATACACTATCCTATTAAATATTCTAAAGCATTACGTGCAATCTTAACTTTATCAAAATCAAGTGCTCTATTTTTGGCCTTATTTTTATAAGCTTGTCTTAAATTTTTATCTTCAAGCATTGTTTTTAAACCATTAAACATAGAATTTTCATTATTTACTTCTACCAACAAACCAAACTCATCATTCCCAAAAAGCTCTTTAGCTCCACTTTTATGATCGGTACATACCACAGCACACCCACAAGCTAAACTTTCGATTAAAACATTAGAAAAGCCTTCAAATACCGAAGCAAACGCAAAAAATTCGCATTTGCTCATATATTTATAAGGATTATTATCAAAACCTAAAAGTAAGACTTGATTTTCCAAGTCAAGTCCTTGTATCAAATTTTCTAATTCATTTTTTAAAATTCCCTCGCCTAAAATAACAAGCTTTAAATTTGTTTTAAGTCTTGCATAAGCACGGATAAGCAAAGCGTGATTTTTCCCTGCATCCAATCTCCCAACGCTTAAAATAAATTTATCTTTTAAAGCAATTTCCTCTTGAGATTTTTTTTCTATATTTTCTAAATCTATAGCGTTATATAAAATTTTACATTGTTCTTTTTGGATTTTAAAATTTTGAACTAGATCTTCTAAATTTCCTTTAGAATTTGGTAAAATCAAATCCGCCTTAGGATACAAACAAGAAATCAAAAATTTATTCGCCCAAGAATTAAAATTCTTTTTTTTATACATTACGCTTGGAGTGGTGCATTCATTAATAACGAGGCGGGTTTTATTGCCAAAAATTCTTGCCATTAAAGCTATATAATTTGGACGATTTAAGAATACAAATTCGGTGTTTATATTTAGTTTTTTACACATTTTTTTATATTTTAAAGCCAAAAATGGAAGTTTAATAAATTTTAAAATCGCATTTTCACTAGGCTTAGAATGTTCTAAAAAATGGATATTGCATTTTGGTATCTCATAAGAAATTTTCTCATTCATTAAAATCAAATGCACTTCAAATTTAAGATTTAACATGGGAAGTAAAGTTGCCACAACTCTTTCAGCGCCACCACTTCCTAAAGAATAAATAAAAATTGCTAATTTTTGCATAAACTCGTCCGTATTTTAGATAATTTTTTAATCATACTACTTGGAATTATACTTAAAATGAGTAATATTAAAGCAGGTGTATTTATCTTGATACTCAAACTTTTAAATAAACAACGATAAAGCTCTTTAAATTTTCCTCCAAGTTTTGCATAATATGCCGCCATCTTATAATAACTTGCACACATATTTTTATAATCTTCATCGCCAGTTTGTTCTAACTCATTTTCTAAAATTCTAGCAAGTTCTAAATAACCAAGATAAACTCTAATAGCATTTTTACTTGCCGCTAAAGTTACACTATCGCTTCTATTTAAACGATAAATTCGAAAGGCTTGATGAATATAAAAAGTTTTTTCCTTGTATAGGTGTATCCAAAGTGTTGCTTCATTTCCATAAAATTCTTCATTAAAACGCTGATTGTTTAATAAAGATTTTTTAAAAATAGAAAAAAACTCTCCGTGAAATTTTCCCATCAAAAAATCTTTCTTACAAAGTTCTTGATCTTTGTTTAAGCCTCTTCCGCTAAATTCTTGAGTGAGTTTTCCTTCTTTTTCTATAAAACAATTTCCAATAACATGAGAATAACCCTCATCAATTTTTTGCATTAAAATTTCTAAAGCATGAGGCAAAAGCTCGTCATCATCATCCAAAAAGCTTATAAATTCCCCATTAGCATGATCTAAGCCATTATTTTTGTTTCCATTAGGTCCTGCTTTGTATTTATCGTTTAAAACATATTTTATACGATTATCTTGCTTTTGCATTTCTTGCACTATATCTTTTGTTTCATCATCTGAATGATCATCGCTAATGATAATTTCTAAATCTTTATAATTTTGCATCTGTATGCTTTTAATGGCTTTTTTGAGTAAATTTGGACGCTTAAAAGTAGGAACGATGATTGAAATTTTAGCCATGAGAAACTTCTTTAATCAATTTTAGCCATTGTTTTTTTATCTCATTAATATCAAAATTAATACATCTTTTTTTGGCATTTTGTATTAAATTTAATCTAAAATCTTCATTTTGCAAAACCCATTCAATTTTTTTTGCCAACATTTCTTCATTGTCACATTCTACCAAAATACCATCTTTATTATCTTCGATCAAATCTTTAGAGCCATCATGATACAAAGTTGAAATTCGGCACACATTAAAATACAAACTTTCTACAAGCACAGTTGGCAAACCCTCAACAAAAGAGCAAAGACAAAGTATTTTAGCCTTTTTATAAAGCTCTTTAACATTTTCCACTCTGCCTAAAAATTCCACCCCGATATGCATTTCTTTGGCTTTTTTTTCAAGCACAGATCTTAATTCCCCATCACCCGCTACTACAAAACGATAATTTTTTCGTATATTTTGATCTAATTTAGCGATTGCTTTTAAAAACATCATAGGGTTTTTATTTGCATCCAAGCGACCCACAAAAAGGACTAAATTTTCTTTTTCAAAAGAAGAATCAAGTGGAATTTCACTGCTAAAATGACAAGGGTTTAATAAAAGTTCAACCCTTTTGACAAATTTTTGATAATAAATTTTATCACTACTACCTAAAACACTTAAAGCATCACAATAAGGATAAGTCAAACGCCTTAAAAATCTCCAAATTTTAGATTTTAAATAAGCTTGATTGCTATGCTCACTAATAATAAGTGGGGTATTAAGCCCTATTTTAGCGATAATACAAGCGATATTTGTAGTATCTAAAAAAGAAATAAATACATCGCTTGGAGTTTGTTTTAAAAATTTTCTCAATGTAAAAAATTTCTTAAAACGACTTGCAATTTTATGATAAATCGTATCAAATCTAAACTCTGGCAAGGTTTTAAGATTGATATTATTTTCCAATGGATAAAAAGAATTTCCTTGGTGAAATTTTATGATACTCACCTCATGTTCCTTACAAAGTGCATTTGTTAAGGTTACCAAAACACGCTCTGCACCACCTGAGTTTAAAGTCGCTATAATAAAAGTAATTCTCACTTAATCTTCCTTAATCAACTCACCATGCTCTAAACGATAAATACTATCACAATTTGTTATAGTAGAAAGACGATGTGCAATGATAATCATTGTTTTATCTTTTGAAATTTTATAAATTTCATCCATGATCTTAGCTTCACTTTTAGTATCAAGCGCTGATGTTGCTTCATCAAGAACTAAAATTTCAGGTTCTAAATACAAAGCTCTAGCAATAGCTATGCGTTGTTTTTGCCCTCCGCTTAAATTACTTCCACCATCTCCAACTTTTGTCCAAATTCCATCAGGAAGATGCTTGATAAAATGTTCCAAATTTGCTTGCTTGATCACTCTAAAAAGTCTTTCTTCATCAATCTCATCTCCAAAGCTAATATTTTTAGCAATGCTGTCATTAAAAAGATAGATATTTTGAGGGATATAACCTATTTTTTGGCGATATTTTTTAGCGTTTTTAGAATTTAATTCCACCCCATCAACCAAAACCTTTCCTTCTTTTGGACTTAAAAGCCCTAAAATAATATCCACTAAAGTACTTTTACCACAACCGCTCTCCCCTATAAAAGCGATTTTTTCACCTTTTTTTATCTCTAAATTTAAACCATTAAAAAGATTTTTTTTACCCTTATAACCAAAACTTAAATTTTCAAGCCTGAGTTCTTTTTTAAAAGAAATTTCTTCATCGCCTAAATTTTCTTCTTCTTGTTTAAAAATTTGATAAATAATATCCAAAGAAGAACGATAATAAATCAAATCATGATAACTTGTAATGATACGATTTCCACTTGGCATCAAACGATAAAGCGCTAAGACAAAAATGGAAATTGTAGCTAAAATGCTAGAAATATCACTTTCATTTTTTAAAACCAAAAAAATCACGATAAAAACAAGGATGCAAAAACCCACACCCTCTAAATAAATTCTAGGAATGGCACTCATGCTTTCATTAGTAATATTTGCTTTAGCAAAAGCTTCGCTTTGAGCTTTAAAAAGATTTAAAATTCCATCTTCCTTGGTTTTGAGTTTAATGAGTTTAAAATTATTTAGATTAGTGTTTAAAATTTCAAAAAAATTTTTCATTGCTTCTTCGCGTCTAAGCCCTGCTTTTTTGATAATAGGGCTTAAAATTTTAATTAAAATCAATGCATTAAAAACCATAAAAATACTTAAAAATAAAGTGATTTTATAATTAATTAAAAGCATTAAAACATAAAGCAATATCACAACAAAAATCTCACTCATCATCAATAAAAATGAAGAAATCATCGTGCTTAGATTATAAACTTCTCCTGTGATGGATTTTAAAATTTCAGATTGATTTTTTTGAGTAAAATTTTCATAATTAATATTTAAAAATTTTGCAAAAACTTTATAGGCAATATTATGATATCTTCCTTTGGAAAATTTAGCCAATAAGTGAAAATAATAACTATTTAAAAGAGCTCTTAAAACATAAAAAATAATCAAAACAAAACCAAAATAAACAATGATTTTAAATGTTGGCAAAGCTAAATAATTTTTAATTTCTATCAAATAATGATTACGATCAAAATAAGAAAAATCACTCGCTAAAGTGATAAAAGGCATCACTAAAGAGATTGCAAAACTTTCTATAAAAGAAATTAAAACAGAAAAAAAAAGCAAAGAAAATAAAAATTTTTTATCCTCTTTGCTTAAAATGAAAAATAGTCTTTTTAGCACTGTTTTTCCCAATCATAAGCTGATTTGCAGATTAAATCCAAATCATCAAATTTTGGCTGCCAAGAAGTTAAAGTTCTTATTTTTTGTGCATCAGAGATCAAAACACTTGGATCCCCTTCTCTACGAGAAGCAAGTTCTACCTTAAAATCAACCCCAGTCACTCTTTTCATAGACTCAATCACTTCTTTTACACTAAAACCATGTCCATAACCCACATTAAAAATATCGCTTTCATGATTTTGCAAATACTCTAAAGCAGCCAAATGCGCACTTGAAATATCATCAACATGGATATAATCTCTTATACAAGTTCCATCTTTTGTATCATAATCATCACCAAAAATAAACATTTTTTCGCGTTTTTTTGCCGCACATTCTGCCGCTACTTTTATAAGTAAAGTTGCCTTTGGATAACGTTGGCCTATATGAAAATCCATACAAGCACCCGCAACGTTAAAATATCTTAAGATACAATACTTAAATTCAGGATGGGCTTTATTGGCATCTTTTAAAACCTCTTCACTCATTAATTTACTTCTACCATAAGGATTAATAGGCGCTAATGGACTATTTTCACTCACAACCGGAGTTTGAGGTTCTCCATAAGTTGCAGCCGTAGAAGAAAAGATAAATTTATTTACACCCGTTTCTATACAAGTTTTAATCAAATTAGTAGTGTTTATGGTATTGTTCATATAATATTTTAAAGGATTTTGAGTGCTCTCAAAAACCTCTATACTTGCCGCAAAATGAACAATGGCATCAAATTTTTCCCTTTCAAATAAAGATTTGAC
This sequence comes from Campylobacter aviculae, assembly GCF_005406215.1. GTDB lineage: Bacteria > Campylobacterota > Campylobacteria > Campylobacterales > Campylobacteraceae > Campylobacter_D > Campylobacter_D aviculae. The sequence continues at coordinate 8,674 of NZ_NXMA01000001.1, read as the reverse complement.
CTCTTTAAAATCACTCAAATCTAATTCAAAAAATTTAAAATCTCTTATGCTTTGCAAATCGTTGATTGCGATTTTTGATCCCTTAGAAAGATTATCTAAAACACAAAGTTCATGATCTGTTTTTAAAAACTGCCTTAAGGTATGAGAACCGATATATCCTGCACCGCCGCTGATAAGAATTTTCATCATTTTTCCTTTCTTGATTACTAATAACTTTTTAAATTTTAATATATTTATTTTAACGATTAAATTTGTATTTTAGAAATTTCATTTTCACACGCTTTGCAAAAGACTTCAATATAAGAACGATTAGCCTTTTTTGTTTTTAAAAATTCACTCATGGTATCTAAAAAGCCAACATAATCCTCATCGTTAATATTTGCTTTGATTAGCTCATATTTTAAAAAAAGCATATAGGTGTTTAAAACATCGCTTTCGCAATACTCATGAATTTTTTCAAGTTTATCTTCATAGTATAAACTCATCACCTCATCACCATGCACATCATATTTTCCTGGCAAATCAGCCATGGCACAAAGCACATCAAGCTTCATCCCCCTAAATCCTCCAAAGCTTTCGAACAAATCACAATGCTTAAGCTCTGAAAAACGCGTTTTATAATTATTCCATTTATCACTTTGCGTATCAAGATAATTTGCCGCTTTAATATTGTATTTTAAAGCCCTTAAAACCAACAAAGGCATATCAAAATTTTTTCCATTATAGCTGACTAATTTTGGTTCATATTTTTCAATAAAAGAAAAAAAATTATGGATCATTTCTTTTTCATTATCACCATCTATTTTATTCACTTTAATAAATTTACCAAAACTATCAGCAATCACTGCACAAATACTCACAATCTTATGATAAGGTAAAGGCAAAAACTCATTTCCACTTTGCTCTTTTTGCCATTCTAAGGCTTTTAAGCTCACCTCCAAATCATTTCCCTTAAAAGCTAAAGTTTTGCGGATCAAATCGACATCAGGTATGCTTTCACAATCAAAAATACAAATATAGCCCTCATTTTTAATCATAGTTTAACCTTCTTTTGTAAAATTATTTGTTAAAATCATAGCAAAAAAATTACAATATAGGTTTGAATGAAAATAGCAATCGTTCGTTTATCCGCTTTAGGCGATATTATACAAAGTGCTGTAGTGCTGCAATTTATAAAAAATTTCAAAAAAGATATAGAAATTCATTGGTTTGTAGATGAAAAATTTAAAGGCATACTCAAAAATCATCCACTCATTGACAAACTCTATGCCCTACCCTTAAAAGATAAGCATTTTTTTAAAAGCTTGAAAATTTTGCTTAAGGCTAGAAAAAACAATTATAATGCGGTTATTGATCTACAAGGACTTATAAAATCAGCCCTAGTGAGTCGAATTTTGAGTCGCAATAATTTTGGCTTTGATCAAAACAGCTTAAAAGAAAGTTTTGCACACAATTTTTATAATCAAAAATTAAATATAGATTATAATGAAAATGTTTTTGTTCGGTATCTAAGCCTTAGTTCTTTTACTCTTAATGAAGATTTTAATCCAAAAGATTTAGCCTTTAAAAAAGATGTTTTTTGTGTAGATGAAAATTTAAAACAGCTTTTGCATAAAAAATTAAAACTTGATCAAAATACAAAAAATATACTCATACATGTTGGATCAAGTGTGGAAAATAAAATTTATCCTAAAACAAAAGTTACCCTTCTTTGCAAACTCATCATTCAAGAATTCCCTGAAGCCAAAATTTTCTTATCTTGGGGAAATGTTAAAGAATTTGAATTTGCTAAGGATGTGATCAATTTAAGTGCCATTGATGAAAAAAATATAGAACTTGCCCCAAAATTCAACCTAGAAGAACTTATGGCATTTACAAAAATGATGGATTTAGTTATTGGTAATGACAGCGGTCCTACTCATCTTGCTTTTGCTTTAAATAGGCCTTCTATTACCATATTTGGAGCCACTCCAAGTTATAGAAATGCCTATAAAACAAACATCAATAAAATCATAGACGCAGGCAAAAAAATTACAAATTCTAAACATATCGATAAAAGTGATTTTTGCATTATGCGTATAGAAGAAGAGGATATTTTAAAACTGATCAAGGAAATTTTTGATGAAAAGTAAAGATTGGCTTTATCTTTTTGCTTATTATACGCTTAAATTTTTAGTGATGATTATGCCTGATTTTATTCTTGATTTTTTAGCTTTTATCGTTGCAAAAATCGTTTTTAAGATCAATCATAAACATCGAAAAATTATAGATATCAATCTTCAAATTTGCTTTCCTGAAAAAAATCAACTCCAAAGAGATGAGCTCTCTTTTCAAATTTATCGCAATTTTGCTAATTTTGGATTAGATTGTATTAAAAATCAAAACACAAGCAAAGAAAAAATTTTAAATAAAGTTGTGATCGACAATGAAGAAATCATAAATGAAGCCTTAAAAAGCCAAAGAGGTATTATATTTACAACTGCACATTATGGAAATTGGGAACTTTTAAGCCTTGCTTATGCTGCTAAGTTTGGAGCTATTTCCATAGTAGGAAGAAAGCTAGAAAGTCAAAAAATGGATTCTATTTTGGCCAAAAATCGGACTCAATTTGATATAGACCTTATCGATAAACAAGGCGGTTTAAGAAAAATGCTAAATGCAATTAAAAATAAACGAGTATTAGGCATACTCACTGATCAAGACTGCACCGATAATGAAAGCATTGGGCTTGATTTTTTTGGTAAAAAAGTCAATTATCAAATGGGAGCTAGTGTTTTAGCCCAAAGAACAAAGGCTTTAATTTTACCCGCTTTTGTGTATCAAGGCGAGGATAAAAAATTTCATATCCGACTTTTTAAAACTATAGATCCTTTAGAAAAAAGCATCGAAGAACTCACGCTTTATCAAGCAAATTGTTGTGAAGAAATGATTAGATTTAAGCCTGATGAGTACTTTTTCTTTCATCGTCGTTTTTCAAGCTATGATGAAACAATTTATAAGGATATTTAATGAATTTAAAACAAATCAGTGTTTTTATCATCGTTAAAAACGCACAAAATACACTACTTAAATGCCTTAACTCCTTAAAAGAATTTGATGAAATTATCTTACTTGACAATGAAAGTACTGATGATACTATAAAAATAGCCCAAGATTTTCAGCTAAAATACAATAATTTAAAAATTTACAAAAGCGAATTTATAGGTTTTGGGCCTTTAAAAAATCTTGCCTTAAGTTATACTAAAAATGATTGGGTTTTAAGTATAGATGCAGATGAAATTTTAGAAAAAGAATGTATAGAAGAATTAAAAAAGCTTGATTTAAAACCAAATAATATCCTTGCATTACCAAGAAAAAACCTTTATCAAGGAGAGTGGGTTAAAGCTTGTGGGTGGTGGCCTGACTTTGTTTGGAGAGTTTTTAACAAAACGCATACTCATTTTAATAAAAATTTAGTCCATGAAAGTCTAGAAATCTTTGAAAATACAGAAAAAATTTATCTCAAGCATGGACTTAAACATTATGCTTTTAACAATATAGCTCATTTAATTGAAAAAATGCAATATTACTCCACCTTATGGGCTAAACAAAACTTACACAAAAAAAGTAGTATTTGCAAAGCCAATCTAAGGGCGATTTGGACTTTTATAAGAAATTATTTTTTCAAAAAAGGCTTTGTTTATGGTTATAAAGGCTTTATAATTAGCATTTGCAATGCCTTAGGAGCTTTTTTTAAATATATGAAGCTATATGAACTACAAAATAAAAAACCAAAAAATTGTGCACTAATCATCACCACTTACAATCAAAAAGAAAGACTAGCTCTAGTTTTAGATAGCATCAAACACCTTAGCTTAATGCCTGATGAAGTTATTATAGCTGATGATGGGAGCAAAAATGATACAGCAGATTTAATCAAAAAATATCAAGAAAACTTTCCTTGTGAATTAAAACATGTTTGGCAAGAAGATTTGGGATTTCGCGTGGCAAAAAGTCGCAACAATGCCGTAAAAGCGTCTCATTGTGAATATATCATTTTAATTGATGGGGATATGATCTTAGAAAAAGATTTCATAAAGGATCATTTCAAATTTTCTCAAAAAGGTTTGATTTTACAAGGTTCTAGAACCATTTTAAATGAAAATGAAAGCGGTAAAATTTTAGAAAATCAAAATTTTAAACTAGCTTTTAATAAAAAAGGATTTAAAAATCAAAAAAATAATTTCTTAGCTAAAGTAATTTATAAATTTTCAAAAATTGATAAAAAAATCTTTAAAAAAACAACGCTAGTTAAGGGTAGTAAAACATGCAATATGAGTTTTTATAAACAAGATTTTGAAGTTATAGAAGGCTTTAATGAAAATTTTATTGGATGGGGTAGAGAAGATAGTGAATTTGTTGCGAGATTTTTATTTAATAATGGAATTTTTAGAAGAATCAAATTTAGCGCCCTAGCCTATCATATCTATCATCAAGAAAATGATAAAAATATGCTCCAAAGCAATCATGAAATTTATCTTGATACTATAAAAAATCAAAAAACCACTTGGAGAAACTAAATGAATATTTTATTACTCATTGGAGATATCACCATAGGTGGAGGTGCTGAACGCGTTGTGGTTAATCTTGCTAATGCTTTTTTAAAATATGATCACAAAGTAAAAATACTTAGTTTCTACAAAGGAAATGAAAATATAGCTTATGAAATAGACAAAAATATAAAAGTTGATTTTTTGAATTTAAAATCACAAAAACAAATGAAAAAAATCTTTTTTTATAAAGCATTTTATAAATATTATGAAAGCTATCTTTTAAAGAGAAAGTATAAAGATATTGATATTATGATTTACAATAATTGTCCGCAATTTCCTCTTTTTAAAAATAAAAACACAAAATATATTCATTTTATACATTCGCATTTTAAAAAATACAAAAATAAAAATAACTATTTTGATACCTTAATTGTGCTTTCAAATAAACAAATCCATCTTTGGAAACAACACCATAAAAATGTTTATATCATTCCTAACTTCTTACCATTTATCCCGCAAAAAATAAGTGATCTCTCTCAAAAAAATGTTCTTAGCGTTGGAAGATTTACTTCAAACGATGAAAAAGGATTTTTAAGGCTTGTAGAAATTTGGGAGATTGTTCAAAAAAATGACACTTATAAAGATTGGACTTTAACTCTAGTGGGCGATGGAGAGTTAAAAGAAAACATTAAAACTTTAATCAAAGAAAAAAATCTTGAAAATTCTATTATCTTAAAACCTTTTACTAAAGAAATTGAAAAAGAATATCTAAAAGCAAGTATTTATGTGATGGCGAGTCATTGGGAAAGTTTTGGTATGGTTTTAATAGAAAGTGCAAGTTATCAAATTCCCAGCATAGCTTTTGATGTCAATGCAGGTCCAAGCTATATCATAGATAATGAAAAAAGTGGATTTTTGATTAAAGATGGAAATTTAGATGAATTTGCTAACAAACTTTGTCTTTTAATGGATGATGAAAATTTAAGAAAAGAATTGGGGGAAAATGCCAAAGCTAAAGTTGAAGAAAATTTCAGCAAAGAAAAAGTAATAGAACAATGGAATGAAATTTTAAATTCTTGATCTAAAATGATATTTTTTAAAATTATAAATCATCTTTAAGGCTTTTAAATAGACCCCAAAAAAATCTTTCTTATGTTTTCTAGCGTGTAAAATACTTTCACCAAGCATACAACAAAGCCCAAAAATATCGTCATTTATCTTAGATGTTTGCTCGATATAAAATTGATCTCTTTCTGTGCTTTTTATAAGTTGATGAATTTTAAAAAAATTAGCCCTTTTTACACTCTTTAAAAGCTCATATCCTAAGCTAGCATATAATAAATAAGCCTTAATATCTTGCTTTTCTTTAAGCAATTCTTCATTAAAAATAGGTGTTTTATTTGCCATATCCCACCAATAATCATTGATATTTTTACCCTTATAATCAAAATAAGATTTTAAGAATTTCCAAGGCTTTTCGCCATAATGAAGAATTTTTGGATTTTTAAGCGCCTCGTTGAATTCTGTCCTTGTATAGTTGAGACGATTTTTTTTCTCATCTTTGCAAATGGTATAAAAAAGAGTGATAATATTAAAATTATAAGCAAAATCAAGTTTATGCCTTAATCTTGTTTCTATTGTAGCGTTTAATAAGTCTTGATCTGCCGCTTTTATATAATAGCACTTGCTTGCCAGCTCTTCACATTTTTGCTCGATACTATGCTTTTTGTATTCTTCTAAATTGATCAACAATAATCCTGAATTAAAATAATTTTCATCAAAATAAAAAATTTTCTTTTTATCGTTTTCTTTAAATTTTATTTTTGATTTTTTAGAGCCAGGGTCCCCCACAACCCCTACTATTTTATCTTTTAAATTTATAGAAAAAAGCTCCCTTATGTCGCACATGCAAAGCATGTCGGAATCTAGATAAAGGCATTTTTTTATACTTTCATCAAAAATAGAACTCAATCTTAAGCGATAATAAGGCAATTTTAAACTATGTGCTGCACCACTTGTAGGAAAATTTTCAAAATCTTCATCATTTTTTATATGTATGATAATTTCACATGGAAAAATTTCATTTAAGGTATTTTGCAAATTTAAAAGTTTTTCTCTAGTCTTATCGCTTACAAAATTACTCAATATATGAAAAAAATACTTTTCATCTTTTATATTTGAATTTTCATCAAAACCTTTAAATTTTTTACTTTTGTCTGTATTTGAAATAATGCTTGTTATCAAAACTGATGTATATTTTATATAATTTTCATCTGCACTAAAAACTAGATGATACATTTGCTTCCTTTAAAATATCTTTGGCTAATTTAATATATTTTTTTCTTTTTATTTTAACTACTTTTCTTTTGAGTTTTAACGCAAGCTTTTTTAAGAAATTCTTTGTCAAGTACTTATAGGTTAAATCTAATTTATGGATATTTAAATTACAAATAATAATTTGAGAAAACAAAAAGTATTCTTTAAGAACTTGCTTAGAAGCTAAATTAATCTCATTGGCTACATATATCAGATCTTTTACGCTATTTTGTATCCTTTCTATATTTCTTTTTTCTCTTGTGATAGAATAAGGATTAAAACAATAACAATATAAAGCCTGATTGATTAAATAAATACTTTTTGAATTTTTAAAATATAAAAAATTAGTTAGTACATCTTCTGCTATGGAGATTTTTTTATGATGTTTAAAAAATGACTCCAATGAATCAATATAAAGTTTTTTTTTGTAAATTTTATTGACCATAGAATTAAAAAATCCAGAACTTAAATGTTCAGAAATACATAAAAATAAAAATTGATTTATATTTAAATTAATATTTTGCATACTAAAACAAGTGTTAGTAGTGCTTTTATCTTCTTGCTCCATTTTAAAATTAAAAATTACCAAATCACTCATTTGTTGATTGAAAGAAAAAATACCAACTTCACAAGCATTTAATTCCAAATAATCATCCGGATCTAAAAACATGATATAGGGAGAGTTTGAATTTAAAACTCCTTGATTTCTGCTTGCAAAAGTGCCTAGATTTTTTTCATTGTGGATTATTTTTATTCTCTCATCTTTTTTAGCATATTCTTTAGCGATTTCTATGCTTTTATCATTGCCACAATCATCCACTATAATGATTTCTATATCTTTAAACGTTTGATTGATACAACTTTGCAAAGCTCTTGCTATGTATAATTCTACATTATAAGTTGGTAGGATAATTGAGATTTGAGGCATTAAAATCCTTTAAGAGGTTTTTTGGAAATTATATTAAAATCCTCCAAACTGCCCATTTTTTGATTCATCTACAATCTTCCTTTTAAACCTTCAATTTCTTTTTCCAAATTTAAAAAAAACTTTTCATTAAATTCCCAAAAATCATTTTTGATTGTTTTTAAGATCTCTAAGCTTCTTTTTTTATCTTGACAATTTTGCCATAAAATTTCTTTATTTTTATTTTCATACCTACCTTTTTCATTAAATTCATAATGATAAAGACATTCTTTAAAAACAGCTATTTTTTCACACAACATAAAATAAAAATAGCAAAAAAGTACATCCTCTCCATAACAAATTCTTTCAAAAATATCAATTTTTTCAAAACTTTTAAGGATCAGATCTTTTTTAAAAACTTTCGCCCAAACCGACCAACAATAATGCTTTTGATTGGTTAAAAACTCTAGAAATTGTTCTTGAGTAAAAATTTCATCTTTTTTAAAACGATAAAATTGCTTAGTTTTTACTCTATGAACAAAGGCATCAAAACAAAGCAAATCGAATTCAGATTTTATATTTTTAACGACTATTTCACAAGCATTTAATTCCAAATAATCATCCGGATCTAAAAACATGATATAGGGAGAGTTTGAATTTAAAACTCCTTGATTTCTGCTTGCAAAAGTGCCTAGATTTTTTTCATTGTGGATTATTTTTATTCTCTCATCTTTTTTAGCATATTCTTTAGCGATTTCTATGCTTTTATCATTGCCACAATCATCCACTACTATGATTTCTATATCTTTAAACGTTTGATTGATACAACTTTGCAAAGCTCTTGCTATGTATAATTCTACATTATAAGTTGGTAGGATAATTGAGATTTGAGGCATTAAAATCCTTTAAGAGGTTTTTTGGA